>NZ_JAKUGX010000011.1:0-114888 GCF_022664195.1 Bacillus cereus group sp. BfR-BA-01316
GGACCGACTGGAGCTACCGGCGCCACTGGGGCTACCGGAACTACTGGGGCTACTGGACCAACTGGACCGTCTGGGGCAGGACTTCCAGCAGGCTTGTACGCATTTAACTCTGATTCGGCTGGTGTCACTTTGTCGGGTACCGGACCTGTACGGTTTAATACATTGGGATCACAATTCGGCACAGCAATTTCTCCATTTTCAGGTGGTGATACTTTCAACATAAACGAAACTGGATTCTATAAAATTACCGTTATCGTATATACTACATTGGCAAGTGCATTAGGTAACATTGAAATTCAAGTTAATGGCTCACCTATACCAGGCGCCAATACAACTTTAGTTATAGCTGGAGTACCTATCGTTATCCAAGCGATTACACAAATTACATCAACTCCATCATTAGTTGAAGCATTTGTTACAAACATCACTGGATTATCACTAACTGCTGGTACGAGTGCATCAATTACTATTGAAAAAATCGCTTAATTTTTACTTAGCAGTAAAACTTATATAAGTTTTACTGCTTTTTCTATTATGTATTCAATCGTTATTTCTTCTCTTTCTACATTAGCCATAATGTCGTATACCTTTTTATAGGAGGCTCACATATAGAAAACAAATCTGTAGTTCAACCTTTCCACGAATTGCTAAAAAGAACAGCTTTGTTTGAAATATGAGTAGCGTATGAGCCATATCTCCCTACCTCATTACATATATCTATAGAACTTCCGCCTCGGTTGCACATTCAATTGAAGATCCTCCAGTACCATTTCTAAGTATTTTAAAGAATTCTTTACATACCGTCACATTTCAAATATCATTCCTGATGCACATGTACGTCTTTCTCATTATTTGGATATAATTATAAAAAGAGCTAAATCATTAGCCTATTCTACGAAAATAAAAGTATATAATCGATATGTGAATCCACGTTATCGATCATGCATTCATTTTAAACTCTGCGATACAACAACTAAGATCCACTAATATAAAGAGCATTAGAAAGGAATACATACAGTGAAAGACTCAAATCCTCAATATCAAATAGACTACATATTAATATTTATTTTATTTGCCATTGGGACTGTTAGTTGCTTCGCTATTGCAAGTGCACAACCTTCTTTACCACCATTTTTACAAAACGTAAATTTTGTCCTAAAGCAAATCCAGTGGTACGTTATTGGATTTATCGCCATTGGTGTTATTATGATTATCGATTTTGATCGCTATAAAAAAATTGCTTGGTATTTGTATGGCTTTGCAATGATACTTCTTATTGGCCTAGAGCTTCAAGTTCCTGGCGCCGTTACAATTAAAGGGGCTACCGCGTGGTACAGACTTCCAGGCATCGGAAATTTTCAGCCTTCTGAAATTATGAAATTATTTTTGATTATCGTCGTTGGACGAATTATAGCGAATCACAATGAAAAATACCCTTTTCGAACAACTCGTGAAGATTTCATTTTACTTTTAAAAATATTTGCGGCTAGCTTACCACCACTACTTCTAATTGCAAAAGAACCTGATTTAGGAAACACAATGGTAATTTCCGCAATGCTCGCAGCAATGATTTTAATTTCTGGTATACGTTGGCGCTTTATTTTCGGATTAACCACTACCATTTTCGCCATGAGCTCTGCCTTAACATATATTTATTTCACTCATACAGAGTTCTTTAAAGGTCATATTCTAAAAGAATATCAATTAAACCGCTTCTACGGCTGGCTAGCACCTTACAAATATGACGCTCAAGGATATCAATTAAGACAAGCATTCTTAGCTGCTGGATCAGGAGAAATGCAAGGAAAAGGGTGGGAAAATGGACAAGTATATTTCCCAGAGCCGCATACAGATTTTATTTTCACAAATGTCGCTGAACAATTCGGCTTTTTAGGAGCCAGTATCATTATTTCACTTTTTTTCTTACTCATATACCGAATGATTCATATCGCTTTAGAAAGCAATGAACCTTTCGGTAGTTACATTTGTGCTGGTACAATCGGAATGTTCACGTTCCAAGTATTCCAAAATATCGGGATGACAATTGGTTTACTCCCTATTACAGGAATAACATTACCTCTTATGAGCTATGGTGGGAGTTCACTGCTCACATACATGGTTGCTATTGGATTTATTTTGAACGTACGCTCAAGAACTAAAGTCTTTATGTTTAAATGAACCATATCGAAAAACGGTATGGTTTTTTTCTATGTCCATTTTAGATATACTAATGAAAAAATGAGCTGGAGGTTTACATATGAAATATGACATTATAGGCGATATTCACGGATGCTTCCAAGAGTTTCAAGACTTAACAACGAAACTAGGATATAGCTGGGATAGCGGTCTCCCAATTCATAACGAAAAACGAAAGCTGGCATTCGTTGGTGATATTACAGACCGCGGTCCACATTCATTACGTATGATTGAAATTGTATGGGAGCTCGTAATAAATAGAAAAGAAGCTTATTATGCTCCAGGGAATCACTGCAATAAACTGTATCGTTTTTTCCTTGGGCGTAATGTTACAATCGCTCATGGGCTCGAAACAACTGTTGCAGAATATGAAACATTATCTTCTAATAAACAACAAATAATAAAAGAAAAATTCATTACTCTTTACGAACAATCACCGCTATATCACATACTGGATGAAAAAAAATTAATCGTCTGTCACGCTGGCATTCGGCAAGATTACATAGGAAGACACGATAAAAAAGTACAAACATTTGTATTATATGGTGATATTACAGGAGAAAAACATCCTGACGGCTCACCAGTTCGGCGCGATTGGGCACAAGAGTATACAGGTGAAACATGGATTATTTATGGGCATACACCTGTCAATGAACCCCGCTTTGTGAATCATACAGTCAATATTGATACCGGCGCTGTATTTGGTGGTAAACTAACTGGACTACGTTACCCTGAGATGGAGACTGTTTCTGTCCCTTCTTCCCTACCTTTTGTTCCTGAAAAGTTCCGCCCAATTTCATAAATACCCCTATTGAATTCACAAGTAACAGGGAAAAATGATATTTTCTAGGCGTATCCCACACTAAAACTAGATAAAGCAATTAAAAAAAGATGCAATAAAGTGCATCTTTTTTTAATTGTGCGGCATATACTGTCGCAGGAGGTGACGGAATGAAGAAAAAATCTTCTAAACAAAAAAAAAAATTCCACCCTTTATACCATCCCATGTATGGAATTAACAACTGGTGCAGTATTCGAGCTGCAGCTATAGAAGAAATAGAAGAACAAGAGTCATCAAAAAAAAGCAAACCGAGAGAAAAATATGTCTCTTTAGAAAATGCTGTTATGAGGCGGATTATAGATAGCAAAAAAATAAAAGCACGACAAAAAAAGAAGCTCGCTTCTAATAATGATGAACCTGTGCTTAATTCGGAAAAGATACAAGAAAATATAGAAAAAAATATTCCTGCAGCAATAAAGGAAAAAGTACAACCAGAAATTCCAGCTACTATTATAAATCAAGTAAAAAAAATAAAAGAAGCATTAGTCTCAGGCAACGATGAACAAATAGAAGTATCCGCCCCTACTCAGGCTCCTGTACCTACACCTATAAAAAAAGAAGTTAACAAAGGAGGTCGCCACGCATATAAAGAAGGCCTTCACTCTACAGCTGACGGAATCGCCTCACATGCCGAAGGATTGCTTACACAAGCAATGGGTGCCTTTTCTCATGCAGAAGGATCAAAAACAAAGGCAACTGGACATAGTTCGCATAGTGAAGGAAGTGAAACGACAGCAGGCGGCTCTTATTCTCACGCGGAAGGAAAACATACGATTTCTTTAGGCGAAGCAGCACACGCAGAAGGAACCGCAACTATCGCTAATGGATTCTCATCTCATGCGGAAGGAAATCATACATCAACAGCTAATTTTGCCGGCAGCCATATTATGGGGAAATTTGGTACAGCGGAAGAGGCTTATTCATGGTTTATTGCAAATGGTACAAGTGAAATTGATCATAATATAGGGGCAAAATGGCTTGCTCATAACGGAGAAATGTATATCGATGGTGCTTCTTACAATGCAAGCGGGACTGATTATGCACAAATGTTTGAAACAGCAGATCATACCCCTATTGATGTCGGTTATTTCGTTACATTTAGTAGCGAAGAAAAAATTCGGATAGCCACTTCAAACGATTCATTCATATTAGGAATATCTAGTGCTACACCCGCTCTCATAGGAAATAGCGGTGCTTTAAGTTGGCAAAAACGCTATAAAACAGATAGCTTCGGAAAACGTCAATATGCGCGTACGGATACGCAAGAAATACAACCTCTTTTAAATACAGAATGGGATCCATCTTGTAAGTATATATCAAGACGAAATCGCACCGAGTGGCTTCCTATCGGATTAATTGGACAAATGTTAGTACGTGATGACGGTACTTGCGAAACACACGGATATTGTCGTCCGAATGATGACGGCATTGCTACAAAGGCTGAAAGTGGCTTTTTCGTTATAAAGCGTACTAGTGAGAATCAAATTTTAATATTATTCCGCTAAAAAAAAAGGGAACAAAATTCTTATCGTATAAGAATTTTGTTCCCTTTTACTTTTTACGTAAAGCGTATTGCATATCATCCGGAATGCTGACAGTAAAAGTCATTTCCTTTTCTAAAATAGGATGATAAAACGTCAAAGAAGTACTATGAAGCGCTTGACGTTTTATCACATCTCTTCGGCCGCCGTATAAATCATCCCCAAGTAGCGGATGTCCTATATGTGCCATATGTACACGAATTTGATGTGTTCTTCCCGTCTCGAGCTCAAGCGCTACATGCGTCTTATCGGAAGAACTCTCCATCACTCTAAAATGAGTAACAGCTCTTTGACCATCTTCACAGACAGTTCGCTCGATAATACTATCCGCTTTTCGTCCGATTGGTGCATCAATCGTTCCTACTTCTTCTAAAATAGTCCCATGAACGATTGCCTCATACGTTCGTTTCACCCCTTTTTGTTGATGCTGCTTCGATAAAAGGTGGTGAACGAATCTATTTTTCGCAATTAACATAAGCCCTGAAGTATCACGGTCTAACCTCGTCACAATGTGCACCGTACTTGCAAGATTTTGTTTATCATAATGATATAAAAGAGCGTTTGCAACACTTCCTGACCGGTGCTCCCTAGACGGAATCGTCGACATATTTGCTTCTTTATTTATAACAAGAACCGCATCATCTTCATATACGATACATAAAGGGATCTCTTCCACTTCCATCCCTTCACTTCTTTCCTCCACTGGAAAAAAGACTTGTAACTCTTCACCAGCTTGTAACTTGTGACGAACACTCGTGTGTTGACCGTTTACTTCAATTGCTCCGCCACGGAACTTTATATCCGTTAAAGCAGCTTTCGAAATCCCTTTTGTTTTCAAAAATTCTCTAACTAAAGTTCCCTCTTCAGCCAGCCCTATATCCCATTTCAATGTAAATCTGTTCAAATATATAAACCCTCTCTATTTATCTGCAACAAACGAGTCACGAACACGTTTCCAGAATGGGAACGGACGGAAACGAACAAATCGTACTTTCTCGTTTGCAACGCGATACTGAATTGATTTCACATCTTGATGAACCATCGTCAAATGATCCACCGTAATTTGCAAGTTCATTCCTGCAGCCGGCTTTAAAACGCATGTATGATGCTTCGGCAGTACGAGCGGCGAACCTACCGTACGAAATACACGATTGTTGATAGATGCCATTTCTGCAATTTGAATCGCTTCAATAGAAGGGTGAATAATCGCTCCGCCAAGCGCCTTATTATAAGCGGTACTTCCTGAAGGAGTAGAAATACAAAGACCATCTCCGCGAAACGTTTCGAAATACTCTCCGCGTATTTCCACTTCTGTTACTAATGTACCTTCTGCACTTTTTACAGTCGCTTCATTCATCGCCAAATACTGCGACTCTTTACTACCATTCACATAGCGAATAATCACTTCTAAAAGTGGATATTCAACCACTTGGAACGGTGTTTTAGCGATTGCAATCACCAACTTCTCTACTTCCGTCGGTAACCAATCTGCATAGAAACCTAAATGCCCTGTATGTACACCAACAAATGCGGTTTCATCTAATCGATTATAGTAACGATGAAATGCATATAAAAGCGTTCCATCTCCCCCAACAGAAATTACAATATCAGGTTCCTTTTCATCCATTGTAAACCCAAAATCTAGCAAGTATTCTTTCATCGTACTTGCTAGTGTATCTGATGATTGATCTCCCTTTGACATAATTGTAAATTTCATCGCCCAACACCCTTTAGTTTATGATTCAGAATCTTTCGTTTCCTGCTTTCGTGAAAAGACCTTTTGCGCTTCTTGAATTTCAAGACGAATGGAAGACATTTCTTCATCTAATAAAAACGCCGCTTCCGCTGCACGTTGTAAGCGTATTTTAATATCTTCAGGAAAACGTCCACTATATTTGTAATTTAAAGAATGCTCAATCGTTGCCCAAAAATTCATTGCTAACGTGCGAATTTGAATTTCAACTAACACTTTTTTCTCCCCCTGTATCGTTTGAACAGGATAACTAATGACAACGTGGTAAGAGCGATAGCCGCTATCTTTCTTTTGCGTTACATAATCACGTTCTTCCACAATGTCAAAATCATTTCGTTTTCGAAGATATTCTACAACAGGCTTAATCTCATCTACGAATTGACACATCATTCGAAGGCCCGCGATGTCCTGCATATCTTCTCTGATTCGGTCTAGCGGTACATTTCTCTTCTCCGCTTTATCAATAATACTTGCAACCGACTTTACCCTTCCTGTTACAAACTCAATTGGAGAATGCTCCGTTAACATTGCAAATTGAGTACGCATTCCTTTTAGTTTCACTTTCAGCTCCGCCACCGCTTGGTGATAAGGCGCTAAAAATTCTTCCCAATTACGATTCATTTCAACCACCACCAAAATCAATCCATTTGCTTATAGAAACACTTTTTCTACAGCAGTTACTAGTTCTTCTCCGTAATTTGCATTACCTTCAATATTTTCAACTAAATATTCTACTTCTTCTTTTAATCCTTCTAATTCTATTTCAACATCATTCACGCGAATAAACATCGCTGTATCTTTATTCATCGCTTCATGCATTGCTTCCCAGCATGTATGCGGAATACTTACATAAATGAAAGATGATTCGTTTTCTAAGATATATAAAAATGATAAATTGTCTGAGTCTACAAGTACGTGATTACGCGCACTTAACTCCTTTACCTCTATTTCAGTATTTTCCGCACAAAAAATAAGCGCATTCTCTCTCGTTTCTACGCTCTTAACTTGAATTTTATTTTGCATGCTCGAACTCCTCCATCTCAACTTCCTGTCTTACTTAACAGTATTATTGTATCATAACATGGACGCAAACAAATAAAACATTGAACCAAATTTATGAAAAAGCGATAATGTGTAAAGAATTATTTTTCAAAAGGAGCGCACACAATGACACAAGAAATTGAAATTGAATTTAAAAATATGGTTACAGAGGACGAATTCCAAACATTATGCAAATCTTTTTCTATTGAAGCATTTACAAAACAAGTAAATCACTACTTTGAAACGCCTCACTTCTCTTTAAAAGATGCAGGCTCTGCACTTCGTATTCGTCATAAAGATGGAACTTATACATTAACATTAAAACAACCTGCTGAAATTGGTTTATTAGAAACTCATCAGTCTGTAACAGAAAAAGAAGCAAAACTTATGATGGAAACAAACACACTCATTCAAGGAACTGTAATGGATCAGCTAGACAAACTACAAATTCCCGTTTCCTCTTTAACTTATATGGGTAGTTTAACAACAGAAAGAGCTGAAACATTATTTGAAGGCGGAACGCTTGTCTTTGATCATAGTTTCTATTACAATCACGATGATTATGAAATTGAATACGAAGTGCAAGATGAAAAGACCGGTAAAGCAGCATTTATAAGGTTATTAAAGCAACATAACGTACCAGTTCGTCATACAAATAACAAAGTAAAACGCTTTTTCCTTGCCAAACAAAACAAAGAGCGCTAAAGTGAAATTTCCATTAGTGAAGAAGAGCTGTACTTACGGCTACGTTTCACCTTTTTGGAAAGCAAAAGATTTATTAGCAACATATAGAATAAGTAAAGAATGTTATGAAGGCTGTTTAGTTGCTCTTCATAACATTCCATTGCTACAATAGATATACATTTCATGGAAAAAGGAGTTTATAAAGGATGAGCAAGCAACCGATGACACCATTTGAAGCAATTGGCGGTGAACAATGCATTGCAACATTAGTGGATACATTTTATTCCTATGTCAGTGAACACCCTGACTTATCTCCGATCTTCCCGGATGATTTAACAGAAACTGCTAGGAAGCAGAAACAATTTTTAACACAATATTTAGGTGGTCCTAATTTATACACTGAAGAACATGGGCATCCTATGCTAAGAGCACGCCATCTTCCGTTTGAGATTACTCCAAAACGTGCAGAAGCTTGGCTATCATGTATGGAGCAAGCAATGGATGATACAGGAGTGCAAGGTCATATAAGAGAGTTTGTTTTTGAACGTTTAGCATTAACTGCTCAACATATGGTCAATACTCAAAATGAAACAGGTGAAGAGTAATGGATAAGCAGGAAGCAAAGCATATGAATATGCCTTCTCCTTCCACATGCGAGCATAAATCTGTAGAAGCATATTTATTTATTGATCCACTTTGTAAAGATTGCTGGGATATCGAGCCTTTTATTATTAAACTATGGCTTGAGTATGGGAAATACTTCTCTATTCGTCATATAGTAACAGGAAAAGTGGACGGGGCAAACGCTTCCTCACACAAATGGAATAAACCTGCTAATATTCGATTTGTGTGGGAAAAGACAACAAGTTTACAAGGTTTTTCATGTGATGGAAAAGTACATATGCAAGAGGCATCGTCAACACCGTATTTAGTTTCGATGGCAATTAAGGCGGCGGAGTTGCAAGGCCGAAAAGCAGGTTCGAAGTTTTTGCGAAAACTCCAAGAATACATTTTTCTTGAAAATGTATCAAACCCTGACTGTGAATTATTGCTTACATGTGCTAAAGATAGCGGCATTGATGTAGAGGAATTTAAAAAAGACCTACACTCAGTTAGCGCAAAAAAAGCTTTCCAATGCGACCTAAAATTCACAAATGAGATGCATATTACAGAAATACCTTCCCTCCTATTTTTTCATGCAAATTCAGATGAGGAAGGTATTAAAATCACAGGAATTTATTCCTATGATGTATACGTACAGCTATTAAAAGAACTGGTAAAATGCGAAATTGAGCCAGAGCCATTACCTCCTTTAGAAGTATTACTAGAAGCAACACAATTTATTTCTTCAAAGGAAATCTCATTTATATATGACTGCCCTCAGCAAGAAATAGAGCGCGAACTAAAAAAATTACAACTAAAACGAAAAGTACAAATGATTGAAGTGAAGTGCGAGCGTTATTGGAAATGGATAGCAAAAGAAGAAGACCTGGTGTAAACACCAGGTCTTCTTCTTTACGGCTTATAAAAATATTAAAGGGGATGGGAGAAATTTTCACGTTCAAACAAAGGGGTATATGTTTGTATGTGAATTCGTTCACGCTTATTATATTACAAGATTCGACGTCAGATGACAACCCCTTTTGTCGAATTTCACATTTTTGTCACATTCTAAACGTTTTCATTCTTGAATAAGCTATAAAAAAAGCAATTTAGGAGGTTTCCTTATGAAAAAGTCTCATATTTTTCTTATCTTTCTATGTGTTATTGTTTCTTTTTTCTTGTATATCCTCTCTCTATTACAAGCTTTTCCTAAAATTATTGCCTTCCCTCTTTTATTCGGAGTTATCGTCATCGCTGTCTCTTATTTCAACTATAGAAAACGATTTAAAGGATTTTAACTACAAAAATAAGTCGTGAAAATTCCTTCTAATATAGAAAAAGTAAAGAAAATCACCTTAATCATTCGACAAATATCGACATTATGTACTTTTGAGCAAATGTTTCAAACAAAAAAGACGAGGATAAAATTCCTCGTCTTTTCTCATTACTTCTCTTCAAACAATAGTGCTTCTAATTCATTTAATTTCTCTTCAAATACTTGTAATGCCTCTCTCACAGGTTCTGGAGATGCCATATCTACTCCTGCTTTTTTCAACACTTCAATTGGGTAATCAGAGCTTCCTGCTTTTAAGAATTCGTTAATGTAACGTTCTACTGCTGGTTGCCCTTCTTCTAAAATTTGTTTTGATAAAGCTGTCGCCGCACTAAATCCTGTTGCGTATTGATATACGTAATAGTTGTAATAGAAGTGTGGAATACGAGACCACTCTAAACCGATTTCTTTATCAATTACTAAAGCATCACCGAAATATTTCTTATTTAAATCGTAGTAGATCTCCGTTAACATATCTGGAGTAACGGCATGTCCTTCTTGTACTTTCTTATGAATGATATGCTCGAACTCTGCGAACATTGTTTGACGGAATACAGTACCACGGAATCCTTCTAAATAGTGATTTAATAAATATAGACGCTCTTTCTTATCTTCTGTCGTCTTCAATAAGTAATCATTTAGAAGTGCTTCATTACAAGTTGATGCCACTTCTGCAACGAAGATTGAATAATCACCATATACGTGTGGCTGTGTCTTTCTTGTATAGTAACTATGCACAGAATGACCAAATTCATGAGCAAGTGTATATAAATTATTTACATTATCATGCCAGTTCATTAAAATATACGGATTTGTCCCATATGCACCTGATGAATATGCACCGCTTCTTTTTCCTTTATTCTCATACACATCTACCCAGCGATTTTCATATGCTTCTTTTAAAATTTCAACATATTCATCACCAAGTACATTTAAAGATTTCAATAACATTTCTTGCGCTTCTTCATACTTCACATTCATTTTCACTTCTGGTACAAGTGGTGTATATAAATCGTACATATGAAGCTCATCAAGACCTAGAGCACGCTTGCGAATATCAATGTATCGATGTAGTAAGTGTAAATTATCATTTACCGATTCAATAAGTTGATCATACACCGCTTCAGGAATATTATTATTACTTAATGCAGCTTGACGTGCAGAATCGTATTTACGAACGCGCGCATTGAAATTATTACGTTTCACAGCCCCGCTTAGCGTACTTGCAAATGTGTTCTTATATTTTCCGTACGTTTCATATACAGCTTTGAATGCATCTTCCCGTACACGACGATCATCACTTTCTAAAAATTGAATGTAACGACCATGTGTTATTTCTACCTCTTCTCCATCCTCACCTTTAATAGATGGGAATTTCAAATCCGCATTATTCAACATACCGAATGTATTACTTGATGCACTCATCACTTCAGATGCTTCTGCTAATAACGCTTCTTCTGCCTCAGATAATACGTGCGGGCGTTGACGTGTAATTTCTTCTAATGCATGCTCATATACACTTAGTTCTCGATTTTCTTGTAAGAAAGTTTGTAGCGTATCTTCTGAAATAGATAAAATTTCAGGTACGATATAAGCTGTGCTACTAGATACTTGTGAGTATAAATTTGTTGCGCGATCATTTAATGCTTGATACACAGAGTTTGTTGTATCTTGATCGTAACGCATATGTGCATATGTATATAGCTTACCTAATCGCATTGAAATTTCATCTTCATATTGCAATGCCTCAAGCAAATTGTCTGCAGAGTCGCCAAGCTTCCCTTTAAATTCAGTTAACTTTGGCAATAGCTCTTTAATAGCTTGGAATTCTTTTTCCCATTCTGCATCTGTTTGGAAAATATCTTCTAATCGCCATGTGTTTGCTTCTTCAATCTCATTGCGATTTGGTAATGATTTTACTGTATTTTGTTCAGCCATTCTTTAAGCCCTCCTTATAATATCTCTACTTAAGTACAATTCGATTTTTCTTATGTAATTCCTTCACGATCAGTCTTTATTATATCCCCTTTTCCATCTCTCATGTTGTACTTTGTCTCAAATAGAGATAGTGCATGAACTAAGCAAATTTCATCATATTTCATAATTTCTTCCTCTGTTTTTACCAACACAACATCTCTTATTTTTCGATACTTATTAATACCTATTTTTATTAATACACCTGCATAACATAAAAATGTCATATACTCCGCAACTGCTACCTTCCATATATGTTGTGCAAAATACGGAAGTAGACGCCTCTTCGTATATTTTGCTACATAGTTACATACGTATTGCAGAGAAATATACTCGCCTACCTTAAGCATACCTATACACTTCATATAAAGAGAAGCTTGCCATATAAATGGATTTGTTTGAAAAGCAAACGCGGATGGGAGCGGAACACCGATTTCAGAAGGAAAACTCGCTGGGGTACATTTATATTGATATAAGAGGCGGAGTAGTGACTTATGATTATAATTCCAGATAGATAGAGCGTTTTGCCGAAAATGGTTCTTTTTTTCTTCCATTCTTGTCCTAATACCTCTTTCTGGAAAGGCACGGGAGAAAAGAGCATGTCAACAGTAGTCGTATCAGTTGGTAAATAAATAGTATGTGAGAAAGAGACATTTGTAGAAAACGGAGTGATAAATGCGCATTTCATAAACGATTTTTGTTTCGGGCAAAAGAAAATAAGAAATGGCTGAGGATAAGGTTGTAAGGAGAAAGCCATAAGGGAGGAGAATGTCATCCAATAGGCGGATTGCTTTTTCAACTGATTTCCACCGATTATCCAGATGACTTGTATACTAGCTTGCCAATACGAATACGTTCGCTTATAAAGCTGCTCTACAGAGAGATTTGCACATTGATATTCAATCGCAATTTTTCTATCCACTCTCTCTACGTAAATATCTGGCCGTTGCTTGATTACTGGCAGATAATGCTCTATATCGACATGAAAATCTTGACGTTTTAACCATCTATATAACAATTCTTTCCCGTGCATATGATACATAGATTCTGCTTCATAAAAGGCAAGACATGAATCCACTTTCTTATGAGCAAAATGCCAGCTCTTTTGTTTTCCTAATTTCATTTGCACTTCTTTTCCGCAAGCTGTACAAAAGAATTTTTCTCGTTTACGCATTTCGCGTAAACGTTCTTCATCCCGGTTATATAATAGATGAATTTTCTCTCCGTTTTCTCTCCTTGCAATAAACATTACCATCACACCCTTTCAACTTCTTGTATTCTACAATTTACTACAAATTCCTCTCAAAAAAAGAGATGTCCTAAATTAGGACATCTCTTTCTATAATAAAGGTGATAATAACCGATACGTCGATTCAACAATCCGCCTATGAAGACGTCTCTTATGAAATCGGTCAACATGAATTTCACTGGATTCTTCTAAATCGTCTTTAAAATCTTGAACGAGCTTTCGAATGCTACCTGTATCATATAAAAAGGCATTTACTTCAAAGTTTAAATGAAAACTTCTCATATCCATATTAGCTGTCCCAATTGATGCGAGATCAGAATCCACGATGACAACTTTACTATGAAGAAAACCTTTTTCATATTCATATATTTTTACTCCTGCATCTAATAACTCCGTAAAGTACGATCTTGATGCATAAAAGACAGTCCGCTTATCTGGCTTACTTGGCATTAACAAACGAACATCAATACCAGCAAGTGCAGCTACTTTTAATGCAGATAAAATATCATCATCTGGAATAAAGTATGGTGTTGCAATCCAAATCGATTTCCTAGCTGAAGCAATCATTGCAAAATATAAATGTTTAATTGTTTCCCATTTATTATCCGGTCCACCTCCAACAAGTTGGACTCCGCCCCAATGATCACCCTCAACTGCTTCCGCTTGTAAATATTCAGGTGCTAATACCGCCTCACCAGTCATATAAAACCAGTCTTGAAGGAAAATCAGCTGTAAACTTTGAACTGCTTCACCGCGTAAATATAAATGCGTGTCTCGCCAAAAACCGAAATATTTATCCTTCCCTAAATACTCATCACCAATATTTAATCCCCCTACAAACCCTTCATTTCCATCTATAATAACGATTTTTCGGTGGTTTCGATAATTAATTTTATCGTTTAAAATTGGAAAACGCACAGGGAAAAATGGAATCATTTCTACTCCTGCATCATTCAATTCTTCAATATACGAATTTGATAATTTAAAACTTCCAACCGCGTCGTATAAAAAACGAACGACAACGCCTTCTTTTGATTTTTTTATTAAAATATCTTTAATTTCTGTACCGAGCTTGTCATCACGCACAATGTAATACTCCATATGAATGTGGTGTTTCGCTCGATTTAACCCATCTAAAATTGCCTGAAACGTTTCGTCTCCATTTGTTAATGTCCTCGTTTCAGTTTGAAATGAAATATTTAAAGCACCTAGTCGATCTGCTAAACGAAATAACAATTCTTGATGCTTATGATTTCGTAAAATCCGTTCTTCGTAATCTTCGTGTCCCTTATATTGTAAAAACGCCTGTTCATCGAGTAATGCCTTCTTTTGGAACATTCTTTTTCTGCGAAAGTTTTGTCCAAATAAAAGATAAGCAAAGAAACCGAACACTGGAAAAATACCTAGTACGATTAACCACGTAAGTGTTTTTGACGGATGGCGGTTTTCTAAGAAAATAACACATCCAATTAAAAATGCGGAAACCGTAAATAAAATACTAATAATACCTAAAATCGAAACATCTTTTATCCCAATTACATCCGAATAAAATGCTACATCAATAAACATACGTAACGAAACAAATAATGCGAACAATAGTAGAAAAAAGAAAAGTAGTTTTAGTGTATTTTTCATCTCTTACCCCCTAAATAAGAAAGCCTTCCTATTCTTCATAAAAAAAGCCGATTTCATACTATAGAAATCGGCTTACATTTTAGGAGGGAAATTGTTGCGAATTGTCTCAAGCGCACGCTCTTTCACAACCTGTTTCCCATACTCACTTACACGGTGAATCGTTAAAGTAGATTCTTCTCCATATTCTAAAACAATACTTAAAATACGATCAATTTCTTCTTCATCATGTAGCACTTCATCGAATTCCACATATACATAATAGCGGTCCTCAAATGAATGCAATTCATCTTTTATATCTTCAAAGATAAGACGATGACTTAATGAAATGACATCTTCAAAATCATTAAACTTAATTAAAAAGCCAAACGTACCATCTTCATTAAAGTTTGTTCCTACTTGTTCTTCTACCTCTTCCACTAATTCTTGCTGGAATAATGATTCGATGCCTTCATCTAGAGGAATGTCTATAATTTTGTCTACACCTATTGGTAGTTCCAGCTTTTGTCCATCCTTTGAAAGCTCCGCTTTCGTTACGAGTACTTCAATCCCTTTATCGACTGCTTGCACTTGAATCCATAACGGTCCATCGATAAAGAAATCATCATGATCACGAGCTTCGTCCATCATCTCCCAAAAGAGCTCTTCACTTCGTTCGCGGTCATACCAAATTTCTTCACGGTTAAACCCTCTGTCCTCTATATCAATGTACGTAATAAAAAATTTCATAGTATGGTCATTAATTCTTTCAATATCCAAAATACAACTCTCCCTTCCTGCTTAGAATTGTTATGAAGGGATTCCCCACTCATATGACAAAACAATAGATTCTTGTACTCTCATTTTATGATAAGATTCTCCAGAAGGGAAATAAAATCGATTTATTTTACAAAAATAGTTATATACCTATCTGTATTCGACTGTTTACATAAAGTGAAACAATAATCAGTATTTTTTTCATCCCCACTGATTATTAGCTCGCACCAATCGGAATAAATATACCATTATACCAATTCACTGCTCGCAAAAAATTTGGACATACATTCCCATATTCCCCCGTACACTGTAATAAAGTGAAACTTCTATTAGAGGTGATTATTTTGTCCCCGCGGGCGCGGGATCAAAACTAGACAAACTTTCTTCACCACATACATATATTTCGCTTATTAAAACATCATAAATGGAGGCAGACGAATGGACTTAGAGTTTTTAACATCTGTACTAATGATTGTCGGTATCGATGTTGTACTAGGTGGCGATAACGCAATTGTCATCGCACTAGCTAGCCGAAATTTACCTGAAGCAAAACGAAATAAAGCCATTTTGATTGGTACTATGTTAGCAATTGTGCTACGAATTCTCCTCACAATACTAGCTGTCTATTTACTTGATATCCCATTTTTACAACTCATCGGCGGAATTTTACTCACATTAATTGCGGTCAATTTACTCACTGATAATAACAACGATCTTTCTTCTATCCAAGGAAAAACGACTTTATTCCAAGCTGTGCGTACAATTGTATTCGCGGATCTCGTTATGGGGTTTGACAATGTTATTGCCATTGCAGGAGCAGCTCACGGAAGACTTTCACTCGTAATTATCGGTTTATTCATTTCTATCCCGATTATCATTTGGGGAAGCAAACTTATTTTAATACTCATGGAACGCTTTCCATTTCTCATTTATTGCGGAGCAGCAGTTCTCGCCTATACAGCAGGAAAAATGATTACCCATGAAGACAGACTTACAACGTTTTTTCATCATAATCCTAGTTTCACCGCAAGTATCCCTTATTTGTTCATTTTCACCGTTTTATGCATAGGCATTATCGTTCAACAAGTGCGATTACGTAATGTTAAACAGTAAAAAAAAACCTTCTACTATATAATAGGTAGAAGGTTTTCATATTATTATAATTAATTTACAAGACGTTGTGCTTCACGTAATTGGAACGTTCTTACTGTACGTGGTAAGAAACGACGGATTTCGTCTTCGTTGTAACCTACTTGAAGGCGTTTTTCGTCAATCATAATTGGACGACGTAAAATACCTGGATAGTCACGAATCATCTTATATAAATCTTGAAGTGGTAAAGACTCTAAGTTCACATTCAATTCTTGGAAAACTTTTGAACGAGTAGAAATAATCTCATCCGTTCCGCTTTCTGTCATACGTAAAATCTCTTTAATCTCATCAATCGTTAATGGATCTGAGAAAATATTACGTTCTGTATAAGGAATATGATTTTCCTCTAGCCATAATTTCGCCTTTCTACAAGACGTACAGCTTGGAGAACTATATAATGTTACCATACAAAGCTCACTCTCCTTAAAGAGTACAAATTCTGTACTAATTACAGTTTAAATTTCTAACTTCCGCAATTTTTCGCGATAACTTGTCTTATAGCAAAGTAAAAAATCGCAATTCATGTAAGCAACAACAATTACTTTTAATAAGTAACTTCTATAATCATTATACAATAGTTTTTGCAAGAAATATACAGTGAATTTACTGCTAGTTGAGAAAATTTCTCCATGTGCTCCACTGCTATGTAACATGATTACACTCATTAAAACTGTCCTTTAACAACGGTCTTCAACCCTTTTGATACTTGCTTTCTACAATAATTTTCACTTGCTATACAATTACAGTTTCATAATCTTCCCCATTAAAAAGAGAACGTTTTCTTACCTTTTCCCGACAAAACAATTGAGAAATGTAAGACTCTAAAGGTTAGAAACGAAAAGGAACACCTGTTCTTATTTTAGCAAATCCCCCCGCTCATGTCTATATGCTTTCTAAAGTAAATCGAATATTTTTCTGACATTTCTTTCTTTTTTACCATTTATCTCATACAATAAAAATACAGACAGGCAAAGGGGGAATTTGCATATGATTGCTTTTTTCACTGATTTTATCATTGTTGCTACCCTCATCATCGGAATAACAGCATTGATTGGTGTCATTACAAATAGCATCGGTGAAAAACTCTTTGGTGGGAAAGAAAAAATGAAGTTTGTTAACAAAAGTTTAGATGTACAATCTGGCTGGAACCAAGTTGGCGGAAAAGGCATTTATAAAAAACGTACGTACTAAAAAAAGCAGGTAATCACCTGCTTTTTTTGTTATTTCTCTACTGATGCCCATTTGAAGCTTACTTCGCCACCATACTTATGGTTGTACATATCTTTAATTGTTTCTCTTTGTAAATATGCTCTACCACGTTGATATACTGGAACAATCGCAGCGTCATCAAGTAACATTTTTTCTGCTTCTAATAAGTTTTTCCAGCGAGCATTTACATCGCTTCCGTCTTTTTTCGCTTTCGTAATAATCTCATCGTACTTCGGATTAGAATACTTCATTTTGTTTTGTGCCCCGTCAGTTACGAACATATCAAGATATGTAACTGGATCCGGGAAGTCTGCACTCCATCCAGAGAATGACATTACATAATCGCCAGCATCTTCTAATTTTAGTTTTTGCGCGAATGGTTGTTGTTTAATTTTCACTGTTAAACCTGGTAAATTCTTTTCTAACTCACCTTTTAAATATTCACCAGTTTTCTTCGATAATTCAACGTCTTCATTTAATAACTCTAATTCAATTTCATTTTTACCAAGCTCTTTTTTACCAGCTTCCCAATACTTTTTCGCTTCTTTCACATTTGGTTTTATAATATCTCCATTTTCAGCACGGAAATCTTGTTTATCCGGTCCTTTAATGAAATTGTCAGGAATTAATCCCGTCGCTGGCTTAGAACCGTTATTTAATAATGTATCAACGAATGGTTTACGGTCAAAACCAAGGGAAATTGCTTTACGAATATTTTTATTTGCTAAAGCTGGGTCTTTTTGATTTAAGCGAAGGAAGAATACAGATGTATCTTCTACCGTTTTGAAATCTGGTTTCCCTTTATATTTATCGATGAACTCTGCTAATAACGTCGCTCGATCGACTGCGTTTGTTTCATATAAATTAATTGGTGTAGACGTATCTTTTACAATATTAAAGTTTACTTCCTCTAGCTTCACTTCTTTATTGTCCCAATATGATGAGCTCTTTGTCATTTTGAAGCTACGTTCATGTTGCCAATCACTTAATGTAAATGGACCGTTATAAAGTGTTGTATTTGCTTCTAAACCAAACTTCGTCCCTTGCTCTTTCACATACTTTTCATTAACAGGATAGAAGATCGGATAGACCATTAAATCAACAAGATATGGAATAGAATTATCTAATTCTACTTCTAATGTATGATCATCAATCGCTTTCACGCCTAATTGGTCTGGACTCATCTCTTTTTTATTAATTTTCTCAGCATTTTTTATATCGTACATAATGTACGCCGATTTCGCAGCTGTATCTGGATTAATTGCTCTTTGCCATGCATACACGAAATCTTTCGCCGTTACAGGTTCACCATTTGACCATTTTGCATCTTCACGTAATTTAAATGTATACTTTTTACCGTCTTCTGACTTTTGGAATTCTTTCGCTACACCTGGAACTAATTTATCGTCTTTCCCAAGGCGGTATAGACCTTCCATCGTGTTGTTCATTACTTTTGAAGAAACTGCATCAGCTGATAACGCTGGGTCCATCGTTGGAATTTCTTGTGTTTCAATTAAGTTAATAACTTGCTTCGCACCGCTTTTCCCGCCATCCCCTTTTGCGTTCGCTTGCGGTTCATCTTTTTGGTAGCCACATGCCCCTAAAATCATGCTCATTGCTACTGTTGATGCTACAAAAACTGGTATCTTTTTTTTCATACTTCCACCCTCCAAAAAAATGTTAGCCCTTTCATTTTCAAACAGAAAGAAATATATATATGTTCTAATAATTCATATTATACACACAAATATATTCTTTGTATATTTATATTTCTATTTTATTAAAATTTTCTGTTAACACTCGGTGTATTTGTAAACGTTTCACACTGCGTTTTTATTGAACTAAAGTGTTAAAAACAACAAATTTTATACTTTTCTAAATTATCAGAGAAAAACAAATTTTATATCCTATAATATCTTACGCATAATTATTCTTCCTTTTTTGTCATAAAATGAAGGTTTATTCATATTGAAAATATGTAGGCTAAAATAAGTGCAAAGGATATGAAAGTGTGTTACGATACACTTTGCTAAAAATAGATATCGGTAAAGAGGGGACGGACATGACAGCAATTCACTCAAAAAACGGGCCAACAGAGAAATTAAGTTTATTCTTATTAACATGGCCTATTTTTCTAGAAGTTTTTCTTTTTATGCTGATGGGGATCGCTGATACGTTCATGTTAAGTGCATTATCAGACGATGCTGTATCTGGGGTTGGTGCAGCGAATCAATACCTTCATATCGCGATTTTAGTACTAGAAGTCATCGGGAATGGTGCAGCTATCGTTGTATCCCAATACCTCGGTTCTAAACGCTTTATGGAAGCATCAAAAATATCAGCATTAGCCGTCACATTAAATTTAGTGGTCGGACTCATTATAAGCGCTGGTTTTCTTTTATTTTCAAAACATATGATGATGGCAATGAATTTACAAGGCGATGTACTAACGTATGCACAAAGCTATCTATCCATCGTCGGAGGAGCCATTTTCCTTCAAGCTATTATTAACTCATTAGCCGCAATTATCCGCGTTCACGGCTTTACAAAGCAAGCAATGTTTGTTTCGCTTGGAATGAATATTATTCATATCGCCGGAAACTACGTACTTATTTTCGGGAAATTCGGTTTCCCTGAACTTGGTGTGCAAGGGGCCGCGATTTCTTCCGCTGTCAGCCGGTTAATCGCACTTATCGTTTTCTTCTGGTTACTGTATCGCGTTATGGAATACCGTGTGAAATTACAATATTACTTCACTTTATCAAAAGAATACGTTGGCAAAATTTTAAAGATCGGCATTCCATCTGCATTCGAACAAGTCATGTATCAAGCTTGTCAAATTGTCTTCTTATATTACGCAACATACTTAGGAACAGAATCGTTAGCTGCAAGACAATACGCTACTAACATTTCCATGTTCACTTATTTATTCGCCATTGCTATCGGTATGGGAACAGCTATTATCGTTGGACGCCTAGTTGGCGAAAATGAAAAGGATGAAGCTTACACACGCGTATGGAAAAGTGTACAATGGGCGATTGTTGTAACTTTATTTATGGTCATTCTCGTTGTTACATTCCGCACACAATTAATGGGACTATTTACGGATAATCCTCATATTATCTCTCTAGGGGCAAGCGTTCTTTTACTAAGTGTACTACTTGAAACAGGACGGACGATGAACATCGTCATCATTAATTCACTTCGTGCAACTGGCGATGCAAAATATCCTGTTTTAATCGGTGCATTCTCCATGGTGTTAATGAGCTTACCGCTCGGCTACTTTTTCGCCTTCCATTTAGATATGGGGCTCGTTGGTATTTGGCTAGCGATTGCCATCGATGAATGGACGCGAGCAATTATTATGTTCTTCCGCTGGAGAAGTAGAGCGTGGGAAAATTATGCACTTGTTAAACCAAATGAGCAAGATGAGAGTGTTTCTGTTCAGGCGCAGTAAAATAAAAGTGTTTCTAAATGAAGAAAAAGGCGGCTGGATTTCAGTCGCCTTTTTCTTCATTCTTGGAAACTCTTAATTTGCTGTCTTTAAAGAGAAAAAGAACTTGGATAAAATCTCTTTATACTAAATTAAGTTTAACTAGTATAAAAAAATAGAGCCATCCTTCTGTAATAGAAGGATGGCTCTACTTTATTATTGATAGATCTCTTTATATTTCTTATACTCTGCTTCAGAACATAATACAAAATGTCCTGGGCGGATTTCACGCATTGTTGGTGCTTCCTCACCATATTGATGTTGAGATGGATCGTATACGATACGTTTACGATTGCGCTCATAATCTGGATCTGGAAGCGGAATTGCAGATAGTAGTGATTTTGTATATGGATGCATTGGATTCGCATATAACTCTTCACTTGTTGTCAGCTCAACGATTTGACCACGGTACATTACACCGATGCGATCACTAATGTATTTTACCATCGATAAATCATGGGCGATGAATAAGTATGTTAAACCTTTTTCTCTTTGTAACTGTTTCAGTAAGTTTACAACTTGCGCCTGAATCGATACGTCAAGTGCTGAGATTGGTTCATCAGCAATGATAAATTCAGGTTCTACAGCTAGCGCACGAGCGATACCGATACGTTGACGTTGTCCACCTGAGAATTCATGTGGGAAACGGTTCGCGTGCTCTTTATTTAAACCAACTGTATTTAACAGCTCGTGAACACGGTCCATACGCTCTTTTTTGCCTTTTGCTAGTCCGTGAATATCAATACCTTCTGCGATAATATCCCCTACTGTCATACGAGGATTTAATGATGCATATGGATCTTGGAAAATCATTTGCATTTTACGGTTGAATTTCTTAAGTTCTGCACGTGATTTTTTCCCATGTACATTTTCACCATCGAACAACACTTCACCGGCAGTTGCATCGTATAAACGAATAATCGTTCTTCCAGTTGTTGACTTACCACAACCAGATTCTCCTACAAGTCCAAATGTTTCACCGCGGTAAATATCAAATGAAATATCATTAACTGCTTTAACAACACCACCACTCACATCGAAGTGTTGTTTCACATTTTTTACTTCAATTAATTTCTCACGTTGTTTAGTCATGTTGTTCACCTGCTTTCATTTGAAGAATACGTTTTTCAACAACTGCTGGTGGTTTTACTTCTGGCGCTTGCTCATGAAGTAACCAAGTTGCCGCATAATGTGTATCACTTACTTTAAATAAAGGTGGTTCCATTTCAAAATCAATTTTCAGCGCCTGCGGGTTACGTGGTGCAAAAGCATCACCCTTTGGCGGTTTTAATAAGTCTGGAGGCGTTCCTGGAATCGCATATAGCTCGTCCTCTGAACCATCTAAGCTTGGCATAGATGCGATTAAGCCCCATGTGTATGGATGTTTTGGATTGTAGAAAATTTCATCAACAGTTCCAATTTCAACAACTTTACCAGCGTACATAACCGCAACTCGGTCTGCAACGTTTGCCACTACACCTAAGTCATGCGTAATGAAAATGATTGCTGCTTCTGTTTTTTGCTGAATGTCCTTCATAAGTTCTAAAATTTGCGCCTGAATTGTAACGTCTAGCGCTGTTGTCGGCTCATCGGCAATTAATAATTTCGGATTACAAGCTAACGCCATCGCAATAACTACACGCTGTCTCATACCACCTGAGAATTGGTGAGGATATTGTTTTAAGCGTGCTTCTGGATTTGGAATACCTACAAGGTCGATTAATTCTAAAGCAACTTTACGTGCGTCTGCTCTACTCATCCCTTGGTGTTTAATAAGCCCTTCCATAATCTGATTACCAATTGTCATCGTTGGATTTAATGATGTCATTGGATCTTGGAAAATCATCGCAATATCTTTACCGCGTACTTGCTGCATTTCTTTTTCTGTTAGTTTCGTTAAGTCACGACCTTCAAATACGATTTCACCGTTTTTAATACGTCCTGGAGGATTCGGAATTAATCCCATTAACGCTTTAGAAGTAACTGATTTACCAGAACCAGATTCTCCTACAATCGCTAATGTCTCTCCTTTTTTCAAATCAAAAGTAACACCGCGTACAGCTTGTACTTCACCTGCATGTGTATCAAAGGAGACTTGCAAATCTTTTACCTCTAGCAATGTTTTCATTTTTACTTCTCCCCTCTTTTACTTACGCATTTTTGGATCTAACGCGTCGCGTAATCCGTCTGCCATTAAGTTGAATGCTAAGATTAACATACTGATGACAACCGCTGGAATGAACATCATATGTGGATACGTTTGAATTGATTTATAACCATCGTTTACAAGAGAACCAAGTGATGCGAATGGTGGCTGAATGCCTAGTCCGATGAAGCTTAAGAATGCTTCACCAAATACCGCTGTTGGAATTGTAAACATTGTCATTACGATAATTGGTCCCATTACGTTCGGAATTAAGTGCTTCACAATTAACTGTGTATTCGTTGCCCCTAATGTACGAGATGCTAATACATATTCTTGGTTTTTTAATTTTAGGATCTGTCCACGAACGATACGCGACATCCCTATCCAACCTGTAATTGCCATCGCAAGTGTAATTGACCAAATACCTGATCCCATAATGATTACCATTAAAATAACGATGATTAAGTATGGAATACCGTTAATAATCTCCATAATACGTTGCATAATATTATCTACTCTGCCGCCATAGAAGGCTGAAATACCTCCGTATGCAACCCCAATTACTAAGTCAATCGCTGCTGCTAAAAGAGCGATATATAATGATACTCGTGTACCTTCCCATGTTCTTGTCCATAAATCACGGCCAAGATCATCTGTACCAAACCAGAAGTACTCTTTAATATCACGTTTTTCATATTGGTCAACACCATATTGATCTGTACCGTCAAATGGTAGCCAATGAACATTTTCAATCACTGGAATTTTCGGTGGCATTTTCGCACGACCTAAATCCTGCTCTTTATAAGAATGCTTACTTACCATCGGTCCAAAAATTGCTAGTAGTACAATAAGCATTAATAATACGAAACCAAACATTGCACCTTTATGTTGGAACAAACGTCTTCTTACATCTTGCCAAAACGTTAAGCTTGGACGGGCAATGACTTCATTATCAACATTACTTTGATTGGCTGCTTGAAATAAATCTGGAGATAATTTTTGTACATCTTTCATCATTTTTTCCCTCCCGCTAAACGAATACGAGGATCAATAATTCCGTATAAAATATCGACAATGAAAATAACTAAGATGAAGATCGCACTATAGAAAATTGTAGTTCCCATAATAACTGTATAGTCATTCACTGTAATCGATTTAACGAATTGTTCCCCAAGTCCAGGTACAGCGTAAATTTGCTCAATAACTAGTGTCCCTGTAATTAATCCTGCAACCATTGGTCCTAAAATTGTTACAACTGGAATTAATGCGTTACGCAGTGCGTGCTTGATAATGATAACGCCTTGGCTAATTCCTTTCGCTTTCGCTGTTAAAATGTAGTCAGCTTGCATAACCTCAATTAACTCTGCACGAGCGAAACGTGCGATTGTTGCGATAACTGCCATCGATAAGGCAATTGTAGGCATTACTGTAAACTCCGGTCCTTTCCAGAATGCTACTGGGAACCAACCAAGTTTTACCCCTACGAAATATTGTAGTAATGCGGCGAATACGAATGATGGTACCGACATCCCGAGTACGGAAATAATTGTCGCCCCATAATCGACCCATGTATTGTTACGAAGTGCCGCAACGATTCCTAAAATTAAACCGATAAATGTCCCTAATATAATCGCTTGCAAACCAAGTTGTGCTGATGGTCCAATACGATCCACAATCATATCTGTTACTGGGCGGTTATCATATTGGAATGATACCCCTAAATCACCTTTTGCTAAGTTACCTAAGTAACGTGCATATTGAACTGGTACTGGATCATTTAATCCATATTTTTCAAGAATGATTTCTTTTTGTGCCGGTGATAGTTTCTCCTGGTTTTTAAGCGGAGAACCCGGAAGTAATTTCATCAAAAAGAAAGTCAGTGTAGTAATTAAAAATAATGTCAAAGCCATGTACACGAAACGTTTTAATACATAACGTCCCATAGTCAAGCACCTCCCCGTTTTTCTCAAAAGCAATAAGATAGTTTAAAATATTCTTACTTTTATTTTTTAAAATAAGAGCATATGCCCATCATAGGCATATACCCTTGTAAACGATGGAAAAAAGATTATTTTTGTTCAACAGATGCCCATTTGTAAGTTAATTTACCACCATAGTTAATTGGGATAATATCTTTTACGGCACCTTTTACTACATATGCTGAACCTTTTTGGAAGATCGGAGCAATAACTGCATCCTCTTTAATTAATATTTTCTCTACTTCTAAAAGGTTGTTCCAACGAGCTTGTAAATCTTTTGTATCTGTTTTTGCTTTTAGAATTAGCTCATCATATTTCGGATTAGAATATCCTGTTTTATTTTGTGAACCATTCGTAACAAACATATCTAAATATGAGACTGGATCTGGGAAGTCTGGAGCCCAAATACCAAACGCCATATCATATTCCTGAGAGTCTTCTAACTTATTTTTTTGCGCGAATGGCTGCTGTTTAATTTTGATCGTTAAACCAGGTAAGTTCTTTTCCATCTCACCTTTTAAGAATTCGCCAATTTTTTTCGCATCTTCATTATCGAAGCTTAAGAATTCTAGTTCAATTTTATCAGTGCCAAGCTCTTTCTTTGCTGTTTCCCAAAGTTTTTTCGCTTCTTTTGAATCCGTTTCAACTAGCTTCCCATTTTCAGCACGGAAGTCTTTTTTATTCGGACCTTCAGCGAAATCTTTTCCAACAAATCCGTAAGCACCAATTGCGCCGTTGTTTAAAATAACTTTTGCAATGTTATCACGGTCAAAGGACATTGAAATTGCTTTTCTTAAGTTTTTATTACTCAAATACTTATTATTTTGATTAAATCTTAAGTAGGCAACTCCAGCTTCTTTTCGTGTTTGGAACTCTGGAGTTTGTCTAAATTTATCAACAAATTCCGATGTTAGAGCCGCACGATCAATCGCATTTGTCTCATATAAATTTACATCAGTTGATGTATTTTTCACAATATTGAAATTTATCTCTTCAATTTTAACCGTCTTGTTATCCCAATATGATGGGTTCTTCTTAAATTGGAAGCTTTGTTCATGTTTCCAATCACTCATAACGAACGGCCCGTTATATAATGTTGTATTTGCCTCTAAACCAAACTTATCACCTTGTGATTTCACAAAGTTTTCATTTAGTGGGTAAAACACTGGATAAACTGTTAAATCAATAAAGTAAGGAACGGGATTGTCTAATTCTACTTCTAATGTATAATCATCAATCGCTTTTACACCTAATTGGTCAGCAGGTAATTCTCTTTTATGAATTTTTAATATCGAACATAATGTATGAATACGTCGCTTTTGTATCTGGATTTACTGCTCTTTTCCATGAATACACAAAGTCTTTCGCTGTTACAGGTTCCCCATTCGACCATTTCGCATCTTTTCTTAATTTAAATATGTATTTCTTCCCATCATCTAGCTTTTGGACATCTTCAGCAATCCCAGGCATTCTCTTTTGATCTTTGCCAGTACGATATAAACCTTCCATCGTATTATTTAATGCTGTTGAAGATGCAGAATCTGATGCTAACGATGCATCCATTGATGGAATTTCAGATAACTCTGTTAAATTAAGAATCTGTTTTCCGTTACTACTACTAGTAGTGTTTTCTTTTCCTTTTGCTTTAGCGTCCTCTTTCTGGTAGCTACACGCGCCAAGCAACATACTTGCAGTTAAAGTTGATGCAAGTAATAACGGTATCTTTTTCTTCATGTTGTGTTGCCTCCCCTAATTGCACTCCCTGTACCCTCACTTGTAGAAAAATAGAATTGAAAGAATAATCTCCAAGTTTCTACAATTTTCATTATACATATAATATGACGATTGTGAATATAGTTTTTTGTTTTTTTGTTAAAATTTTTAATAAAATGTTTATATTTTTAATTTTTTGTAAAGGGATACGTTAACATTGCTACCATCATCTTGAAATTAGAACCCCAATTGCGTATAATTTTCAAAAAATTATTTATATTACTTATTATAACTTTTATAGTATAATAATTCTAGTAATATTTTGACGGAGGGGAATATTTTGAATAAAGTTTTTTTTCATACTTGTATACTATTTTTTGTTGCGATAATCGCTTCTAGTGTGGGCGCATTCCTCGTTTCATCTCAATTTTTGTTGAATTTTGTCAACATCTCATTCTATATTGCATTGGTTTTTATTCTTATAGGTGGTTTTTTATTCATATTTCAAAATGGATTTTTTAACGTAACAATTTACGCATTCCAAAGAGTATTTGGTACGAATAAAAAAATTGACTCTTTAATTGAAGAAGCAGAGGAACCTATCGATAAGAAAGAACGTATTTATAAAACATATTCATTCAAATGGACGTATCCGATTTGTATTACCGGTATCGTACTTGGGTTGTTCTCGATCCTCATTAGCTTTACTATTTTGATGTAGTTTGCAAACACTATTCCATATGATATAATAATCAGCAAAACATTTTGTTATAAAACTTTAGTTCTTTCATATTAAAAGGGCTCAGTTAACAATAAATAAATTTATATGTATGCGATGATAAAGAAGAGTACATATTGAGGCAATTTCAGAGAGCTTGTGGCTGGTGTGAACAAGTAATTGTACAGTATGGAATGGGCTTTTGAGCACCAAACCGAACCGAAAGTAGTAGGCTTTGGCGTTATATCCAGACGTTATTATGGATCTTGAGAGATTTCACAGCTGTGAAATAATTAGGGTGGTACCGCGGTCCATTCGTCCCTATGTAATTTGGGATGAATGGGCTTTTTTGTATGCCTTCTCTTCCCCATCGCACATTCAATTTTAGGAGGAATTACTTATGTCAGTTATCTTTTCTGGTATTCAGCCAAGCGGAACAATTACACTTGGAAACTATTTAGGAGCTATGAAGCAATTTACAGAGCTTCAAAACGAACACGACTGTTATTTCTGTATTGTAAACCAACATGCGATTACAGTACCTCAAGACCCTGCAGGGCTTCGCAAAAACATCCGCAGCCTTGCTGCGCTATACGTTGCATGTGGCATCGATCCTGAAAAAGCTACTTTATTTGTACAGTCAGAAGTACCAGCACACGCTCAATTAGGATGGATTATGCAATCTGTTGCATACGTTGGAGAATTAGAACGTATGACACAATATAAAGACAAATCATCTGGTAGAGATTCAGTTCCAGCTGGATTACTTACATATCCACCATTAATGGCTGCTGATATTTTACTTTACAACACAGAAATCGTGCCAGTTGGTGACGACCAAAAGCAACATATCGAATTAACACGCGACCTAGCAGAGCGTTTCAACAAGCGTTACCGCGAAATCTTCACAATGCCTGAAATTCGTATTCCAAAAGTAGGAGCTCGCGTTATGTCATTAACAGAACCTACGAAAAAAATGAGTAAATCTGATCCGAACCCAAAATCAATGATCAGTATGCTTGATGAGCCAAAAACAATCGAAAAGAAAATTAAAAGTGCCGTAACTGACTCTGAAGGTATCGTGAAATTTGACAAAGAAAACAAACCTGGAATCTCTAACTTATTAACAATTTACTCTTCATTCTCTGGAAAAACAGTTGAAGAAATAGAAACAATGTACGAAGGAAAAGGATACGGCGACTTCAAAGGTGACCTAGCACAAGTAGTTGTAGAAGCAATTCGTCCAATCCAAGACAAATATAACGAACTAATCAACTCCCCAGAACTAGACGAAATTCTAGACAAAGGTGCCGAAAAAGCAAACCGTGTTGCATTCAAACAACTACGCAAAGTAGAAAACGCAATGGGACTAAGCAGAAAACGTAGGTAATATAAAAAGCGGAAGCGGCTCGCTTAGAATGTGAGGGGGATGGAGCTCCTGACGTAGAGGCGTTTTTTGCCTCGCAGGAAGGCGCGAAGCCACCGAACATTCTTGCCGCTGGAGCCGGATTACACATAAAGCGGAAGCGGCTCGTTCAGCTCTGACTGGCTAAGGTTCTTTCGCATAAAAGGCGCTTTTTGCCTTCTTATGCGGAAGGTTCTTAGACACGAAGAGCTTGCCGCTGGAGCTGGATTACATATAAAGCGGAGGCGACTGCTTAGCCCTGACGGATAAGATTCTTTCCCACAGAAGGTGCTTTTTACCTTCTCGTGGGGAAGGTTCTTAGACGCGAAGGGCTAGGAGCCGGAGCTAGATTTCATAAAAAGCAGAGGCGGCTCGCTTAGAATGTGAGGGGGATGGAGCTCCTGACGTAGAGGCGCTTTTGGCCTCGCAGGAAGGCGCGAAGCCACCGAACATTCTTGCCGCCTCCATAAAAAAAACCGCCAATTGGCGGTTTTTTTAATTTACCTTCTGCTCATTTTCCATTTCCCATAACTTTTCAAAAAACGGCTGTCCTTTTACAAGGCGCTCACATAATTGCTCGTGCTTCTCAGACCATCCAGTTTTCGCTTCATCATAAAGTCTAACCCAAACATCTTCAAACTCCATATGTTGGACCATTCCGTATGCTGATGGATCCCACTCTGTGAACCAATAGCGGATTTCAGCTGGATTTTTCGTTGTATGTAATTGATCTAACGCCATAAATAATAATTGTTTTAACTGTCTTTCTTTACGAGTTAGGCCGTTCATAATGAAAGGTGACGGCGATAAAATATGATGTTCTTTTTCAATCTCTTCCACTTGGAACTCATACTTTTCTGCTTGCACATTTTCTACCATCTCATATACCATCTGTTCTTGACGAGGTATAAGCCTACTTTTTCTAATTGGCACATTATAGCCGATTGAATCAATCGCAATAATTCCTTTTCCATCTGTAACTACAAAACAATATTCTTGTTGCAAACGTTCGTGATTTTTACGAATATAAGCCTTATGATATACGTCTTCCAATAATTTTTGCGGAAGCTCTAATAATTCGTTCTCGATGTAATGATATAATGTGGAATCTACTTTTAATAATGGCACTTGATCTAATAGCTCAATCGTATCATCTTTCCGCCATTCGTAAAAATGACAAACGTTATACCCATTTTCTTCACCTTCAAACCAATTTACCCATACATCATGCAGATATAACATTCACTACCCCTCACTTCACTACTGTTTGTACCAATCATTATGTTCATTTTTGCTTAACTTTATTCCACTTGAGGAAATATATTCTAATTATTATTTTTTCTTCTATAATATAAAAAACAGGAGGTAACGCTCCTGTTTTTTATGAAACATGAAATGTATTTGCTTTATTCAATATTTCCTTCGCATCTATAGATAATAAAGACAGTGTATTTTCCCCTTCAAAAGCTACACAATCTTTTACAATATGGAATCCAAGTGCATAGCCAAGCATTTTCGGATACGAGTGCAGTCCATTTAATAAAACATCATGCTCCCTCGTACCTCTCTTTACGTCTATTCGTTCTTGTATTGAATTTCTCCAATAATAAATAGCATCTTCTTTTGAAATGTAAGTAGTCCACGGTGCACACCTTTTTTCTGTATACCTTTCATACACAGCTTGCTCAGCTAACCCTTCCATAATCATCGTATCAAGTAATGTATACTCTGTTTCTTTCGTCTCAATTTGATGTAATCTACATATATGGTGGTATTCATGCGTTAATAACGCTTTTAGTTCCTCTACTGAATTACGTCCACATACGAATAAGAAAATAACGTGACGCATAGATAAACCAGCCTTCCCGTTATATTCATCTTGTACAGTTCGATTATATGAATCTGATAATAAAATAAAGATAGGGACATCTGGACCTTTAAGCCAACTTTTCAATTTTTCATACTCCATGCTAAGTTCTTTCCAAATTTCTTTTTTCTCTAATTCTTTAATTTCCCGCTCTCCCCGCATTACTGGGCGATACATACCTTTAGAGATTAAAAAACGATACAGCCTCTCTTTTGGCAATGGAATATACTTTGTAAATTTCTCACAAAGCTTCTCTGGACGTCCATAATACAGATGTAACCATTCTGCCGTTTCAACAACCCCCACCTTCATCCCTCCTTTTCTTATGTATATGCAAAAAAGAATGGAACGTAAAGGTGATAAAAAATAAATAAGGTGTCTTTTCGTAGTACTTTACGAAAAGACACCTTATTGTACATATTACTTATATACTTTAAATACTAATACTGCGTTATGACCACCGAATCCTAATGAATTACTTAATACAGCTCGCACTTCTTGATGTCTCGCTGTATTTGGTACGTAATCTAAATCACATTCTGGATCTGGTGTTTCATAGTTAATCGTCGGAGGAATTACTCCGTCTGTAATTGATTTAATAGAGAAGATCGCTTCAACAGCACCAGCTGCTCCTAATAAATGACCTGTCATTGATTTCGTTGAGCTAATCGCTACTTTATATGCATGCTCACCGAAAGCTTCTTTAATTGCCATCGTTTCATACTTTTCATTTGCATCTGTACTTGTACCATGTGCATTAATGTAATCAATATCTTCTGGCTCTAGACCTGCATCAGCTAAAGCTTGACGCATCGCACGAACTCCGCCTTCACCGCCAGGAGCAGGCATTGTAATATGGAACGCATCACCAGTTGCACCATAACCAGCAATTTCCGCATAAATGTGAGCACCACGTGCTAATGCGTGCTCTAATTCTTCCAGAATAAGAATTCCTGATCCTTCACCCATTACGAAACCACTACGGTTTTTATCAAATGGGCGGCAAGCCGTTGCTGGATCTTCATTGAATGTTAATGCTTTCGCTGAACTAAACCCAGCGAATGCCATACTTGTTAATGGCGCTTCTGCTCCGCCTGTTATCATCGCATCAGCATCACCGCGCTGGATTACTTTAAACGCATCACCAATTGAGTTTGCTCCAGATGCACAAGCTGTTACAGAGCAAGTATTAATTCCTTTCGCTCCTGTAGCGATTGACACTTGGCCTGCTGCCATATCTGGAATCATCATTGGTACGAAGAATGGGCTCACGCGGCGCGGACCTTTTTCAGTAAAAATCTTAAATTGTTCTTCGTATGTTTCCATACCACCAATACCAGAACCAACCCATACACCAATGCGTGGTGCATTTTCTTCTGTAATTTCAAGCTTCGCATCTGCAACTGCCATTTTCGCTGCTGCTACTGCATATTGCGTAAAGCGGTCCATACGGCGCGCTTCTTTTTTATCTATATATTTTTCGACTTCAAAGTCGTTAATTTCTGCTGCTACTTTTGCAGGAATTTGTTCTGAATCTATTCTTGTAAGTCTTCCGATTCCGGATACACCGTTTTTAATGTTTTCCCAAGCTGTTTCAACATCTGTTCCGATCGGTGTAACAGCTCCTAGCCCTGTAATTACGACCCTCTTTTTTTCCATACAAAATACACTCCTTTTTTTCTCTCAGTCCTTATTTACCCCAACGAAGAGCTACCGCTCCCCATGTTAACCCGCCGCCAAAACCGACTAGTATAATTAAATCACCATCTTGAATACGTCCATTTTGCAATTCCTCTACCATTGCAATTGGAATTGAAGAAGCCGATGTATTACCAAACTTTTCAATTGTCATACTCATTTTTTCTTTCGGTAAATTTAATCTTTCTCTTGCAGATTCCATAATACGAATATTCGCTTGATGTGGTACTAAGAAGTCCACATCCTCTTTCGTAAGTCCCGCTTTTTCTAACACGCGAAGACAGGAATCACCAAGTTGGCGAACAGCAAATTTAAAGACTTCTCTGCCGTTCATCATAACATACTCGTCTTGATAAAGATGCTTACCGCCACTTCCATCCGCTCCTAATTCAAAGGAAAGTATACCTTTTCCTTCCGAAACAGCTCCCATTACGATAGCACCTGCTCCGTCCCCAAATAGTACTGCTGTATTTCGATCGTTCCAGTCTACAATTTTAGATAGTTTGTCACTACCAACTACTAATACATTTTTATAAGTTCCCGTTTGAATAAATTGCTGCGCTGTAATCATTCCGTACATAAAGCCAGCACACGCTGCACTTAAATCCATTGCGGCTGCGTGTTTTGCGCCAATTGCTTCTTGGATTACACAAGCTACTGCTGGGAATGCGCGATCTGGCGTTACTGTTGCCACTAAAATAAGATCGATATCCTCTCCGCTAATCCCGGCATCTTCAAGTGCTTTTTTAGAAGCCTCTACCGCCATATATGAAGTATCTATTGTATCATCGGCAATGCGTCTTTCTGCAATTCCCGTTCTCGTACGAATCCATTCATCAGATGTATCTACGATTTTCTCTAAATCGTGATTTGTGACTACTTTTTCTGGCACATATCTTCCGATCCCTAAAATGCCCACGTTCACATTGCAGCCCTCCGTTTTATATCAATTATTATGACTTGGTACTAATTTTAAAACATAAATGTACTTTTGTCTAGAATATATTTCAGCTAAAAAAATAAGACAGCGTATTACTAACTTTATTTTTCATTAAAAGAAACAGAAAAATTCCTGCCCTTTCAAAATACAAATTATTCCATACCCTTACTCCGCTCGAAACAAAAAAGGCCCAAACCGCTTCTACACACGGCTCGATCCTCTCTTCCCTCTAAAAAAGAAGAGTTTTATTCTTTATCTGCTTTCCCTTCAAAACTAAGACCTTCTCCTTTAACCTCATCATCTCTCTGGTTTTACTCCGCTTGAGACTAAAAAAAGCCCCAACCGCTTCTATCCACGGTTCGAGCCTCTCTCCCATCAAAAAAGAAGGGTTTGATTTTGTTTTGTTTTATTCTTTATCCGCTTTCCCAAGCTCATATGCTTCGCCCATTACTTTCATCAATAGCTCTAACACCGGCTGTGCTTTCTCCATATCAAGTGCAATTCCATTAGAATCTAAAATTGCCTTAGCTTCTGGTAAATGCTTCATTGCGATTTGTAAAAATTGCATACTTTTTTCGTTCATATAATCTCTTCCTCTCCATTAAAGCTTTCAATCAATTATCCATACAATAGTGTAACACGCGCGCTACCCTTCGTATAACTCTTTATATTTTTTCATATGTGCCAATTGTTTATTTAAACCGAATTCTACTGGTGTATTTTTTTGAATAGAAATAACATCTACAGCTTCATCTCTTACTTCCACATTTTTTTTATTTACCTTACCATCTGCATGTAAAAGACTCATACCCTTTTCCCATAATGCTTCTTTTCCGCTAAGTAAATTATATATACCGAGGTGTTTTACATTCATTCCATGTTCCCATAAATATTCACATACATCTTCAACGTAAAGTAAATCGCTTCCTATTTCTCCATTTATACAACGGCACTCTTTTTCATCAAGTTCTGATAAAATAAGCTGATGATACATCATAAACGACGGTTGCCACGGCCCATATAATGTAGGAACTCGATATGCACTATATTGTAATTCGCCTTTTTTCAACCCTTCTTCCACTTTCGAAAATAGATGTTTGTTTTCGGATTCTTCAGTGCTTCCTATTTCAATAGAAGAAATTAGATTTAACTTTACTTTATTTTTTTCACACATCCTTACGATTCGTTTTAAATATTGTAATATGACCCTTTCATTCCGAAATCCACTTTGCTGATTCGGCTCATACAAGCAAAAATAAACCGTATCGAAACTCTCTTCCTCTACCGATCGCCATCCGTCTTCATCCCTTATAGAATAGTACGTAAATAACGCATTCCGCCCAATCAACAATAATTTCTCTTCATTAATTTTTGTCATACTATCAAATTCATCAAAATCAAGACCATATACTTCTACTTCTTCTGCAATCATTTTATTCACAAGGTGATAACCTACAAACGTAAGTGCACCTATAATCAGCACGCGTTTCATACCACCAACCCTTTCCCCTTGAAACAAATAGCTCCTCATTTATGTATATGGGAGCTTCACAATTCTTCTTCATATTTTTTAAAGAAATCAGTCATTTGTCTAACCATTTTATATTTCACATCTTGCAGATGGAATAAGACAGAAGTATCACATTGATTTAATTGCCTCATTTTCTCGTATTTACGTAACAATTGTTTTCTTCCTCTTTTTTCCTGTGTTGAGACAAAAATTTTAACAGGTACACAAGACGGAAGAAGTGCAAATGATTTCTTATTTATTTTTGATTCTAATTCTTCTTCTTTGGAATCATACGCCAAACTTAATTCCTTCACTAATCTTTTGTAAAAAAACTTATGCTCTTTCTCAAACTCCACATATTCTGGTAAATCTAAACACGGATTTAACATAACGACAGAACGTATACATTCAGGGTATTTGTTCATCATCTCCAGTGCTACAAGCGCCCCCATACCATCTGCCATAATGTGCATTTTCGCATTCAATGTCTCTTTTCTTAGAACGACATCATACAAACGTTTTGCAAGACGAACAGCTCGATCGTTCCCCCAATGCCTTCCGTATAAGTTAGATGAAAAGACCGTATAGCCTTTTTCAATAAGGCCCTGTAAAAAATAAGCTCTCCCTGCATGCTGTGTCCATAAACTTGTACCATTCTCAATAAAATAGTTATAATCTCCTAGGAGCATAACAGAAAATCCATTTGGCTTTTCCGGTAAATAAATTACACATGGTTCTTTTTCTAAATAAAAAAAACGTTCCGTAATACTCATTTTTCCCCCGCCTTATTTTCTAAACGTATAAAAGTACTCTTTTATAATGTATGAACAGAATGCAAATTTGCGTTGGAAAATCTACAAATATTTTTCTATATTCTTTTTTCAATTGTGTTACAATAAGGACAGATTGAACGAATAGAGGTGTAAAATATGCGTTTCATTTGGGCATTAATTTGGTCGTTCGCGCTTGTACATATGATGAGCTATGTAATCGGCTCTATGACTGGCGGTACATACGATTTTAACCAGGCGTCTATTTTCTCAGTTGTTCTTGCGGTATTAGTATTAGCGATTGCAGCTGCGATTCCAAACGAGCCAGTAGAACAACACTAAAAAGAGTCCGGATTTTATCCGAACTCTTTTTTTACTTTACATGAACGACTAATTCATTATTTTCAACATCAACAACTACGTGACTATTATCCGTAATCGTTCCTGCAATCAATTCTCTCGCTAATTTTGTCTCAACTTGACGCTGTACGTATCGTTTTAACGGACGAGCTCCGTACATCGGATCGAATCCAGCTTCTACAACAAATTCTTTTGCAGATTCCGTCAATTCTAATGATATGTGGCGATCTGCTAAACGCCCTTGTAATTCTTGTACAATCTTATCAACAATACCTTTAATTTCATTCCTTGTAAGAGGTTTGAATAAAATAATTTCATCGACACGGTTTAAGAATTCTGGTCGGAAATGTCCTCTTAATTGTCCCATTACAAGTTCTCTTGACTCTTCTTTAATAGAACCATCTTCTTCTAGTCCTTCTAATAAGTGAGCAGACCCAATATTTGAAGTCATAATAATAACCGTATTTTTAAAGTCTACTGTACGTCCTTGTGAATCTGTAATGCGTCCATCGTCTAACATTTGTAATAAAATGTTGAATACTTCTGGATGTGCTTTTTCGATTTCATCTAACAAAATAACAGAATATGGTTTACGTCTTACTGCTTCTGTTAATTGTCCACCCTCTTCATATCCAACATATCCAGGAGGCGCACCAATTAAGCGTGACACTGCGTGTTTCTCCATATACTCAGACATATCGATACGAATCATTTGCTCTTCACTGTCAAATAACGTTTGTGCTAACGTTTTTGCAAGCTCAGTTTTACCAACACCTGTAGGGCCTAAGAAAATGAATGAACCAATTGGACGATTCGGATCTTTAATGCCAGCGCGAGCACGAAGTACTGCGTCTGATACAAGGCTTACCGCTTCCTCTTGACCGATAACACGCTCTGATAAAATTTGTTCAAGACGTAATAATTTCTCACGTTCACCTTCAACGAGTTTTGCGACAGGAATACCAGTCCACCTTGAAACAATGTCTGCAATTTCTTCTTCACTTACTTCCTCGCGTAATAAACGATTCTCTTGTTTATTATGTGCACCCATCTCTTCCGCTTCTTTTAACTCTTTTTCGATAGCTGGAATTTTCCCGTGGCGAAGCTCAGCTGCTTTATTTAAATCGTAATTTCCTTCTGCTTCTTCTAACTCACGGCGCAAGCGCTCTAAATGTTCACGTAAGTCACGCACTTTATGAATGTCTTCTTTTTCTTTCTCCCATTTCGCTCTCATACTACTTGCAACTTCTTTTAAATCCGATAATTCACGTTGCAATGTTTTTAGGCGCTCTTGACTACCTAAGTCCTTTTCTTTCCCAAGAGCAGCTTCTTCAATTTCCAGCTGCATAATGCGGCGCGTTACTTCATCTAATTCTGTTGGCATAGAATCAATTTCTGTTCGAATTGTTGCACAAGCTTCATCAACAAGATCAATTGCTTTATCTGGTAGAAAACGATCTGAAATATATCGATCTGATAAAACAGATGCTGCTACAATCGCGCGGTCATGAATATTTACACCGTGATAAATTTCAAAACGCTCTTTTAAACCACGTAAAATGGAAATTGTATCCTCAACAGTTGGTTCTTCTGCTAGTACTTGTTGGAAACGTCTTTCTAACGCTGGATCTTTCTCAATATATTTACGGTATTCATCTAATGTCGTTGCTCCAATGCAATGCAGTTCACCACGCGCTAGCATTGGTTTTAACATATTTCCTGCATCCATCGCCCCTTCTGTTTTACCAGCGCCGACGATTGTATGAAGTTCATCAATGAATAATAAAATGCGGCCTTCACTCTTTTTAATTTCATTTAATACAGCTTGCAGACGCTCTTCAAACTCACCGCGGAATTTTGCTCCGGCCACAAGTGCACTCATATCTAAAGCGAAAATTGTTCTATCTTTTAATCCTTCTGGGACATCTTTTTTCACAATACGCTGTGCTAATCCTTCAACGATTGCTGTTTTACCAACACCTGGTTCTCCGATTAAAACGGGGTTATTTTTCGTTTTGCGTGAAAGAATGCGGATCACGCGGCGAATTTCACTATCTCGGCCGATTACAGGATCAATTTTCCCCGCTCTTACTTCAGCCACTAAATCACGGCCATATTTTTCTAACGCTTCATAAGTTGCTTCTGGATTTTGACTAGTCACTCTTTGATTCCCCCGAACTGTCATTAAAGACTGTAATAAATTATCTTTCGTAATATGAAATTTTGTAAATAATTGATTTATATCGCCTTTTTCTTCAGAAAAAGCAAGCAAGACATGTTCGACTGAAATGTAATCATCTTGCAATTTCTCCGCTTCTTTTCCCGCTCTTACAAGCAGTTGTTGCAAAGCACCTGTTACATATAATTTCCCTGCCTCTGCCCCGCTTCCAGTTACAGAAGGCTTTTTCTTAATTAAACTTTCTACACCTTGCTTTAACGCTTCTATATCGACATTCATTTTTTGAAAAATACGTACTGTTAATCCGTCTTGCTGCTCTAATAACGTAAGCAATAGATGAACAGTATCTACTTCTTGATGATGATGAGCTACCGCTAAAGATTGAGCACTCATAATCGCTTCCTGTGTTTTTGTTGTCATTTGATTTAAGTCCATCTTTACAGCCCTCCAAATGTTTGACTTTCTTTGACCTTTGATTTAATTATACGCCAACTTACTTTTTTATACAATAATTTTGCTTATGTAGTTCAAACTTATTATTGGAAAAAGAAAAAAGTAACATTCATTGTCCTAATCAAAAAAGCCGCAATAAGGATTGCGGCTTCTGTTACGGTTTTCTTTTATATGTCCACTGACGGTTATGATTTGCGTTCTCTGGAAACCTTTCCCCGGCAGTTAATTTCACCATTTGTGGATCTTTCACCATACTTCCCGTTTCACCAATTTCTACGTAAATGCCATCATTTGGCGCCTTTTGCCCTGAACGAAACCTGCGATTTTGTCCCATTTCCATTCTCCTTCCATGACGTCTTGCCTCATTAGTATATCCATTTTAAAAGAAAGCTTTTCTGTCATGTTTAGGAAACAAGTACTACCGTTTACTCATGTACATATATATAATTACACAAGCTTAAGCAGGAATTATTGGTATATTTGTTGAAAAAAAGAAACCAACCTAAGTTTAGGCCAGTTCCAAAGGAGAGTCAAACATATACGAGAAGATTACATGTTCATTATAAGTCGCATCATTCAAACAATGTAACCCTTTTCACAAATTGTACATAATGAAAGAAACATTGTTTGAACTTTCTAAAAATACGTTGACTTTTCCTAATTTCCAACGAGAAATAGTAGACACCACAGCGCTTCGCGACGTAAGATGGATATATAGTGAAACTTCCATCTACAGTAGTTTCACCCAGTCTAACCTCTTATTTCTGCATATTAAAAACGGAAATACAGATAAAAACAAAAAAATTATTATAAGAGGTGAAATTATGAACAAACAACATTTAATCGCTTTAGACTTAGACGGAACTTTATTAACAGACAACAAAATAATTTCTCCAAGAACGAAAAACACAATTGCAAAAGCAAAAGAACAAGGACATATTGTCGTTATTTCAACAGGGCGTCCATTCCGCGCTAGTTACGATTACTATAAAGAACTTAGCCTTAATACACCTATCGTAAACTTCAATGGAGCTTATGTGCATCACCCTCTTGATTCAAAATGGGGCATACACCACTCTCCTCTTGAACTTTCAACAGCGCAAGAAATCGTCCGAGCTTGCTTTGATTTTGGCGTGAAAAATGTATATGCCGAAGTCATGGATGATGTGTATGTTCGTGAAATTGATGAAGATAAAAAACATATTTTTGAATTCGGTTCTCCAAAGATTTTCACAGGAGATTTATTAAATATTTTAAACGACCATCCAACTTGCTTATTAATTGACGCACATGACGGACATTCTGCTGCAATTCGTCAGCATTTAACAGATATGCACGCTGAAGTAATCGACCATAGAAAATGGGGTGCGCCTTGGCCAATTATTGAAATTGTGAAAAGCGGACTAAATAAAGCTGTCGGATTACAAAAAATTTCAAGTCATTACAATATTCCAAAAGAGCGAATCATCGCTTTCGGTGACGAGGATAACGACTTTGAAATGATCGAATTTGCTGGTCATGGAATTGCAATGGGAAATGCAATCCCTGAATTAAAATCACTCGCAAACCATACAACATTAACAAATGAAGAAGACGGTATTGCCCTATATTTAGAAGAGGTTCTTGGGTTGTAATCTAAAAATTCCCTACTTATAGTTTCCCGCAAACTGCTCATACTATTATTAGACGCACGGAAGCGCGTCAATTGTTTTCAGCTAAATAAAGGGAGGTTTTTCGAATGGGTAAAAAGAACAAATCAAAACGTTTTATCCAGCAAGGAGCCGATGCTGTTATGAAGCATGATGCAAGATTCCCGTACAGAGGTACATTAGCTGAGGCAGAAAAAGCAAGAAGTAACTCTTCTCTTGGAGGGGTTTAAATGGGGAACTTACTATTCCAACAAGCTAGAGACGCTGTTGCAAGTGCCGTTTCTTGTTCAAGTGGCGCTGAACAACAGGAACTCGTTTATAGAGCAAAAAACTCTTTGCACTCTGCTTATGCAAACTCTTCAACTGCTGAAAAAGTTCAGCTACGTGAAATGCAGGAGCAATTGCAAAACATTACGAATTTACATTAAAAAAAGAGGACCAGCTTTGGTCCTCTTTACTCTTTTCGAAACAATCCAAACACTCCGACCGTTTGCAGTACATTTGTAAATGCAAACGGGTCCACTTGTTTAATAACCCTCTCTAATTCGTACAACTCGTAACGAGTAATAACAATCATTAACATTTCTTTATTTTCATTTGTATAAGCACCTGTTGCCGGTATAGTTGTAATCCCTCTCACTAAGCGAGAGTGGATCGCTTTTCGCACATCTGCCCCATTCTTTGTAACAATTAATGCCGTAATTTTCACATGACGTGTATGAATCGCATCAATAATTCTCGTTGACACATACAAAGTGACCAAAGTATATAATGCTTTTTCCCATCCATATACGTAACCAGCAGCGATAATGATAATTGCATTAAAGAAGAAAAAATATGTACCGACAGGTTTATCTTTTATCTTTGATAAAATCATAGCGATAATATCTAAGCCACCTGTAGAAGCGCCCCACTTTAAAGCAATCCCTACCCCGATTGCTGAAATAACCCCACCAAACATCGCATTCAATATTATATCGTCCGAAACCGCTTTAACTGGGATAATTTCTAAAAACAGAGTCATAAATATAACGCAAAGAAAACTAAAAAATGTAAAAGCCTTCCCAACCTTTTTCCACGCTAAAATAACGACAGGAATATTAAATAAACTAAACAACACCCCCGTCGATATATGAATAGATAAAAAGTCACCTAATATTTGTGATAATAATTGAGACAATCCAGCAAAACCACTCGCATACACTTTCGCTGGTGTTAAAAATAAATTCATCCCAATCGCATTTAATAAACCCGCAATAATTACAACGACTAACTTCTTAATAAGTTCAGTATAATTCAGCTTCAAATCCATTTCTAATCCACCTTTAGTATTCATGAATGTACCGCTATACATAGTCTTTACGAAAAAGGAAATGATAAACATACAACGTTTAGAAATGGAGTTGATACATATGCCACATACGAGCGATAACGACAAAAAAGCGCGCGACAATAATGCAAAGCGCACTCAAAAAAATGAACAAGAGCAAAAAAATATTCAGCAAGGAAAACGTGCATATTCTAAGAAAACTGATCACCTTTGATTACATCGTACATCAACGTTAATGTTGATGTACTTTTTTTACATTTTACAGGGAAAAAACATTGAAAATTCACTTCATGTTCACTTCTATATTCTACAATAGCGATAACATATTCAGATGAGGTGTTAGCATGAGAGGAAAAAGTATATTCATTATCACTGCACTAATAAGTATATTAATGCTATCTGCTTGCGGACAAAAAAATGACTCGGCCACAATCGCTACAACAACAAACTCAACCATTACGAAGAGCGATTTCGAAAAACAATTGAAAGATCGATACGGAAAAGACACGCTATACGAAATGGTAGCACAAGATGTTATTACTAAAAAATATAAAGTATCTGATGATGCAGTAGATAAAGAAGTAGAAAAAGCAAAAAAGCAATATGGAGAACAATTCAAAGCAACACTAGAAAATAATCGTTTAAAAGATGAAGAAGATTTCAAAAATCAAATTAAATTCAAACTTGCATTGAATGAAGCGATTAAACAAAGCGTTACAGAAAAAGATGTGAAAGACCACTATAAACCAGAAATTAAAGCTAGTCACATTTTAGTAAGTAACGAAAATGAAGCGAAAGAAATAAAGAAGAAATTAGATACCGGCACTTCATTTGAAGAATTAGCAAAACAAGAATCTCAAGATTTCGCATCAAAAGATAATGGCGGAGACCTCGGATACTTCGGGGCAGGCAAAATGACACCTGAATTTGAAAAAGCTGCCTACAAATTAAAGCCCGGCCAAATTAGCAATCCCGTAAAATCACCAAACGGCTATCACATTATTAAACTAACTGATAAAAAAGATTTAAAACCTTACGATGAAGTGAAAGACTCAATACGCAAAGACTTAGAAGAAGAACGTATTGCCGACCCTTCCTTCGGTCAAAAATTATTACAAGGTGAATTAAAAAAGGCGGATATTAAAATAAATGATAGTGATTTGAAAGATACATTTTCTCATCTTTTTTGAGAAAGGGAAATAAAAAACGAGGGTGCAAACTTTTTAAACAGTATGCATGATGATAAATGAAATTATATCGATTTACCTACAAAAAATGACAATATAAAGAAGGAGGCTGTTCAAGCAGCTCCTTCTTTTATTCTTTCATTAATACTTTTAGCTTTTTCTTCAAGCTTTTATAATGCCAATTGATGTGATTTAGTTCTACCTCTACTTCGATTAACATATCTATTAAATCGTCTTTATTTTGCTGAGAATTCATCATATTCTCAAGCAATTTTTCGAAGCTTTGACTACTCTCATATATATCATTTAAATCCATGGCTACTATTTCACGTTCTTTTTCAGGCGATAGTACTGAAAGGCGCTCTATTAATTGTTCCAGTACATTATCTTGCACTATCATGCCTCCCTTTTAATCCAATGCTTATACCTCTTTCTTTAACAGATTATATGCACTTCATAATTAACCACGGATACCACAATACCTCTTCTACCTCAATTTCCCCATCATCAATTAAATGGATAATCTGCTTTGCATCTTCATAATTATCAACAAGTGATAATTCATTTAATTTCTTACCAAAATCCTCTTGTAAATTATTATGAATAAAAGAATAAAAATTATTGTTACTAAAACCACATATATCAAATCCTAATATTTCATCGTTCTCAACACAAAACGGCAATGATTTTTCAAGAAAATCATATATGGAAACTTCAAAATCATTTTCTTCTCGCTCATTCATTAAGAAATCCGTCCGATACTCTTCTGAAAGATACAAACTAATAATCTCCAGATTTTCTATTCCCTTTAAATAATTCCGCTTAAAAAATCGCGCATCCTTTAAAGATTTAAAAGTATTCGGCCATGCGAACTTTTTTTCTCGCATTAATGTATCTAAAAAAGATTGTCCACTTTCATGCTCCTCTGTACTAATCTTTAACCTTACATTTATCATCTGAGCAATAGGGTCATTTTCATTTGAATTACACCAAGGAAAAAACCAATAATCCGGAAATGTAGGTCGAACCCCATTACATATTGTTAAAATCGTTTGTGATAGCCCCTCAATATTGCATTCTTTATAGATAAGTTCCCTATCGTAGGAAATTATGAGGTATCCAGCGTTATAAAATTTCATATGCACACCTCCTTTCTTTTCAATTAAAAAGTAAACTCAAGCTCTCTTCCATGTAGATATACCTATCTATACCCTTTAAAATATTCCTCTTCCACTGGTGTTCTTACTCCCACTGTCAATTTTTCCTGAACGCAAAAAGAACTACCCCTCCCCTAATAAACTTAGAGAAAAGATAGTTCTTTCTAATTCACTTTATTTCTTAAAGTAAGTCCAGCCTTCTTCTTGGTAAATCTTTTCTTCTTTCATCATTTTACCAAGTGCACGCTTAAATGCAGCTTTACTCATGTTGAAACGTTCTTTAATATCTTCTGGGCTGCTCTTATCCCAAAACGGCATTGCTCCGCCTCGTTCTTCCATATATTCATAAAGTACTGCAGCATCATCTTCCATTCCTTCTTCTTTACGAGGAAGAAGTGAAATGTTAATTGTACCGTCGTCTTTCACGTCAATAATACGACCTGTTATGCGCTCACCAATGCGGACCTGTTCTTTTCTTTCTGTATGGTGTAAGAAAGCACGGAAATGCTCGTCAGTTAGTATGAATGAACCAACTTGAAGTGAGCGATACACACGTCCATTTACGTTTTTATTACGCATAGATGGCGTTGCATCTACGATAATTTCTTGCATATCACTGTCTCTTGCCGGAAGAGCAATTAAACGATCACGATTCGTTAATTTTAACGTACAATATAATTCGTCGCCTTCTTCAGGCCAAACTGGCATATAAATTGGAAACTCATCAAGTGGAATTAGTATATCTTTTGATACACCAATATCAACAAACACACCTAAACTAGGAATAACTTCTACAACCTTTACCCAATTCCAATCATGTGTTGTAATAATTGGTTCCTTCATTGTTGCTGAAATACGATTTTGGTGATCAAGGTATAAGAACACATCAATCGTATCGCCTTCTTCAATTTCTCCAGCTAATTCGTTTTTATGTAGGAAGATTTCTTCCTCTTCGTTTCCAACCATATATCCGATTTCCGTTTCGCGTAAAACAGTTACCTGTTCAATCGATCCTAATTGCAAATACATATTTTTTAATTCCCTTCTATATATATAAAGTTATCTTTTTTATCATTCCAAACAAAAGTTAATTATAACACGATTTTTCCTTTATTTGTCCAACTGCCCAAAATTCACTATAATAAAGTGAGGTTTCATTAATATGTACATAAAACCCTTAAGTCTTAATACGTTTTCCGCTATACTTTAATATGGACAGTACATATCTTGGCTTAGACGTAAAAAGATATTAAATTTATTTGGAGGTGCTAACTATGGCAAAAGACAGTTCTTTTGACATCGTTTCGAAAGTAGAATTACCTGAAGTAACAAACGCAATTAACATCGCATTAAAGGAAATCCAAAACCGATATGACTTTAAAGGTAGTAAAAGTGATATTAAATTAGAAAAAGAAGTACTTGTTTTAACTTCTGATGACGAGTTCAAATTAGACCAAGTAAAAGACGTTCTAATTTCTAAGCTTGTAAAACGTAACGTTCCAATTAAAAACTTGGACTACGGAAAAGTTGAAGCTGCATCTGGTAACACTGTTCGCCAACGTGCAACTCTGCAACAAGGTATCGATAAAGATAACGCGAAAAAAATCAACAACATCATTAAAGAAATGAAATTAAAAGTGAAAACACAAGTACAAGATGACCAAGTACGTGTAACAGCGAAAAGCCGTGATGACTTACAAGCAGTAATCGCAGCAGTTCGCAGTGTTGACTTACCAATCGACGTACAGTTCATTAACTACCGCTAAAAAGAAACCTCCTCTATTCAGAGGAGGTTTTCTACTTATTAAGAGATGCAATATTCTAGGCTGTACACATTTCTAAGAGCAGCACCATATTGCTTTATCAAATGATTTTTCTGGAATATATACTTTATCATTCTCAATTTTGTATTTGATATTGTTTTTCTTTAGAATCTTTGTATCAACAGAATGAACACTATCGCCTCACCGAACAAATTCCCTATCGTCACCGTTGTCCCAAAAATGCAAACTTACGAATACGATAAGAATACATAAACATAGAGCGAACAACTTCTTTCTCCTCAAACATCTCACCTCATCATAAACTATCAATTGATTACCAAAAGAGAGAAGCCCTCATTTCCGTTTCTTTTTAACCGCAATTAAAAAAGCAATAAATAATACGTTCACACCGACTATTAAGGAGATAAATAACCAATTTATACCTGTTTCTTCGCTAACTTTATACACATTCGACTCTTCACGCTTTAAAACGAGATAAAACTGCCCGTTTTCTTCTCTTATAATTTCGTCTTCTAACAATCCTCTTAACTCTTGTTTTTCACCAATTGCACTTACAGGTAAGGAAACCTTTTGCGTTTCTTTCGTATTATTAATCGCTACTAGTGTTACTTCATCTTTATACTTTCGTTTTAATATACTCATTCCATCTTTATCATATAGAAGTTCAAACGTACCACGTCGTAAAGATGGTCTCGTTTGTCTAAGTTCACCTAGCTTCGTTATGTGCTGGATAAACTTTTCATCAGATTTGAAATCCATTAATCGTCTATTATCTGGAGCATCTCCCCCATCTAATGCGATTTCAGTTCCATAATAAAAATTCGGTATCCCCGGGGATGTTAATAAGTAAGTGATCGCTAGTTTTAAACGAGACGGCGGGTAATACATATTTTCTTTTGCAATACGCGCAAATCGCTTTGTTTCTTGATTATCTAAAAACGTAGCGAATTCCTCTTCTTTTCCGCTCACATCATATAAAGATTTCACAGACATATCTGCTTTTGAAAATGACTCTACTATTTTTTTATAGTACTCATTATCTTCCTTTGTCATAATGCGAAAATCTTTCTTTACCTTCTGCAAATCCTTTTGCACTTCATCCCAAAAAGTACGCGGCTTTTTTTCACTATGTATCACATAACTTCCGTCTAAATCGACTTCTTTTATCCACCATTTCATCGAGTCTATTAATTGTTGTTCATTTTCTTCATACGGAAATTGAAAGACAACTTTCATTCCTTTTTTGTGAGCCTCATTTACAAGTTCTTTCACATCATTTTCTGTTCCGAAATGTTCATTTACTTTTTGAAAGTTTCGAACGCCTAATCCATCATACTTTTCACTTTCAAAAAGCGGCGAAAGCATAATAGTAGTAAATCCCATTTCTTTTATGTAGTCCAATCTTTTTATAATCCCACGTATATTTCCGCCCTGATACCCTTCTAAATTACCAACGTCTAACTGTTTGTCATTTTTCGGTTCTCCGTTATTAAAGCGATCAATCATAATGGAATATATAACTTCATCTCGCCATTCCCTTTTTTCTTCCGCAAAAGTATGTACTGGTACAAACAAAATAACAGCTAAACAAAAACAAATGAATAGTTCCTTAGTCCATATTTTTTTCACACGCATCCCCCAAACTTCCAATTGTAAGAATATTATACCAATTTTCAGAACAAATCGCATACGTTGATTTTATTCCTCCAAAATACATCATGTTAGGTTTTCTAACATAAACTAAAAAGTTTTCTGAATTTTTAGTTGATTTTTCTTTTTATTTCGAATATGATATAAAACATAACAATTCGATGTTATTTTTCCTAACATCATAGGAGGAGAGAGAATGAATACGGGAGATACAGTTTTTATTTTTGTAACAACAGTAATGGTCATGTTGATGACACCAGGATTGGCACTTTTTTATGGAGGTATGGTTCGCAGTAAAAACGTACTCAGCACAACAATGCATAGTTATAGCGCAATGGCTATCGTTTCGATTCAATGGATTGTTATCGGTTATTCTTTATCATTCGGACCAGATTGGCACGGACTTATCGGCAATCTCGATTGGTTCGGTCTAAACGGAGTTACCTACGCACCAAACCCAGACTACTCATCTACTATTCCTCACAATTTATTTATGATGTTCCAACTCATGTTCGCTATTTTAACTCCCGCTTTAATTTCAGGTGCATTCGCCGAAAGAATGCGATTTTCTGCCTTTCTTATTTTTATCCTTCTTTGGACAACAATCGTTTACAATCCTGTCGCTCATTGGGTATGGGGCGTTGGCGGATGGCTGAGAGAACTTGGCGCGTTAGACTTCGCTGGCGGTAATGTCGTTCATATCACATCTGGCGTTGCTGGTCTTGTATTAGCTATTTTCCTTGGAAAACGAAAAAACATAAGCGGTACCTCCCCTCATCATTTACCATTTACAATGTTAGGCGCAGGCTTACTCTGGTTCGGCTGGTTCGGTTTTAACGTCGGTAGTGCATTATCTTTAAATGACGTAGCTTTAACTGCATTTATTAATACAAATATAGCCGCTGCTGCTTCAGCTCTAACTTGGATGCTTTCTGAATGGTTCTTCCAATCAAAGCCAACTGCGATGGGAGCTGCTTGCGGGGTTGTTTCTGGTTTAGTCGCCATTACGCCAGCTTGCGGATTCGTTACACCTTTCTCCGCTCTTCTTATCGGAGCAATCGGCGGTATATTATGCTTCGGCGCTGTCTTCTTCTTAAAAACGAAATTCGGATACGACGATACACTCGATGCCTTTGGATGCCACGGCATCGGAGGAACTTGGGGCGGTATCGCAACCGGACTTTTCGCAACAACTTCTATAAATAGCGATGGTGCTAACGGATTATTTTACGGAAACGCCACTCTCCTTTTCAAACAACTTGTAGCAATCGGCGCAACATATGCATTCACGATCATAATGACGTACGCCATTATTAAAGCCATTAACTTCTTCCTCCCTGTTCGCGTCGATGAGCACGAAGAACAAATGGGGCTTGATATTTCGATGCATGGGGAGAAAGCTTATGAGTATACAGAACGAGTAAATTAAACAAAAAAGACGACCGAAAATCAGTCGTCTTTTCCTATTTATTTTGGAGCATTCCCTACATACTGCGAAATATCAACATTTAACGCCCCAGCTAAACGCATTCCGTAGTCATGATTTGCACGGAAGAAGTTACAAATAGCAAGTAATTTCGTGCGTTCATTTACATCTCTTAAGTCATTTGTTAAGTTCGCAATTAAGTTGTCTTGCTCTTCTTTAGAGAATGAACGGTAACGCTCACCCGCTTGTTTGAAGTCATTTGGCTTCTCAATTTTTTCACGAGATACGTAGCCTTCTACTTTCATAGTTGAATCGCGGTAAGTTGGGTCTTCAACTGGATTTTCAGTATGACGGCTCGGTTCGTAGTTTACTGTAGATGGGTTTTGATCCACTTGCATCGCACCATCACGTTGTTGGTTACGAACAGCAGCGTATGGGCAGTTTACAGGAATTTGCAAATAGTTAGTACCAAGGCGGTAACGCTGTGTATCTGGGTAAGAGAATAAGCGCCCTTGTAATAATTTATCTTCAGATGCTTCAATACCATTTATAGTTGCACTTGGCGTGAACGCCGCTTGTTCTACTTCCGCGAAGAAGTTTTTCGGGTTACGATTTAACGTCATTGTCCCTACTTCTATTAATGGGAAGCGATCTTCTGGCCAAACTTTCGTTGGATCTAATGGATCGAAATCTAAAGAATCCGTTTCATCTAGTTGCATTACTTGTACGTGTAAATCCCATTTCGGATGGTTTCCTTTTTCGATTGCATCGAATAAGTCACGAGTTGCATGATTGAAGTCTTTACCTTGTACTTGCTCCACTTCTTTCGCACTTAAATTACGTACGCCTTGCTGTGGTTTCCAGTGGTATTTAATGTAAACAATTTTTCCTTCTGCATTAATCCATTTAAATGAATGGACACCGAAACCTTCCATTTCGCGATAATTTGCCGGTGTACCGTAATCAGAAAATACCCATGTCATCATATGTGTAGATTCTGGAGTTAACGTCATGAAATCCCAGTAACGATCTGGTGTTTGAACATTTGTATCAGGTGCTGGTTTTAAAGAATGCACCATGTCTGGGAATTTAATTGCGTCACGAATGAAGAAAACAGGTAAATGGTTACCTACGATATCGTAGTTTCCTTCTTCTGTATAAAATTTAACAGCGAACCCGCGCGGATCACGAGCTGTCTCTGGAGAACCTTGACCATGAATAACCGTTGAAAAACGAACGAATACAGGTGTTTCCGTTCCTTCATTTTGTAAAAACGCTGCTTTCGTATATTGCTTCATGCTGTTTTTCGTTACGAATACACCGTGAGCACCTGCACCACGTGCATGCACAACACGCTCTGGAATACGTTCACGATCAAAGTGAGCAAGTTTTTCTACTAAATGATAGTCTTCTAACAATACCGGTCCACGGCGACCAGCTGTACGAGAGTTTTGGTTATCTCCAACTGGAGCGCCTTGGTTTGTTGTTAAGCGATTCTTTGGATTCATCAAGGGGATCCTCCTCTTTCTTTCGTAGTAATTATTATTTATTTAAAATTATTATAAACTAATTATTATTCAAAAATAAATCCTTGTCAACTATTTCCTTCATTTTTTTGGAAACAATTTCAGCTAAACAATCAATAAATACAGATTTTGAATTGGGCATATTTAGTCTACAATATGCGGTATTTAATTCATCAGTTACAACTTTACATTCATAATCGTTGTCATATAAAACTTCTAAATGGGGCAATGCGCTTTAAACCTAAGTAACAAACAAATTCATACTCTGTAAACATTTTATTCATTGAATCTGTTAATTTATGCGCCTGCTCTTTCGTTATTTTCGCAATTGATGAAATTCCACCAATTGCTTTATACCGTCCGATTAAATCTTGGAGCGCTTCTTCAGACGCCTTACGCCCGTGACGAATGTGAGTATACATCCTCTAATAACTCTGGCGTTCCATACGCCATCACAAGCAAACCTATTTTCTTCTTCGTCATCTATATAACATCTCAATTCTGGAAATGAGAATCTTTTTCAAGAACATTCGTTTCCAATTATAACAAGTAATAATGAGTTCGTCAAAATAATAATTCTAAATAAACATTATTTATAATATGATTTTTAATTTAATTTAACAATTCCTTTAATATTAATTACCATCATAGGAAAAGCGGCTCACACCAATCTGTAAGCCGCCCTTTTCCCTATTCTTTTATATTCACTCCATACTCTTTAAACCAAACATGAATTTGTGCTAAATGAGCTAAAAGTTGCGGCCCAGTCATTAATTGCCCAAACCAAGGTTTTTGAAATGCACTGCCGCCAGACTCGATCAATCCGCCCAATTGCTCTTTATCGAACAATTCATGCAAAATGGAGCCTTTATCCGTTAATAAATCTTGGAGCCATACTGTGACTGCTTTCGTATAGTGCGGATTATGCGTTTTCGGATACGGGCTTTTCTTTCTATACAATATATCATTTGGAAGTAAACCTTCTAACGCTTTACGCAATAGACCTTTTTCGCGGTTTTTATACATTTTCATTTCCCAAGGAATATTCCACGCATATTCGACAAGTCGGTGGTCCGCAAAGGGAACGCGCACTTCTAAGCTTGCCCCCATACTCATACGGTCTTTTCTATCTAATAATGTTGTCATAAACCATACCATGTTTAAATAAAATAATTGTCGTCTCTTCGCTTCTAATGGGCTTTCTCCCTCTAAAATAGGGACTTCTTGAATGGATTCTTCATAGCGGCGCTGTACATATTGTTGTAAATTTAATTTATTTCTCCATTCTTTCTTTAGAAGTTGTTCACGCGCTTCTGTAGAACGCATCCACGGAAATGCACTTGATTGTAAATCATCTTCTCTATAAAACCACGGATAACCACCGAATATTTCATCTGCACATTCTCCAGATAAACCGACGACAAAATCTTGTTTTATTTCACGACAAAACCATAATAAGGACGAATCAATATCTGCCATACCAGGCAAATCACGAACGAGTACTGCTTCTGTTAAATACTGTGCTAGTTGTTCATTTGAAATGACACAGCGATGGTGGATTGTTTGAAACGTCTCCGTCATTAAGTTAATAAATGGTGCATCTGAATTTGGCTGAAATGCATTCGCTTTAAAGTATTTGTCGTTATCTTCATAATCAATAGAATACGTGTGTAATTGCCCTTTTCCTGATCTTTCATACTCTTTTGCAGCTATTGCTGTTATAGCACTTGAATCTACACCGCCTGATAAAAAAGTGCATAGTGGTACGTCAGAAACTAATTGTCTCGCAATCGCATCTTGTAATAAAAAACGAGTTTTTTCTACTGTTTCTTCAAATGAATCTTCATGTTTTTTACTTTCCACATTCCAATATCTCCATATGCATAAACCGTCTTTTGAGAACGTCATTGCATGACCCGGGCGCAGTTCTTGAATACCAGCATATATACCGTGACCAGGCGTTCTAGATGGTCCGAGGCCGAATATTTCTGACAACCCTTCTAACGTTACTTCCGCCTTCACATCTGGATGCGCTAGTATCGCTTTTAACTCTGAACCAAATAATAATCGTCCGCTATCATATTTATAAAATAGTGGCTTCACACCTAATCGATCTCTGGCAATAAAGACTCGTTCATTTTTCTCATCCCATACTGCAAACGCATATATACCGTTTAAATGATCGACACATTCTTCTTTCCATTCAATATAAGAGGCCAATAGTACTTCTGTATCAGAATGTCCTTTAAATGTATATCCTCTTCTTAATAACTCTTTGCGAATATCTTCTGTATTGTAGAGCTCTCCGTTATAGCAAATCGCATAACTAGTTTCATCTTTCAAACAAGTCATGGGTTGTTTACCACCTTCAGGATCTACAACGATTAACCGTTTATGCCCAAATGCAACGTTCCCTTTAATCCAAACTTTATTATCATCTGGACCGCGTTTCGCTAGCGTTTCCGCCATCTTCGTCACGATGTCCCTTTCCCCTTCTAATGAGCGCTTATAATCCACCCATCCTGTAATCCCGCACATAAAAATCATCCTTCCTAATCTAATATCTGTTTCTGAACGTGCAGTAATCCCCACCCTATGAGTGCGGATACATAAAAACAACAAACTTGACGATAACTAACTATCCATATATGGAATAGCAGTTTCACAGTGTAAAGCGTGTTTTATTGTATGCCCATCTATCTTTAGGTGTGTCTAGTTATAAAGAACGTACGAACTGTCCATAACAAGAATAACTACTTCTATAAAAGGAGAAATGAACTATGGTACAACGCAAACATATTTTGTATAACCAACCGCGTGCTCATTCAATCGGTAATGTGGAATATATAAACAACGAGTGGATATTCTTTGATGATGAAAATGATGAGGCTTTTCTATTAGAAGATATTGCCGAAGATGGTTTTGAAATTTTATATAACAACAATTGGCTACCAGCTCGTTTTTATGAACAAAACATATTGCAAATTGCAAATGAACAACATTCTCTCCAAAACGGGGAAATGATACGAATTCGAAAAAAATTACTTCTTAGCTATAATGAATGGCTTGAGGAGTTACCTGACTCTGTCTTTACATTATTAACCGAATCATTGCAATCACTTCATTACTCTTTATACGATTGCATGTATTGTCATAATTATTTATCATTCTTACCGAAAGATGAAGCAGGCGAAGGAGTAAATATTCTTTTGTTCGATAACGAAGAAATGATTTGTACATTGCAGCATCATTTCGTACGCCACTCTTCCTCTAATAAAAATATTTTGCGATTTACGAAAGTAAACGGAGAAGAGCTGCATCTCGATGCGACATAAAGTGAAACTTTAATCAGCGGGGGTTTTGTTCATCCCCACTGATTATTAGCCCTCACCAATCGGGCGTTTACGGGCAGCAGGCCCCCACCTAACTTCTTTGCTCCAGCCGAATTTTGAGGTGGGAGTTTTACTGCCCACAAATAGCGGGATAAAATAAAAAAACCACCTTATCTCTCAAATATTTGAGACTATAAGGTGGTTTTATTTTCAATTAAAATACTTGCCAGCCAATTGGTAATTTCAAACCAAGATAAAATACCGCTACTAGCGCGATAACAAATAATCCCCAAAATGCCCCTGTTGCCTTGTTTTTGCTCATTTTTACAAGAACCATTTCCATTCCACCGATAACTAAAATACCAGCTAGCATTTTCATGCCGTACCACATGTGCATGCTACCTGTTGCTGTCTTCACAATACTCATGTACAACATAACACCTGTCACAATAATGATAATGTACATAAGGCGAAGCCCCATATGTACACCTTTACCTTTTCTTCCTGCTGAATAAAGTGAATACGCAACGAAGAATAAAATTAACCCTAACGCCCATGCTGTAATATGCATATGTACCATCGTATCCCTGCCTCCTCTTTTCACACTTTTTCACTCTATATGATAACATGTTCATTTATTTTCAGGAAATGTTTCGCTTTTTTATATTTAAATGCTATAATATTTAGAGTATTTACAAACTTCTTGTAATAACAAAAGGGGGAACAATCATGATTCAAACTAAGGATATTATCGAACTTACAGACACATACGGGGCAAATAACTACCATCCACTTCCAATCGTTATTTCTAAAGCAGAAGGCGTTTGGGTAGAAGATCCTGAAGGAAACCGCTATATGGACTTACTAAGTGCATATTCTGCAGTAAACCAAGGTCATCGTCATCCAAAAATCATTAACGCTTTAATTGACCAAGCTAATCGAGTTACGTTAACTTCTCGTGCTTTCCATAGTGATCAATTAGGTCCTTGGTACGAAAAAGTTGCGAAACTAACAAATAAAAATATGGTACTTCCTATGAATACAGGTGCAGAGGCTGTTGAAACTGCAATTAAAACAGCTCGTCGCTGGGCTTACGATGTGAAAAAGGTAGAGGCAAACCGTGCAGAAATCATCGTTTGTGAAGATAACTTCCACGGACGTACAATGGGTGCTGTTTCTATGTCATCAAACGAAGAGTACAAGCGCGGCTTCGGTCCAATGCTTCCTGGCATTATTGTAATTCCTTACGGTGATTTAGAAGCGTTAAAAGCTGCGATTACACCAAATACAGCTGCATTCATTTTAGAGCCAATCCAAGGTGAAGCAGGAATTAACATTCCACCAGCTGGTTTCTTACAAGAAGCTTTTGAAGTATGTAAAAAAGAAAACGTTTTATTCGTAGCAGATGAAATCCAAACAGGCTTAGGCCGTACTGGTAAAGTATTTGCTTGCGACTGGGACAATGTAACTCCTGACATGTACATACTTGGTAAAGCACTTGGCGGCGGCGTATTCCCAATCTCTTGTGTTGCAGCAAACCGCGACATTTTAGGCGTATTCGAGCCAGGTTCTCACGGTTCTACATTCGGTGGTAACCCACTTGCATGTGCTGTTTCTATCGCAGCTCTTGAAGTATTAGAAGAAGAAAAATTAACAGAGCGTTCTCTTCAATTAGGAGAAAAACTAGTTGGACAATTAAAAGAAATTGATAACCCAATGATTACTGACATTCGCGGTAAAGGTTTATTCATCGGCATCGAATTAAACGAGCCAGCTCGTCCTTACTGTGAACAACTAAAAGCAGCTGGGCTATTATGTAAAGAAACACACGAAAACGTAATTCGCATTGCACCACCTCTAGTAATCTCTGAAGAAGATTTAGAGTGGGCATTCCAAAAAATTAAAGCTGTACTATCTTAATCATAGTGAGGTTGTCCTAAAATATAGGACAACCTCTTTCTTTTTTTAGTAGTTTACCGTAAAATAAAATTGAATATTCTGTTTTTTGTGAAAGGAGGGTAACTGTATGCTGTTGAAATACGGTAAACACATTAACTATTTAGCTACAATTTTTATTTCTATTGCATTCATCGGCTTCATATTATCTACAACTTTACTCAGTCATTATTCAACTCCTAATACATTCACACTACTTAAAACATCATTTTGGACTGCTGTTTTCCTTACAATTATCGGTTTTGGCCGTGAGAGAAGCTCACTTGCAGTTATGCTAATTGGAATTTGCACTTTAGCATTAATCGGATTGTATATTTTCGCCATTATAGATTACTCCGTTAATCCACGCCCATAGAAAAGAGCTATCTTTTCACAAGATAGCTCTTTTTTCATTTCACTATATTTCTTAGCGTACCAATTCCCTCTACTGTAACAACAACTTCATCACCAGCATGCAAAAACTTCGGTGGTGTAAAACCTTTACCAACACCAGCTGGTGTCCCTGTTGCAATGATATCTCCTGGTTCTAATGTCATGCCTTTACTTATAGTTGAAATAATTTCTTCTACTGAAAAAATCATTTCTCTCGTATTTGAAGTTTGCCTTACTTCTCCATTTACCACTGTTTCAATGTGTAATGCATTCGGCGTTCTAACCATCGATTTATGAATTAAATACGGTCCCATCGGACAAAATGTATCGAAACTTTTCCCTAGGAAAAATTGTTTATGTTTCCTTTGAATATCCCGAGCAGTTACATCATTTATAACTGTATATCCAAAAACATGATCAAGAGCTTTTTCTATTTTTATTTGTTTCCCTCGCTTACCAATAACGATTGCTAGTTCACCTTCGTAATCAAGTTCATTCGTTGCGTGAGGGTGACCATTAATTTGCTCATCAATTCCGATCACTGTTGTTGGCGCCTTTGTAAAAATCATTATATTTTCAGGGATAGACTCTACTCCGCCCATTTCTAACGCATGCTCACGATAGTTTTTTCCCACACAAAGAATATTTTTTCTCGGCCTCGGAATCGGTGCTAATATTTTCACTTCTGTTAATGGATAATATGCCGTTTCCCCGTTTTCCTTCGCCCAATTTACAATATCACACACTTTCGCGAGGCATTCACTTCCTCTTTCAATACACTCTAACATTGTAATTGGGATTGTAACCTTTTCACCTTTTTGTCTTTGCGCTTCTCTTAAATGTAGTACCTTTTCTTCCTCTTCATCAACAATACCAACAAATACCTTCTCTTCTTTCTTCGCCGTTACAAAACGCAATATTTCCACTCTCCATCCTAAAACTCATACCCTTTAATTGTATTCGCATCCTTCAGAAAAAAACCTTCTCCCGCACGCTAATTTTTACAATATTCCTCCCTCCTTATATTCGTTCCTCATTCGTTATTTGACATAAAATGTAGAAATTATACTTTTTTTAGCGAAGATGTTTCTTTTTTATGGAATTTTTGTATAATATGTACTACATATATACATAAAATTTATTGAGAGATGGAGCCGATTTCAATGTTTGAGCAAGCTATCGAAAAAAAACGCGAAAAAATGATCTATTTTGCTGAACGCTACGGAATGACTTCTCAAAAAACAGTGGATTGTAGCCAGGAATTGGACAGGCTCTTAAATGTTGTTTGGCCTATACACTCAGATTGCACACACACTCAAATGTTCGAAACACATACGCAATAACGTATGTGTTTCTTTTATTTCAAAAAAATACACATTTTATTGAAAACGCCCATACAATAGTAGAAAAGAAAATTTTAAAAACGAAAGGTGTTTTGTATGCCAGCTATGGTCGGACATATTCGTATCGTTAATATTGGATCGAGTGGTATTTTTCATATTGGAGATGTATTTGCGATTAGGCCTATTAGTTATTCACGCGCTTTTGCCGGAGCCGGTTCATTTAATGTTGGGGATAACATCTCTGTCTACAATTATCAAAGCTCAACGACTGTCAATGATTCAGATGTAATTGATCAAGCAATAATCGGTTCGAACTAAAGGAGGCGATTGCATTGAATTTTTATGTGAACCAAAGTATCATCATTAACAGCATTAAAATCGATAGCATTACGACCTCTTCCGTTTTTCAAATTGGAACTGCAGGTAGTATTAAGGCTCTTTCTAAATTCTCAAATTCTGGCGGATTTACAGAACCTCTTCGCCCTTTACATGCGAAAGGACAAATTATTTCTATTAAACCTTCAACTAGTTCTTCTTAGACCATCCTTATCATAAATATATAGCATTAATGTACCCTCCCTATTGAAAAGGAGGTTTCACAAAATGAATCAAGATATATACACTTACCTACACCAACTTCAGCAAGCTCTCCAAATACAGCAGCAAACTATTCTAAATCTTGAAGAACAAGTTCGCCTACTACAAGAAGAGCTTAATGAGTTAAAAAGTCGTCCCTCCTCTTCTATAGGAAAAGTGGAATATAAATTTGATCAATTAAAAGTAGAAAATTTAAATGGCACTTTAAATATTGGCTTGAATCCATTTTCATCAAAGGGGCAGCAAATTGAAGATTTTCAAGTGGATACAGAAACATTAAAAGTAAATCCTGAAACAGAAACAAATCCAGACTTTTATCAAGGTATCCTTCAAGAAATGCATCGCTATTTAGATGAAGAAGCATATAGTCGAATTCTTCATTTTGAACAAGAAGAGAGGACGCCGCTTGATGAGATGTATCGACAAATGATGGTGGATGACATAAAAAAACAGATGGAACATAGACTTCCGTATTATTTATCACAAGTTCAATCGTATGAGGGTATTTCCACAGATCCCGATTATTTACGAGACGTCATTATTCAAGCAATGAAACAAGACATTGACAAAGCCTTTCTTTCCTTTATTCAACACATACCAGGCAATTTCCGAAAGGAGTAAGTATGTATGAATTTAAATGTTGTGAACCGCGAGTTAAAAGTAGGGCAGATTAAAATGAACGGGGTTTCTTCTTCCGCATTATTTTTAATTGGAGATGCTAACCTTCTCATCCTTTCTTCTATTCTTGATACGCCATTCGAATCCGTTACAGAGGGGCCATTTGTACCATTAGTAACAGCTGTCCCTACGACTCCAGGTTGAGGAGACTCAAAATTATGTTACATCATGTTTCAGTTGTCCAAAATGTTTCTATTATTTCTTTGGGGATTGCTGCAGTATTTCAAGTTGGTGATGCAAATCAAATGGAATTAAAAAGCAGGGCGCTTTTGGTTCATCGGGAAATTCCTTGTTATTTAAAAGGAGAAGGTCGCTTAGATGCTTTTGAAATTTTCACAGATGAACACATTACTATTCCAAAGCGAACCACAGATGTAAAAGTAAATATTATAAATGAGTGTCCTTTTATTGAAGTAAACAACGTCGAAGTGCGGACACTTTTAAGTTCTGGTTGCTTTCAAATTGGAAATATTGATTATGCTTTTAATAACTCTCGTATTATGCAAATCCGCCAATTTATTACTGATGAACCTTCCTCTAAATAATTCATATAGTAATTAAAAAGCTTAGTAAAGTAGGTGGATGGTATGCCTTCGGTTGTAGGAAATCTTGTCGTTCAAAACAGTAACGGCTCTTTCAACTTAGGAGATTTTTATAACGTGTCTCCGAAAGAAAATACGAAAGCTTATAACGGATCTGGGGCTTCCAATGTCGGATTTGTCGTCAACACTTTTAGCGGCGTTAGCGCAACAAATACATTCGATTCGGACGTTGCAGACCAAGACCAGATTGGAACAGCGTAAAAAAACAGCCTTAGCTCTATACAATATAGAGCTAAGGCTGTTGCTATAAAAAGAGTTTCAATCCTTCTTGAATCCACACCCTGATAATAAGCTGTTTTTAACATCTTACATATTTACGTTTGAACCCGAGTCTTCCTCTATCAAGTTCTTTATGAATACTTTCGTAAGCATTTAGAAAACTGCTTTTTTTCTTGTCTCGTTTTAGTTCTACTATGCCTACTTCCTTTGCGGTTTCAACTGCCTTTTCATGTAGCGGCACATATGAAATCCCCACAGTGTTTAGAAAATTATTCATAGCGGATTTCGTTCGTTCTGGCGAATCGTGAATTGTATTTTTCACAACTTCTAGCATATTGGCAATCTTACTTTCGGAAAATTCATTGTCTTTTCGATTCCCTAAAAGCCAGCAGTAGCAACTCCAGCCCGCTGACATTCTTAGTTCGTCACCACTTTCAATCCATTTATCAGCAACGCCTTGTGCAAAATCTGATTCTGATAAAGTTACTGCCACCACATAATCGGACAGCATATAAAAGTACGCCCCATCCATCCAACGATTAAAATCCGATTCATTCATAGTTTTTGGGTCTGCAATAATGCCTGCAAAGTACATTGCATCGTAGTTACCTGTGGCATACAGCTCTTCAGCTAAACTTTGATTTATTTTTATTTTCTTTGCGATTGGTTTCATAGCACCTGTAGCTACGCCAAAAAGTGGATCCTTTGCACCATTAGATATGTATATTTTTTTAGTTCGTTCCTTACCGAGAGTTTCCAGCTCTTGCATTACTGTTTCAAAATCCATAGTGTTGCACTTCCTTCCTTAATATTATAATCAATTCGCTTATATTCTTTATCAAGTTCTCTACACTTCATAAATCCATCTTTTAAATCGTTTCGTCCATCGATTTACGATTTTCAAAATGAGATTTCGTTATACGCCTTTATCGAGCTGATTAATACCGATTATATAAACTAATCATTAGTGAAGATACTACTCCCCACTAATGATTAGTTTTTCTTTATTTAAATGATAATCCCTTATCTTCTAAAGCCGTTCTCAATTTAGGTAAAGATGCCGGTCCTATACCGTGCAGTTTCAAAATTTCTTTTTCACTATACTTTGAAAGTTCTTCTAAAGTATGAATTCCATAATGTTCTAACGCTCGCCTTGCTGGTGCTGAAAGAAGAGAAAGAAAGCCTTCTTTTGGCTTTCTCTCTTTCTCACAGGTTGGGCAAGTTGGACAATCGCTACTTTTGTAGTACTCGTGTCCTTGATCACAAGTTCTTAACGTCGCCATAATCCATAACCCCTCTCTAAGCTCTATTCCTCAATATTTACAACATGATTCCCATCAAAGAAATATAAACATTTCTCTTTCACAGGATGTTTTAAGCTTTTCTCGAGTGCTTTTGCATATAGTGAAAGCTGTACTTTGTATCGGTCTTCTAAAGTTGGTTTCGCTTGATCAAATCCGCCTGGGAACTTCCCTTCAATCGTATCTGTTTTAAAGTCGATTAAAGTAATTCCGTCTTCCTCTTCGATCATGCAGTCGATAACCCCTTGGACAAGTATTGTTTCGTCGCTCTTACCTTGCCAATCTTGATACGCCTCTTCTGCTGAAAGCATCATCGTAAATGGCACTTCGCGCTCAACACTTTTCGCTGCTAATACCCTTTTACCTAAGTCACTGTCAAAGAATGAAATTACTTTTTCAATCGCTATTTCTTCAGCTTGTTCAAATGTTAATAGCTCTTTATTTACCATTCTTGCAATTTGTTCTTGAAGAACTTCAATCGTAATTGGTTTCTTCAAATCTACATGCTGCATAACGGCATGGACTGCTGTCCCTCGCTCTGCGTATGTTAGCCCTTTTTTCTCCATAAAGCGCGGACGTGTTTTAATTGGTGCACGAAGTTTTTTAATAAAGGCGTTATCGCTACCTTCTTCAGATTGATAATTTCTCTTTATTTCTGTAACAGATTGTTTCGCACGGTGAGATGTTGCGTCCTCATACCCGTATTCCCACATTAATCTGTCGTACACTTCTTCTTTCCGTTCACTTTCTAACGGAACAGCCTTTTTATCGCGAAGCGCTTCTAATAACTCTTGTTTCTCTTCTTGAACCGGTTCTGGTGCAAGTAGATCTTTTCCTTCAACAACTTCTACTTTCCAGCTAGCACTATATTCATAAATTTCGCCTGGAATATTTCCTTGTCCTAATTCAAGAAGCATTTCACTATCACGGTGTCTATATAATGAAGGTGCAATCCAGTCTAAGTAGCAAGACGCTCCGGCACGAATATGGTCTGGTAATAACCATTCACTATGCTCTCTTGCATCGAGCCATTTTTCCATTTCTTTATTTGCATCTTTAACCGTTCCAATTAAAATTAACTTCTCTTTTGCACGCGTTAAAGCTACGTATAGTACGCGCATTTCCTCCGCAATTAATTCCATCTTCATTTTACGCTTAATCGCTAGTTGCGATAATGTCGTATATTTAATTCGTTTACGAGGATCGATAAATTGTGAACCGAAACCGAAATCTTTATGCAGCAAGAAACGCTTCATTAAATCTTGTGTATTAAAACGGCGACCAAGTCCAGCTACAAATACGACTGGGAACTCTAGCCCTTTACTTTTATGAATCGTCATAATGCGAACAACATCTTCTTGTTCTCCAAGAGCTCTCGCCGTTCCCATATCATCTCCGCGTTCTAAAATACGCTCAATAAAGCGTAAGAAGCGGAATAATCCTCTAAACGATGTTGCTTCATATTGTCTTGCGCGGTCATATAGTACGCGTAAGTTTGCCTGCCTTTGCTTTCCGGCTGGTAAACCGCCGACAAAGTCGTAATAGCCTGTCTCACCGTACACTTTCCAAATTAAATCAGAAAGTGATTGTTGACGCGCAAATTCACGCCACCCTTGCAGTAAGTTATAAAACCACTCTAATTTATCATGCAGTTCTTGTTCTTCTTCAAGCGGCGCTCCTTTTAAGAATGAGCTCATTACTTCATAAAACGAGCCTTTCTTTCCGTGAGCACGAAGTGTCGCAAGTTCTTCATCATTTAGTCCAACGATCGGTGAACGAAGTACAGCTGCAAGCGGAATATCTTGCACCGGATTATCAATAACGCGGAATACGTTCATCATAATATTTACTTCTGTCGCTTCAAAGTAACCAGTCGCAAGGTCAGCATATACCGGAATTCCTTGTAATTTTAACTCTTCCATAATTTGCGGCGCCCACGGCATGGAGCGAAGTAAAATAACGAAATCACGGTATTGTACTTGGCGCATACTATCAGTTTTACGATTATACACTTCATAACCTGAATCGACCATTGCTTTAATACGCTGCGCCATAAGACGAGCTTCAAGCTGCGCTTTTTCTACTTCTGCACCTTCTTCACCATCTATTACTTCTTCTTCCGTTTGCTGAATGCATAATAGTTCAGCCGCTACATCTTCACCTTCTGGATAGCTAGCACCTAGCTTTAATTCAGCGTCAGCGTCGTAATCGATTTCCCCAACTTCTTCGCCCATAATTTGTTTGAAAATAAAGTTCGTACCTGCTAGCACTTCATGACGGCTACGGAAGTTTTTCGCTAAGTCAATCTTCATTCCGCCGTCTAATCCTTCTTGTGTGAAACGTTTATATTTTCCTAAGAATAAACCAGGCTCTGCTAGTCGGAAACGATAGATTGACTGTTTTACGTCACCAACCATGAACAAGTTTCCCTCACTCTCAGAATCTTTCGTTACGAATTTAATAATTGATTCCTGTACGAAGTTCGTATCTTGATATTCATCGACTAGTACTTCAGCAAATTTATTACGATATTGAAGTGCTACTGCTGACGGCTTCATTTCACCGTCTTCACTTTGCTCACTTAAAATTTGCAAGCAGAAATGCTCTAAATCTGTGAAATCGACCATTCCTTTATCTCGCTTAATGGCTTGGAAACGATCTGTAAATACTTTTACAAGCTTCACGAGTTTTTCTAATACAGGATGCATATCTTGAAAATCTCGTAAGAAACTTTCAGGTCTGCGGCTAAATAGCTCTTCTTGTAATTTCTTTACTTCATCTTTCGCTTTATTACGAAGAGAATCCACCTGTTTTACAACATCTTCGTTATAATCACTTTTTTTAATACGCTTTAGCGTTTGCCACGATACATTTTGCATCGCTTCATAAACGCTTGTCCACGATCCACGAGCTGCTGAGGATAACGTTCCAAGTAAAGCTAAATCCGCTTGTAAAGTTTCAACGCGAGGCGCTGGACCATCAGGAAGCATTGCGAGTTCAGTCGCTTTACGAATATGCTCTTCCGCTGTTTCAAGCTGAAATTTCACATCTTCTAATAAGTAAGAAGCATACACTAAATCTTCAATCGTCTTTCCTTCAACGTCGTATGCTTCTACTAATTTATCAAGCCACTTCTCCGGATTTGGATGCGCTCTTGATTCTGTATGAAGCGCTAAAATCATTCGTTGTAAGTCATCGTCACTACGGTCACTCGTATAACGATCAACTAATTCAAAGAAAATACTATTATCTTCGATTCCATACTCTTCTTCTAATATGTCATCTAGCACTTCTTCTTTTAATAACTCATTTTCTGTTTGGTTCGCAATACGAAAACGAGGATCGACATCAAGCATGTAATAATACCCTCTAATAACTTGTAAACAAAATGAATGAATTGTAGAAATGGAAGCTTTATTTAATAAGCTAAGCTGTTTTCTTATATGCTGTGAACCTGGCCCATCAATTAATACTTTTTCTAACGCTTCCCCAATTCGATTTTTCATTTCTTGCGCCGCTGCATTCGTAAATGTTACAACGAGCAGGCGGTCGACATCGACTGGATTTTCCTCACTTATAATCTTTTTAATAATACGTTCAACTAATACTGCTGTTTTCCCTGATCCAGCTGCTGCTGCGACTAAAATATCACGTCCGTTCGCTACAACCGCTTTCCACTGGTCATCTGTCCATTGACTACCTTCTGGTTTCTGAGGCCAATTTTCTATCATTCTCCGCCAACCTCCTCTCTAATTTTCTCCATTGCTTCGCTATCTTTCATATCTTTTAACGTACGGAATTGGTTATCTTCAAGTGATTCATCAAACTGACAAACTGATTTAAAGTTACAGAACGTACATGCCGCTTTATTCCCCTTTTTGTAAGGAGCAATATCGATAACACCTTCTGTAATATCTTTTCCGATATTTTCAAACGAGTGGTGTACATATTTTTGAAGTACGTTAAACTCTTGTTCACTTGCAATGCTAGAACGCGCACTGAAACTACCATCTTTTTTCAGACCAGCAGAAATAATATCAGAGCTTCCTGTTGAAAGTTTATTATCCATTAAACGCACAACGTCAGCATCTCCTAGTACGAGCCCTTTCATTTTAAATTTCTTTAAAATTTCTTTCTCAATTTCTTCTTCAGATGCATCGCCTTTCATCTCAACAATCGGGTTATGAATATGGAAATACAATACACCCGCCGGTGATGCAGTACTGCCCTTTTTCATCCACGTATGTGCATTTGAAGTAACAACATCTAAATACGTTAACATTTGAAGTGCGAGTCCGTAATACACTTCTGTTAAATCTAACGCTTTCGAACTTGATTTATAATCAATAATACGAAGGAACGTACCACTCTCATCTTCCGCCTTATCAACACGGTCAATACGGCCAATTACTTCCATCTTCACACCATTTGGCAACGCAAATTCCATTGGCGGAAGCGATCCAGTCCCGCCCATACCGAACGGTACTTCTAAATCAACTGGTACAAAGCCACTCGACTTCGCATGTTCACGAAGAATAAGTGACGTACGAAAAATGATTTGTTGTAGTTTTTGTTTTAAATAGAAATGACGGTTCGAACTTAATAAAATTTGTCTTTGTAATAACGGTGCAATTTCTTCTATTACTAAAGCAGAAAGGTGCTCACACTCTTTTATTGATAAATCCGCCCAAGTACGATTTTCACGTAATAGCTTGTCTGCAATTCTCTTCAGCGCTGCATGGAATAACTCACCGATATCTGGCGCATCAAGTTTGAAAATATCACGCTCTCTTAGCGATAAACCGTGCTGAGCAAAATGAGCGTACGCACAGCGATTAAATAGTTCCATACGAGAAACGCTTCCCTTAATTGTATCTCCATATAAATCCCTACTTACATCTGTACTTAGTTTCTGTGCACGATTTCGGTAGAATAAACTCGATAACACACGGCTACTTTTTTGCTTCCATTCATCTGAAGTAACGTAGAAGTTATATACGTCCCACCAAAAGTCTAAATTGCCTTCAAATCCGTATCGCTTCCACGTCTGCAGTTGCTGCATTACGTACGACAAAGTTACTTCTGGCGTTGCTACATATGAGATTTGTTCCGAACGTGATAAGTCATTTACGTCATTTGTAATAAACGATTCTTTCACATCAGGGAACATTCTTTTTATTTTCTTAATAAAACTAGAAGCAAGTAACGTCTTTCCTTCTTCATCCGCAAGCGGACAGGAAATGTATAACTTCTCAGATGCTCTCGTCACCATTTGATACATAACGAACTGTTCTTCTAATAAAGTTTGTCTCGTCGTTGGCGCTAATTCTATCCCTGCAGCGGTGAGGACATTTCTTTCCTCATCAGAAAGCATACCTTCATCCATAGGCGCTGCTGGAATCACTCCTTCATTTACTCCAATAATGAACGTCGCTTTAACATCTGACAATCTAGAATGATCAATATTAGCAACTAACACTTGATCTAGTGACGGCGGAATGTTCGCAAATTGAAGTGCCTCAAGACCTGTCGTCATTACATCAGTATACATAGACAGGGACATCTTCTCTTCGCCAAGCATCTCAACGAACGTATCAAGAAGGCTCATCACTTCTTCCCATACTTGCTCATGGTCTGTCGCAAATAAGAAATCTCCACTTTCTTCTGCACGAATACGTAATGCTTCTAGTTTTTTTGGAACGTCAAGCTCCTCTAAAAATAAATATACCGCTTCGCACATTTGCATAACTGTTCCAGCACGCTTCAGTCTTTTCTGCATACGAATAACTGGCGTTCTTACAACGTCGCGAAGTCGATTTATTTTCTCTTCCATTTCACGCTCACTGTCTGTTATCATTTCGCTCGCATCATCAAGAGAACGATAACGACGATACATCCACGGATCTTCAGAAGTCCATCTCTTCCCTTGTACACCATACGCTAAACAGTAGTTTTCGAACTCATCCATCTCTTCGCGCATCGCTTCTTTTCTTACGTCTAGTGGATATAAAAGTTCTGTTTTCACACAGCGGAACACTGCATCATAACGCCAATTCCCACTAATAATCTCTAAAGCCGAACGAATACATTCTACTAGCGGATGATGTGACATCGGGCGTTTTTCATCGATGAAATGCGGGATATTATAATCCGTAAATAACGTTCGCATTACATCATAATAACTTTCTCCGTTACGAAGAAGTACTGCTATATCTCGGTAACGATAGTCTTCAGCCGCAACAAGTCTTCGAATTTCACGAGCAACACCTTCTACTTCAGCTCGTAAATTAGCTGCTGTACTAATTGTCACACTCGCTTCACCGTGAAACTTTTCATTTGGACGCGCTTCGTAATGCATTTCTAAATGCGCTAATGCTTGCGAATGAAAACGCGGCTGTCCCATAAGTGGAATTGTTTTTTCAACTTCTATTTTCTCTTCACGCGCTACTTGTTTTATTCTTTCATACGTTAACGTCGTTTCATAAAATAAATCTAGTTCATTCACTGGCTGTGCTAACGTTTTTTCATCTATCATTAATGTTATTGTTACTCTAGTTCCTAATCTCATTAGCCCTCTTACAATTTCTAGCTCTTGAGGAGAAAATGAATGGAATCCATCTATATAAATTTCCGCGCCTTTTACATACTCAGAGTCTGAAAGCTTCTCAATTAATAATTGTAAGTAGTCTTCTGAATCTAAATATTTTCCGATTAAAGCACGTTCAAAATCATCATATAATAACTGTAAATCATACACTTTATTCGCTAGTAGCTTTTGCTCTGCACTACTGCTATGCGTGTCTAATTGTTGCCACATTTCATATACGTTAGACGGCGTCACATTGTAACGTTTAAACTCCGCAATCATACTACCAAGATGTTCAAAGAAGCCGTTTTGCTCCGCTGCTTTTTGAAACACAGATAGTCCATCTTTACGAGATTCTACAATTTTACGAAGCAACATATGTACACCAGCTTCATCAATATGAAGACGACTCGCTCCGCCAACTTCTTGTAGCACCTTCCACGCTAATCGCGAAAAACTAAAAACTTGTGCCCGAATAGAACCTCTTACATCTTCACTCCCAATTAACGCCTGCTGCGTTTGGAATGTCATCTGTTCTGGCACAAGATATAATATTGTTTTCCCTCTTGGGCGCTGCTTTAACTCTTCTTGCACTTCGTGTAAACAAAGTGTACTTTTTCCACTTCCAGCTCTACCAATCACAAATCGAAGTGACATGTAACCCCACCTTTCACTTACATAACGAACGTTAGTTTGCTACTGTAATTGTATTATAGGACGATTAAAAAGACAAACTTGTATAATGACGGTATCCTACATCAAAGCCGAATATTTCAAGTTTTTATTTTAGTCACATCTAAACATAAAAATACAACCACTAACATACTTAATTACATAGAAAAAGCTGCTCACATAAGCAGCTTTTTCTATGTAATATTTCTTACTCCACTTTAGACAATATATTTTGTTGAAAAGCTCTTTCTTCCTCATCTTTATATCCACCTGATACAACTTCTTGAATATCGTCATGGTTAAATAAATAAGTAAAATCAGGGCTAATATAGCCCTCTGGGTAAAAACATCCCATATAGTCAAATTTTTTCACCTTATCTGTTTCTACTTGCTGTTTACGTCCATAAATCATGAGTTTTTTTGTTCCTTCTTTTAAGATTACAATAGAGCCTATAGGTAGAAGATGTGAATTCATTTCCTTCTTCTTTCCTTTCTTGTAAGATTAGATTTTTGTTGAGCCTGTGTCATTTTTGAATGTCCTGTAATAATAAAGTGTTTTTTAAAATCAAAATAAAAGTACACATGGACACTCGCAAACAAGAAAATAACCGAGAAAAATGACAGTAAGATAATTAGCAAAATCGCTAGAGAATCTTGACTTAAAATTCCTATACTGATTTGACCAACAATGTAGCCTACACCTGAAAAAACACCGATTTTTGAAAATTTCACCTTCTGATCATTTATACCCATTAAGCGAGCTGTAAAATATTTAATCCACAATTGTCCGGATTTATAAACAACTAGACAGTATACTATAAATGATAAAATGAAAAATAAAGGTGATTCTAATCCTACTAACTCGTAAGCTATTTTTTGAACACCTATAAAACTACAAAATGAAATACTAGTTCCAACAAATCCAGAATATAGTAAATGTTGCAATTGAGGCTGCCTAGGTTTGTTAATAAAAATCCAAATCCCCCACAAATTACATACTACAAAAAATGGAAGCGCCAAGTAAAAATACACATTGTATATTGGTGGAAATATAAAAATTACAATTAATAACAAAAAATTCATAATAAACCATACAAAGGCTCCGACAATATTTCTTATATCAAATGGTAGTAATATTCGTATGCCATCATCTATGTTTTTAAAGTTATATTTATCCATTATGCACCTCATAGAAAATTAAAAAATTTTATCTAAAGCAGAGCCTATTCCAGATTTAATTCGGTCTTTTATAGAATCTTTTTCACCATCATTATTCCAATCCCCTTTATCGAACTTAATTCCATCCGTTATTATACTAGATACTACAGAAGCAGTAAAACCAACACCAGCCCCAATCACAGTTCCAATTGGTCCTCCAATTGCTGTACCGACTGCAGCACCAGCCCAAGTACTAGCAGCAGTAGAACCTACTCCAACCGCTATATCACCAACAATGTCTCCTGCAATTTTGCTACTACTTGCATTACTTTCCAAATTTTCTTTTGTATCTTTAAAAATATCTAAACCGGTACTTATATATCCTAATGCATTATTTTTTAACGATAATGATTCTTTTAACAATGCACCTGGTTTTAACAGATAACGTTGTACTTCGTCAATTTTTTTAGCTTCACCTAATGGAAGCTTTGTTCTTCTAATAACATTATTACCATCTTTGTCTTTAATAAGTGTACGGTTTTCAAATCGTACCATAGGTTTCCCCTGATTATTTGTATATGGGGAAGCCCGAAAACCCTGGTTGTGCCTTTGAGCAATTTGGTATGCCTCTTGACCATCTTTAAAGGTCCCAAATGCTGTTAACCCGGCTCCCATAGGATTTTCTTTCCATTCATCAACACCTCCCCCAAAAGGACTTAATAAGTCAACACTATCTATTTTCCAATCTCCTAATGAAACTTCTTGCTGATCAGTTTTCTCAAAACGATCAGCAATATTTCTTAATGATTTACTATGATCTTTTAAATCATTCGTTATGACCTCTAACATTGAGCCTGCATATAAAGCCTGATTCAATACAGCATCTCTTCCAGATACTTGAAAGGGTAGATCCATTAATTGTTGACTCAAACGTTTATGCTTTTCAAATAATTCATGAGCTGTACGATCTATATTGGAAGCCAAATCTCTTAAAAGAGCAGGAGTAACTTTAATTTCCGTACTCATTTTGATTCACCACCTATTGATTTAAGGTACAGAACCATTTTTTTTATTTCTTCAATAATTGCAAAGATATCTAGACAAATAATATCCGTTTGCTTTTGTCCACTGTCTAGTATTTTTTGGATAAGCCAATATTGGTTTTGACTATACACAAACTGAATACTGTCCGTATACCATGAATCCTTTATATAATAATGAGCCTTAACTGTATTTAATTCTTCACGGTCACATATAATATTCGCTAATTCTTTAGCATCATCATCATCCAAATAATATCCCAATAATTCCGATAAATTATTTTTTGATTGATTTAAAAGATCTTTTTCATAGACGGAACAAGGAAGTTTAAATGTATAATTCGAACGCGAAAAAGTATTTTTGGACTGCAATGCTTGATATATAAATTGCCATGCTACCTCAGGTATTCCACACTCTCTAAATCTACATTGTTTTTCACCATTAACATCTGTTATTGTGTTATGTATAACTTTTTTATCAGTAAAATAAAAGACGTTCTTTTCTGTGGTGTTGTTTTTGTTTATCTGTACTTCAATAACAAAACCTGTAGTTAGACAAATACTAAAATATTCTACAAGTTGTTGATCACAAAATATTTCATCTTCTTTTATTATGAGTAACTCTTTTTCCCTCCAGTGGTCATACATTATATCTAATTCTTTACCTATTTCTTCGTCTAACCAATTTTCAAATGGATTCTCAATTCCAATCATTGTTTCATGATCAAATATACCAGTTAATACATATACTTCTTTGCTCGATAACATAAGAGGCTCAATATTCAACCATCCCCACTCCCTAGCTTAATATATAGTCCCTAAGAAGTATAATACAATAAGAAAATAACTGAATCTAGTAATCATGAATTCATAAAAACATCTTGCCCGTTAGTTACAAATTACGATTCCATTGCAAATTCTTTCAAAGTAAGCCTACAATATAGTAAAAGGATTAATCAATAACAACTAGTAGACACGGTCAAAGAAGTAAAAATTAAGTATTAAAAAATTTAGAAGTTATTATTGCCCATTACATATTTATATCTAACCATATAAAAGTTATTTTTATAACTGGTCGTGATACAAGCTAAACATTCTCATTGCCAATAGATTAAAAAACTGTAAAATAAAAAAAGACAAACATAATTGTTTGTCTTCTTCATACTTCAAATGATTATATCAACCTTTTGAAAAATTCGTTTGCACCTCTTGAATCGGCCAATATCGTAAATCAACTTTACCGACAACTGTATCAGCTTTTACAAAACCGAAGTACCTACTATCCCAGCTACCAAGGCGGTTGTCACCAACTACAAAAATAGAACCAGGTGGTACAAACTTTTCATTCGTTAATTCTTCTAATTTAAAATCACCTGTTAATTGCCGTCCATTTATCTCTTTCTTATACGCCTCTAAATAAGGTTCCTCCACGAATTGTCCGTTTATATATAGTTTATCATGCTTATATTCGATATGATCCCCAGGTAAACCGATAATTCGCTTTACATAGTCCTCTTTTTTATTCGCATGAAAAACGACGACATCAAATCGATTCAAGTCCCCTACTCGATAACTCACCTTATTCACAACGAGCATATTTCCATCTTGCAATGTCGGCATCATTGACTTCCCCTCTACAACGTACGTTGAAAAGAAAAACGTTCGAAAAAATACAGCTAATAGTACACCAATTAAAATTGTTCTTATCCACTCTAGCCCTTCTTTTTTCAAAGTTTTCTTCATTCGCTTCTCCCCTCGCCCTTTAATAATGAAGCTTATCTTTTCAAAGAAGACTTTTCCTAATGCAGTTCTAACTTTACTTCAATTTTTTTACCGACATACCATAAAATAAAAATAACAACGCCAACAATAACCGATTTCACCGGCTTATGAATAAATGACACTAAATCATGACCGATATAAGTTAAAATAAAGATCATAACAAGCTTTCCGAATGCTAACGCTAGTCCAAACTGTTTTACGCTAATGCGAGACAAACCAGCTACAACATTTATAAGCGCAGACGGTGTGAACGGAAAACAAAATATAACAAAGATTGGCGCAAACCCTTTTCTTTCAATCCATCCCATCGCTTTCCGCACTCTCTCATGCTTATTTACAAAAGAAAAGAAACGACTTCGTCCAAAGCTGCGAATAATGAAAAATACAAGCATTGCACCAATTACTGATCCAAGCCATGAATAAAGAAAACCGAACCAAAAACCAAATGCAACAGCATTTGCCAGCACAAACACAATGAGTGGCAATGCCGGAATAAGCGCCTCTATCATCGGTAAGCCAATACCGAGAAGCGGTCCGAACGCACGATAACTTTCAACAATATGATCCATATTTTCTGGTGAAAAATATTCTTTGATTGTCTGAAAATCCATTCTACACTTTACCCCTTTATCTAATTATTACCTCTACTGTATCATCGCTTAAATGAAAGAGGAAATGGTAGATATGACATATGGAGATGTATTTATTAAAGTTTCCATATCCTTCGTTAGAATTCCTTCATTATCACGCTATGATAATCTTTCAATATTCGACAACGTTTGTTATACGTTTGGTTATTTAAGAAACAATATTTTTTGATGATTTTTTCGGTAAATGAAATTACATCGGTGATTTTTCGAATATATCGACTTTCCGATAAAAACGGACAAATAAAAAGGATGGGGAACTCCCCATCCTTTCACACTTCGCCTTCCTTCACAAAATACACTTTCTCATATGCTGGTGTTAATTTAGATTCTTCATTTTTATCAATCTCTTTAAAGCAAGGATTCCCTTGTTTTTTCTTACGGTCTTCATACTCTGTTCGCAATTTTGCTGTACGGTTTTGTTGATTTTCAAAACTACTTCTTGATATTTCTAATTTCACAGCAAAACCATTTATAAATCTAATAATAAGATTTCCATCCTTTAGCTCTTTATTACTTTCAATATGAAAATGAGACAACCACGCACATTCTTTTCGAGAATAAGAATACGTAGGAAAAAAATAAAGTTGGTCTGTCGGGCTGATCGCGATAGGAGCTTTATGTGTAATACTAGTTAACTCCTTCGTTCCTTCTTTTCTTCCAAAAAAACTAGAACCATGTTTCCGGCAACTTCTCTCTATAATATCAAGGGGCTTTTGAAATACGAAAAAAGAATCTTCCATTTCAACAATTCGCGTAACAACTTTCTTTTCTCCTAGAACAACAGGAAGTAAGGCCATTGTATTTTTGCTTACAACATAGTTTTCGACATAACGTTCTACTTTACTTTCCATAGTCTACTGTCTGCTACTAAAAATATAGACAAATGTATATCCTTAGAGTATGCAGTTTTTGCACGCTAAAAATATTTTTATCTATATTCGCTCTTTTGTTAGTAACAGATTTTTCACCTCTCTTTTTTAAATTTTCGATTGCTGTTTTAATTTCCCTTCTTCATTTCCCTTTTATAGTAGCACCTACGAAAAGGAAATGGTTTACATTCTACGATTCTTTACAAATACTTATAATAAATCAAATATAATATAAATCTACTAATAGTAATATATTAATAATAAATAAATAACCTATATAAAAAGAGGATTCTATATATGAAAAACGAATTTATATCATTTGTAATACATTTAACACATTCCCCTTTTCATATAATTACAGCAATTAATTTTGCTATAATTAAAATATAAATCAAATATACGGAGGTCTCTCATGGAAGAAAAGCAAGATCATCCAACAATTCAAATGAAAAATAGTAGCATTGTTATCGTAAAAAATTCAGCGAGTATTATATTCGGTTTATTTTTTATTTTACTGTTCTTCGCGAAGCCTTTTCGTAATTCTAAATGTCCAGAATGTAAGAAACGCGAAAAGAAAAAAGCTGTGAAAGAACACTAAAAGGCCTTCCTTTACGGAAAGCCTTTTTACATACCGATTACCATTTCCTTCATTCTTCTTCGTCCTCAAAAAAACCTACTATTTTTTCTTCCTCATATTCACATTTTCTTCCAAGATTCTCTGTATCTCTTTCAACCTGTACTATGATTATATATGGTTCTTGATCTAAATACTGAGAATGAGACTTCCTCAAATCAATTACCGTCACTTTATCATTTTCATAAGTTTTCGAGTACGTCTTTATTTCTTCAATCGTACTTTTTAGGCTGTCTTTATTACTAATATAATATCGTATGTCTCAACAACAAAAAAAAGGATGGCATAAGCCATCCTTTTTTCTATCATAAACTATAAAATTATAGTTTGATTACGTTTTTAGCTTGAGGTCCACGGTTACCGTCTTCGATTTCGAAGCTAACTTTTTGGCCTTCTTCTAAAGATTTGAAACCTTCAGTTTCGATTGCAGAGAAATGTACGAATACATCGTTTTCGCCTGGAACTTCGATGAAACCGAAGCCTTTTTCGTTGTTAAACCATTTTACTTGTCCTGTAACTGTCATAATTATTTCCTCCTAAGAAAATACATTTTATTTAGTTTTCATGTATAAAAAAAGAATCCACACATTATCAAATTCGAAACATAAACTAGTTCTCACATACTTTTCCCCGTTTGTTTTCGGCACTTGATAATATATGGATTGCTTAATTTAATTATTCAACTGGTATTATCATAGCATACTTAAAATAGAATGTACAATCCTTTTTGAAAATAAAATTTCTAAATTTTAGTATTTCTTATAAAATATAACCACACCTATTCTAATAAGGAGGAGTATATGACAGAAATAATCCCTAAAAAAACATTAAAGAGAATTGAAAAAGATATTGAAAATAACAATCTTGGAAAAGCAAGAGATAGATTACACGGATTAATCGCTACTTATCCGAATGAATTAGCACTTAGAAAAAAACTCGGTGATATTTACTTTACATTACAATACCCAGAAATGGCTGGACGGTATTGGTATCTTGAAAAAGAGAAAACAAATGTTATGCACGCGGCATGTCTACAATTTGAAAAATCGATGGGAAACGATCCTTATCATATTGTACGTGCTTTAAAATTCAAAGGAGATCATGACATTATTAAAGAACTATATACCGAACATACTTTACAACCACTGCAGAAAAAAGTAGCGGAAGAACTAATTGACGATTATGAAGAAACATGGAAAGACAAACTATTTGAATGGGGCTGTCTAGCATTATTCGCATTCCTTCTTTCTACTGCTATTATTGGTATATTCACTATACTGGATTGGATATTTTAAATAGAAGTGAACGTCCCACAATACGACGATAAATAAAGTGAAACTTTAATCAGTGGGGGTTTTGTTCATCCCCCACTGATTATTAGTTGAACCAATCGGGCGTTTACGGGCAGTTGATCTCCCACCTAACTTCTTTGCTCCAGCCGAATTTTGAGGTGGGAGTCTTACTGCTCGTTAATGCGGGATAAAATTATATCAACTTTCCGACAAATTTTAACAATGTCAGCGACGTAATAATAAATAAGAAAGGTGCCCCAAAAATATTTTGGGGGGCACCTACTTCTACCTTTATTTCGTAAACTGTTCTTCTTCTGTGGATCCTTTTAGAGCAGTCGTTGACGAAGTACCACCTGTAATCACTTGTGCTACTTCATCAAAGTATCCTGTTCCTACTTCGCGTTGATGGCGCGTTGCAGAGTAACCATATTTTTCTGCTGCGAACTCTGCTTGTTGTAATTCAGAGTACGCTGCCATGCCGCGCTCTTTATAACCACGCGCTAATTCAAACATGCCGTAATTTAATGAATGGAATCCAGCAAGCGTTACGAACTGGAATTTATAACCGTACGATGCAATTTCTTTTTGGAAGCTTGCAATCGTTTTTTCATCTAATTTTTGTTTCCAGTTAAATGAAGGGGAACAGTTGTAAGCGAGTAGCTTCCCTGGATATTTCTTATGAATTGCGTCCGCAAAGCGTTTTGCATCTTCTAAATTTGGCTCCGACGTTTCACACCAAACGAGATCTGCATACGGCGCATACGCTAAACCACGTGCAATTGCTTGATCAAGACCTGCTTTCGTACGATAAAACCCTTCTGGCGTTCTTTCCCCTGTAATAAACTCTTGATCAACTGGATCAATATCACTCGTAATTAAATCTGCCGCATCTGCATCTGTTCTTGCGACAATAATTGTTGGTACACCCATTACATCCGCAGCAAGACGTGCCGAAATTAAATTACGCACCGCTGTTTGCGTCGGTAATAATACTTTTCCGCCTAAATGCCCGCATTTTTTCTCTGAAGATAATTGGTCTTCAAAGTGCACGCCAGATGCACCCGCTTCAATCATTCCTTTCATTAGTTCAAATACGTTTAATTGTCCACCAAATCCAGCTTCAGCATCCGCCACAATTGGGACAAAATAATCTGTATCACCGCTACCTTCCATATGCTGAATTTGATCAGCACGTTGAAGTGTTTGGTTAATTCGTTTTACAACAGCCGGTACACTGTTCGCTGGGTATAAGCTTTGATCAGGATACATATGTCCAGAAAGGTTCGCATCTGCCGCTACTTGCCAACCGCTTAAATAAATTGCTTTTAATCCAGCCTTCACTTGTTGCATCGCTTGGTTTCCTGTTAATGCCCCAAGTGCATTAATATAATCTTCTGTATGAAGTGATTTCCAAAGCTTCTCTGCACCGCAGCGCGCTAACGTATGTTCAATATCAATCGATCCGCGCAGACGAATTACATCTTCAGCTGTATATGGACGTGTTATCCCTCTCCAGCGCGTATCTAACTCCCAGCTTTCCTGCAATTTATCAATTCTTTCGTTTTTCATATGTTCCATCCCCTTTTCTTGTTTCTTATAAAATTTCATAACCCGGTAATGTTAAAAACGGCATGAACTCGTTATTACGAACAAGGTTTGTAAACAGGTTTGTAGCTTCTTCAAATCTCCCTTTCTTAAACGCTTCCTTACCAATCTCTCTTTCTATTTTTGCTAGTTCTTCTTCTTTCAATTCTTCCATCAATTTAAAAGTGATATCACGGCCATCACTTAACTTTCCACCCTCATGACGAATCCACTGCCATACTTGTGCTCTTGATATTTCCGCTGTTGCCGCATCTTCCATTAAGTTATAAATAGGAGCTGCTCCTCTCCCGCTTAACCAAGATGCGATATATTGAATACCGACGTTAATATTAGTGCGAAGACCAGCCTCTGTAATCGTTCCCATCGGTACTTCTAATAAATCCTTTTCTGTTACACGTATTTCTTCACGCTTTCTAAAAATTTGATTTGGCGTTTTCATTATGTGATTAAATACTTCCATTGCAACCGGTACAAGTCCCGGGTGGGCAACCCAAGTCCCGTCATGACCGTCTAAAGCTTCGCGCTCCTTATCAGCACGCACTTTCTCGAAAGCAGCCTCATTTGCTTCTGGATCATTTTTAATTGGGATTTGCGCTGCCATTCCTCCGATTGCCGGCGCATTACGACGATGACACGTTTGAATAACTTTCAAAGAATACGCGCGCATAAACGGCGCTGTCATCGTGACTTGCGCTCTATCCGGAAGTAAAAATCCATTATGATTACGGAAGCTCTTTAAGAAACTAAATATATAATCCCATCGTCCGCAGTTTAAACCAGCAGAATGATCTCTTAGTTCATACAGAATTTCATCCATTTCAAATGAAGCGTGAATCGTTTCTATTAACACAGTAGCTTTAATCGTTCCGTTCGGAATGCCGATATACTTTTGAGCAAATACGAAAACGTCATTCCATAATCTTGCCTCTAAGTAACTTTCCATTTTCGGTAAGTAAAAGTACGGGCCACTTCCTTTTGCTAAAAGCACCTTCGCATTATGGAAAAAGTACAAGCCAAAATCTACTAAACTGCCAGACATGTTCTTGCCGTCAACTTGCATATATTTTTCTTCTAAATGCCACCCTCTCGGACGCACAATTAATACAGCCGTCTTACTATTTAAACGATATTCTTTTCCGTTTTCATTTTTATGTGAAATCGTTCCCTTACTCGCATCTCGTAAGTTAATTTGGCCTTCGACAGCATTTCTCCAAGTTGGTGCATTCGAATCTTCAAAGTCTGCCATAAAAAGATGTGCTCCTGAATTTAAAGCGTTAATGACCATCTTTCTATCTACCGGTCCAGTAATCTCCACGCGGCGATCCTCTAAATCTTTCGGAAGCTGGGCAATTGTCCAATCCCCTTCACGTATATGCTTTGTTTCTTCTAAAAACTTAGGAAGCTCCCCTGCATCAATTCTTTTTTGTTTCTCCACACGCTTTTGTAAAAGTTCCGTGCGGCGTTCATTGAAATTTTCATGCAGTTCCTTTAAAAAACTAAGCGCCTCAGGTGTCAATATTTCGTTGTACGCTGGTAACATTTCTCCAACGAGTGTAACCCGTGAAGTTTGCGTCGACATATTAGCATCCCCTTCTTAAACTGTCTTATAACAGATTTGATTTTATGTTTTATATTATATAACAAATCTTCAGAAAAGGAAGTTTTTTTTGAAAATTTAATGGTTTTTTTACAAAACTGTGTTTATCCATTATGATTTCAACATAAAAAAGAGCCGGTGTTGTATAACACTGGCTCTTTTTTATAAATTATTGTTGCTGATCATTTAAAATTGCTTTGTATAGGAACTGTGCATATTGTTCACGTGTTACTTTCATACCTGGTGCAAAGTTACCTGAACCATCACCTGCTGAAATACCATTTGAACCTACTGCATTAATTGCCTTAGCTGCCCAATGTCCTGCTGGTACATCTTTAAATCCTGGTGTACCTTTTACTTGTAACTCAAATGTTTCCGTTAAAATTTGTGCCATTTCTGCACGTGTTAATGTATCTTTTGGTCTGAAGTTTCCACTATCATCACCTTTAAAGATTTCTAATTCTGTTAATGCTAAAATTTCAATTGGGAACATTGTTGAGTTATCATCAACGATATCTTTATATGTACTTACAAACTCATGATCTTCATCAAAGTATTGGTCCCCATCAATTGTACGGTAAATTAACGCCGCTACTTGCTCACGTGTTACATTATCACCAAAACCGAATCTTCCATCTCCGTAACCAGCAATAATTTCCCAGTTTTTTAGGTTTTGAATTGCTTCATAAGACCAATGTCCTGCTGGTACATCTTTAAATGTGCCAGGTACTGCTTGTTGTTGTTTCACAGCTACTTCCGCATTTGCTGTAGTACCTTGTGCACTTAATCCAATTCCACCCATAATTGTTAAAGCTGTTGCTACTTTTAATATCTTTTTCTTCACTTTGTTCTCTCCCTAAAAACATATTTTTTCTAATATAAAGAATTCACAGAAAAGTAACAATACACTTATCCATATAATGTTTGTCTAATTTGCGAATTATACTTCATATACTTCTCTTTACACTTAGTTAAAAATAAAGTTACTAAACCATACCTTTACCCCATGAAAAGTAACTATAATTAACCTGTTTTTTCCATAAATACTAATCACCGAAATATGAACAGCAGAATAAATATACAGATAAACAATTTAAAATAAGAAAAAAGCGCGTAATTTCCGCGCTTTTTTTAAAGAAATATGATATATTAATATAATTTTAATTTCCTTGTACTATATTATTTTTTAACTTCCGTTTCATGTTATTCATCTTTCAAATAAAAATTAGTAATAGCTTTATTTAAAAATGTTGCATATTGCTCACGTGTTACAACTTTATTTGGTTCAAACTTTCCATTCCCTGTTCCTACTATGACATTATTAGCTTGTAGTGCACTAATTGCATTTTTTGCCCAATAATTATTTGGTACATCCTTAAATGTATGCTGTTGCTGTGCTTCAAATGAAAATGTCTGTGTAAGAACTTGTGCTACTTCTACACGTGTTATTGTTTCTCTAGGTCTAAAGTTCCCCTTCTCATCACCTTTAAAAATGCCACGTTCTGTTAATGCTAAAATTTCATTTGGAAACATTGTTGATCTTTCAGAAATATCATTATAAGGGTTTTTTAACGGTCCTTCATGCTTTATATTAAGTGCGCGATACAGTACTGCCGCCACTTGTTCACGGGTTACATTATCACCTACACCAAACTTTCCATTTCCATAGCCTAGCATAACTTTATGATACGTCACTTCCATAATATATTCATATGCCCAATAGTCTACTGGAACATCATCAAATACAATCATTTCTGGATACTCTTCTGCTTTTATGTTAGGTACACTTGCACTTACCAATAATCCACCCATAATAGTCGCTGCGGCCATTATACGTAACATTTTTTTCTTCATTGTCCTCTCTCCTTCATTTCCACTTTATTAAAAGTGGAAAATAATAGACTAAATTCTTTTCCCATATTACATATGCTGTATTTGCAAGCCGTATGTAATATATTGCATTTTTAACATCTATTATTTTGAAGATTACTAGGTGAGCCAATTCGCTCTCAATTCCAATTGGTATTCTGAATTTGAAGAAATATTCTTATCTTTGCGCTCTAGTTTCTCTGTTTGATTTTTAAAAAGGATAAACAAAAGTTTTTGCAAAGATGTTATATATACAATATTCTACTATCTACTAATCAAGTCCTTCACTTATAGAAATTTCACTTTATCGACAAAAAAAAGCGCAAATATCATATTTGCGCTTTTTTTCATTTTCATATATTAATCATTTGAGTGGAATCTAAGAATTGCATTATTTAAAAACTTCGCATACTGTTCACGAGTTACAAGTTTTTCTGGCTCAAATAAAGTGAAACTTTAATCAGTGGGGGTTTTGTTCATCCCCCACTGATTATTAGTTGAACCAATCGGGCGTTTACGGGCAGTTGATCTCCCACCTAACTTCTTTGCTCAAGCCGAATTTTGAGGTGGGAGTTTTACTGCCCCGTTAATGCGGGATAAATCATTACCAGTTTCAACTATAGCTTTATTAGACTGTAAGGCGCTAATCGAATCTTTAGCCCAATGATTTTCTGGTATGTAAGTAAATGTATGTTTTGTTTCACTTTTCATACAAAAAGATACAAATATGATCTATTTGCACTTTTACTACATAATAATGTAGCTCTTATTTATTCCATTTTCTCTGGTGAATTATCGATTGCCTTTTTTAAGAATTTCGCAAATTGCCCGCGTGTTACAAGCATTTCAGGTCCAAATTTCCCATCACCCGTTCCTACTACAACGTTATTAGATTGTAGCCCACTAATCGCATCTCTTGCCCAATAATCTTCTGATACATCTGTAAATGTATGAGGTTGTTTTGCTTTCAGATTATATGCTTTCACCAAAATTTGCGCTAGTTCCGCTCGAGTTAACGTATCTTTTGGACGGAAGTTCTGATTTTCGTCTCCTTTAAAAACACCACGCTTTGTTAATTGTAAAATTTCATAAGGAAACATTGTTGATTTCCCGTCAATATCTCCATATGAATTTTCAATATGTACATTTCGTTTCAAACCTAGTGCGCGATACAGCACTGCTGCTGCCTGTTCGCGTGTTACATTATCTTCCACACCAAATTTCCCATTTCCGTAGCCATACATAATTCGGTGATACACTAGTTCAACAATTTCATAGTATGCCCAGTGATTTTTTGATAAATCATCAAAATCTATAATAATATTAGGACTAGATTTTTGATTCCCCCCAGTATTTGCAGAAGCACCATTTGCACTTACAAATATTCCCCCCATTAACGTTAATGATGTAGCTACTTTTAATAACTTCTTCATTTTGGTCATCCACCTTTTTCTTTATTCGCCTCCTTTTTAATTATATTGAATACCCTAAATATTTAAAATATTGTTCAATTATCGAAATAAATCATGCTTCTGAGAAAGCTTTCACTCTTTCTTCTTGCGGCTTTCGGAAAGTAAACGCCATTCCTACAAATATTAGGACAATCCCTACAATTTGCATACTCGTCGGTCTGAATCCAGTAAAGACTGTATCTAATATAATCGCAACACCGGGGTCTAGAAACACTAGTACAGAAATTAATCTCGTCGGTAAATCTCTTAAACTGTCAAAAAATAAGTAGTACACAAACCCTGTATGTATAAGTCCTGTCGCTGTAATCATGATCCAATTCGTTTGTGTTAATCCTTGAAATGCTCCGAAATCTATAAATGGTAATAGTAAAAATACACCTAAAAGTGTTTGTAAAAATGTCATCGCATATGCACTCGTATGCTTAATTCCTTTTCCGAGCAACGTTGTAAATGCATAAAATACAGCTGCAAGAAGCGCCCACACCATGCCAGATGACATTAATTTCTCAAGCGATACATTTCCATCTACTCCAGCTATTAAAACAGTACCGATAAAACAAATAATGATTGATAGAACGGAAAATACTGTAAACCTCTCTTTAAATACAATACTACCAATCATTAATACGATGATCGGTGCAAGATGATATACAGAAATCGCAATTGTAATCGACATGACTTCAAACGCTTTAAATAAAAATACCCAGTTAAAAACGAGAAATACACCACAAGCTAATATTTGTATGGTTTCTTTTTTGTTCCATTTCTCACTTTTGTATTGCCCCGTTACGAACCAACATAATGCTAAAAATAAAGTCGCACAAATACAACGAACAAATACTAATTCAAAAGACGGTAAACCAGTTTGCACAGAAAAGAATCCAATCGATCCGAAAATAGACATCGAAAGAATCATTTTTATAGCCGGCATTGATTTTGAATGAAACAAAATATTAACCTCCTAAATATTTCACTGAATATTCTATATATTATACACTATAATTTTCCAAAACTCGAATACTCCATAATAAAAAGAAGCAGTACACTACTGCTTCTTCTGTTTTTCATATTGTTCAAACGTATGAATTCTTTCGAAAATTGGCGGATGTGTGTATAAGAAAAATTTCACTAATGCAGGCGGATTCACCTGGCTTAAGCTTGTTTTTGATAAATATTGAAAAGTTTTCACACCAGACTTCCCATCTTTCGTCATATCTAAAGCATATTGATCTGCCGCTCGTTCTTCTATGCGTGAAACGTAGTTTGTTGCTGGTTGTGATGCAAAGGATAGTACAGAAGAAATTAAGAAAAATAAAGGTAAAATCGAGAAACATGCCATTTTTGAAATTTGCAGTGTATCTCCCCATTTTCGAATACACATATTTATAATACGACTAATTAAATACATACCTATAAACGATAGCAAGACATAGCTCGCAACGCCCCAATATATATGTTTCATTACGTAATGTCCCATTTCATGAGCCATTATAAATAAAATCTCTTTATCTTTTAATTGCTTAAGCGTCGTATCCCACATTACAATACGCGAGTTAAGGCCAATTCCCGTTACGTACGCATTTAACGCATTTGTTTTTTCCGACATATTTACTTCATATACGTGTTCAGCTGGAATATCAGCTTTATCTGCCATTGTCAAAATTTTCGTTTCTAATTCTTTATTTTTTAGCGTCGAGAAATCATTGTAAAGCGGATCAATAATTACAGGTTGCACGAACGTTAAGAAAATCGTAAATGGCACAGAGAGCGCCCATCCTGCTAGCCACCATTTCTTTGGAAATTTACGGATGAGCCATAAAAGAACAGTAACAATGAGTAACATAGTCGCATAGTTCACCCAAAAATCAATGACATGATCTTTTATCCAGCTTTGTGTACTTTGCGTGGAAATGCCGTAATCAACGGACACTTTACGCCCGATCCATTGCATCGGTAATGCAAGAACTGTTGTTAGTAGTGATAAATAAAAGAAATAAATCGCAACTTGTAAGACATTTATTTTGGTCGTTTCCTTCGACCATTTCTCAAACTTTTTTGAAATACCGAGCACGAGTACAAATAATAAAATAATCCATTCAAGAGGCGTCGCTAAAAAGAACAGTAAATTTTTCACGCGCGAATAATCTTGGCTTAGCGTAAGCTCCCTCGCATTCATAAAAGTTTCTGGATCTGCACTCGTTCCTTTATACATGTCCGGAATGAGTTCATGATTCCATCCAAATAAATACCAATATATAAATAACGCAAACCCAACGTACAAAAAAAGCGACCACCCAATAACTTTCCTCACGCTATTCCCTCCTCTATGCTGCCTGTCTATTACTATTGTAAGTTCGTACTTTCAAAATTAGAACAAGCTAATCGTGAGAATTGTTCTAGTTCGTTCAATTTATAAAAAAAAACTCTTCTATTACAAGAAGAGTTTCACCTATTTTCAAATATTTTCTTCGGCTCATAATCTGGTATAAGAAATGTACTTACAAACCAGTGCCTTTTACATATCCTATATATTCATAGTCCTTAAAATCCTCCTTAAGGAAGTACATCTATTAACAAACTAAAATCTTGCAAAGAAAAAGAACTATATTTCATAATACCTTGTACAGTTAAAAGTAGGATAAGACCCATCACACACATATAATTAATACTTTCTTCATGCTTTTTCTCAGCAACTACTCCGCCCGTTATGCATAAAATCCCTAATAAATGGAGCGCTAAATACATAAAAAAATAAGCTTCCTCCCAGCGAAGAACAACATTTACTGTCGTAATCAATACTAAACTCAGTACAATCAAATAAAAAAACTTATTTGACGATATTGTTTCATTCATATAATTTTATACATCCCTTTCAAATTTCGAATTAATGATGATTTAATTTTCATAAAATAAAAGTCCCCATTACTTTCTCAAACATTTTATGAACCCTAACATAATTCTCTTCATTTTTCACATACTGTCTGAAGATGCGCTTCATCATTTCTTCTATAATAAAGCTGACTATTATTAATGTCCCTAACACGATAAAAAGAAAAATAGTATTTCCTGTATCATTATTAATGGAAAAGTACTGATATCTAATAGAAGTGTAATCTATCACTTCCTTCAATATTTTCTCAAGCGTCTTCTCTACCTTACTTATCTCCTACTATACTCGAAAAGCTCTTTTCCTTCTCCGCATATATAACCGGCACTTCTTTACTCCAATATTTGCGATTAACAAATAAAAAGATGAGTACTAAGTTCAATCCCGCTATAAAAATAATTAGTCCCGGAAAGAATGTCGTATAGTTCGAAAAATCTGCAAAACTCATTATCTTTTCTCTGCTTACTAGAAAAGAAGCACAGAGCACAAACGCATTGTTTAACATATGAATAGCAATTGGCATGAGTAAGCTTTTCGTACGAATATATACGATTGATAGTACGACGCTAAACACGACTGCGCCAAGGAAATCAATATGTAAGCAAGCAAATAAAAGTGCTACAACGACCATCGCTATACTAGTTCCCCATTTTGCTGCAAAACGCTGAAGTAAAAATCCTCGAAACACAAATTCTCCGACAATAGGCGCGACAAATACAACCATAATAAATTGATATACATATCCTCCGGTACTATCTATAATCGGTTCATGCAAGGCATTCATAATAAAATCTGGTGTAATCCATGCAAAGCTGTATATGTACAAAATAAGATAGCCGTAACTAAACATACAAAGCATAATCGCGATGTACAAAACATGCACCAGGTTAAATGTTTCATTTTTATTAATAAAGTGTACAAATGAAACACGGTGCTTTCTATACTCATAAAAGAGCCACGTTATCGGAAGGATATAAAATATAAGAATACTTATAAAAGAAGAATTCTGTATATGAAATGTATTTTCTAGCACTTCATTGCTACTTCGTGCTACTAAAATTAATAGTGTAAATACAATTAAAAAATATCTAGCTCGCATCGTTTGAAACGGATTCACACTCATCTCCTCCCCATGTTACTTTTATCATATCATTTGAATCTTAATTTTTTGTGAAAGAAAACCTTAAAATTCCCTTAAAAATTCCATAAGTTACAAAAAGATGATATGATATTCGAGGAAATTAGGAGGGATTCATATGTATCACGCAAATATTTTACTCGTTGATGATGAAACAGCAATTTTACAATTACTAACTACCATTCTTGAAAAAGAAGGTTTTTCTCATATTACAACTGCAACATCTGCGGCAATAGCCTTATCTCTCACCGAGCAAAACAATTACGATTTAATCATTTTAGATGTGATGCTTCCTGGACAGTCCGGTTTTGACATTTGTCCGATCATTCGCCAAAAAACGGATTGCCCTATCTTCTTTCTAACAGCAAAAACATCTGATTTAGATAAAATTTCCGGATTTTCATACGGTGCGGATGATTACATTACGAAGCCATTTAATCCACTAGAAGTAGTCGCTCGTATGAAAGCTCAACTTCGAAGACATATGAAACAAAACATACAAGAACAAAGAATATACTCCTCTTCATTTGGGAGATTTGAAATTGACCAACATTCTGCGGAACTAACAGTAGATGGGAACGTTGTCGAATGTTCCGCTCAACTCTTTCAACTACTACTCTTCTTTTGTGAGAATCCGAACTATGTATTTTCGAAAGAAGAAATATATGAAAAAGTTTGGGGAGCACCTGCCTATAATGGAGATGATAATACTGTTATGGTTCACATTCGAAAACTACGTGAAAAAATTGAACAAGATCCAAGTAATCCATTGTACATCAAAACGGTTCGTGGACTTGGCTATAAGTTCGTTACAAAGTAGGTTAAAGATATGAATTTTAATAAACGACTTATAATCCAGTTTATCTTACAACATGTTTTTGTCTTAGTTACGTTACTTATCGCAGTAGTTGCTTCTTTTTCTTATTTAATTTTTCTTCTTAATAGTACTTTATATGAACCTAATATTTCTGATTATGATACCTTTACAATCTCCCAATATATTTCTTCTAAAGACAATAACATTACTTTAAAATCTGAGGTTAAAGATTTAATAACAGAAAAGAGTGATTGGCTTCAAATTGTAGATGAAGATGGAAAGGTCCTTTACAACTTTAATACACCTAACGATGTTCCGACCGCTTACACAAAGACATCCTTACTTACATATTTACAGAATAGTAGCAACAACATTTATAAATTTAACTATTGGGAAATTAAATTAGAAAAGAAACCAGTGCTCGTTATTTACGGTGCCAAACTAAAAAGTAATGCATTACTAAAAACGATACAACAAGGACATCCTTCTTTATCATTAAATGAATTTGCATTAACTGAACAAGAAAAACAATTACTTTCTAAAGAAAAAGCAACACTGCAAATATTTAATAACAATGGCGAAGAAGTTTTTTCCTATCCAACTGGGAAGAAAAAAACATTTTCGGCTATAAAAACGGCTCTTAATGAAAAAGAACCGTGGAATTATAAAGAAAATACATCTAGTTTTTACGATTCAAATAGTGGTCATCTCGTCGTTGTATCCGCTCCAAACGCTCATTATTATCCAGATGATGAATTAGATGATGTATTTACTAAGAAACTTCTAATCGGATGTAGCTTAATCCTCCTTATTGTGTTTGTTTATTTAGTCATTCTTTCAATTTGGTATGGAAATAAGTTTGGAAAGCCTTTATTACACACGATGCGCTGGCTTAAAAACATAGCCGGCGGGAAATATGAAGAACCTGTTAGTAAAAAAGGAAAACCCGTTCGGTTCCGGCGCTCCGGTAAAGAAAAATGGTCGTTCCGCATATTTAAAGATGTTACGAACTCACTAGAGCACCTTTCTATTACTTTGAAAAAGAACGATGCAATGAGAAAAGTACTGCAACAAACACGTGAAGAGTGGATTACCGGCCTAACGCATGATCTAAAAACACCGCTTAGCTCTATATACGGCTATGCATTATTATTAGAATCGAAGCAATATAATTGGACTGATCAAGACATTCAACAATTTGGCCATGTAATGAAAGAAAAATCTCAATATATGACTACATTAATTGACGACTTAAGCTTAACGTATCAATTAAGAAATAATACCCTTCCCGGACAGCATGTAAATGTTGAAATTAACCAGTTCGTTCAAAAAGTACTACTGCAATTTATTAATAATCCAACGCTGCAAAATCAAAATATTGAATTCGTGCCAAGTTCAAGTAAGATTCAATATTTTATTGAAGAAAAATGGTTCCAGCGTATTATCGAAAACTTATTAGCAAATGCTGTAAAACATAATAATGAAACGACAAGCGTAATCGTAAAACTTTCCCAAAATGCAAATTCATTTACACTTTCTATTTCAGATAACGGAAAAGGAATGGATGATAAAACGAAAGAGCTTCTATTCGAGCGATATTACAGAGGAACAAATACAGAAGAAAGCAATATAGGAACTGGGCTTGGCCTAGCCATTACAAAACAACTCGTTCATGCCCATAATGGGACGATTTCTATTGATAGTGAACTTGGAAAAGGAACGACGATTATTCTTGTATTTCCATTGTAAACGTCAAATAACTCCAAAATGCACAATTAATTTTGGAGTTATTTTTTTATTAAGCAAGAACGTAACAGTACATGAAATTATATCGACTTAACTACAAACAATATTGGCAATTTATTAATAAGAAAGACCGTCCCAAAATATTTTTAGGACGGTCTCTTTTTCTATTATTTTTTCTTCACCGGTATCCAAAGCTCTACTTGAGCAAACTCACTCTTATCTTCGTGGCAGCGCTCATCGTATAGTTCAAACTCTGTAACTCCGCAATGTTCATATCCTGAATGCGGGAACCATTCTGAGAATACTGCATTCCATGTTTGATGAATAGACGATACCATTTCTTCATGAGGAACTTTTGGTGTTGTAAATACTGCATACGTTGCGGATGGGAATGTACGCTTTGCAATTGCATTTGGTACATTTTCAAAGTCTGTAACTTCCATTCCAATAATATAAGTGAAGTCCCCTGTTTCTAAATTAAAATCGGTACATAATCCAAGCTCTACCCATTGGCTCGTAACTTTACGATTTGGAATCGTCGTTCCAAGATCTTTTTGTAAATACTCTTGCCAAAAGGCCGGGATGTCTTGATGATTTTTCCCTTCTTTACTCGTCGTCTTCAACTCATAACCCGCCATTAAAAATTCTGGTTTATTTACAATACGATATTCCATTTGTATGCCCCCTAAATATGGATTTAATTTTCTTTGTTTTACATTCACTCTATAATACATTGGTGTTTCAATTTCTTGTTTTCGATATTCGCTTGGTGTCATTTGAAATAATTTTTTAAAGGCTCTCGTGAACGTTTCGTGAGATTGAAAGCCATGCTCAAATGCGACATCAATAATTTTTTCATCCGTATGAGAAAGTTGATAAGCTGCCCGGGCCAACCTCCTCTTCCGAACATACTCCATTACTGTATCGCCTACTAACGCCTGGAATACGCGATGAAAATGCGATTCAGAAAAACATGCAATGCGAGCTAAATTACGCAGCGTTTGTTTTTCCATTACATCCTCTTCAATATAATCAATTGCCCTTTGAATTTGAGTTTCATAGCTTTCCACCTCTGTTCACCCGCCTTATATGTATTATGATAAAAGAGAATCCTATCCAATTCTTGACGTTTTTTACTATAATTCTATAAAGTGAAACTTTAATCAGCCCTCACCAATCGGGCATTTACGGGCAGCCCGACTCCCACCTAATTTCTTTGCTTCAACTGAATTTTGAGGTGGGAGTTTTACTGCCCGTTAATGCGGGATAAAAAATTGTAACTTTTTTATATGTATTTCGTTGTTATGTATGAAGGGAGGGAAATGTAGTGAAACAAAGTCAATCATTAGAAGACATTTACTCAGAGCACATGCATGATTTATTTCGCTATCTTCTCTCCCTAACCGGAGATCCCCACTGTGCTGAAGATCTCATGCAAGAAACTTTTTACCGAATGCTCGTCCATATTGACTATTATAAGGGAGAAGAAATTAGGCCGTGGTTATTTACTATTGCCTACAACGCCTTTATCGATTGGTACCGAAAAGAAAAGAAGTATAAAACAACTAAAATTGAAGAATTCCATTTACCAAACGTGCCAAGTACAGAGCATTCTTATTTCGTAAAACATGAAATTGCTAGTTGGTTACAAAGTTTATCTTCTCTTCCGCTCCAAAGACGAAATGTGTTACTACTACGAGATTACTACGGATTCTCCTATAAGGAAATAGCAGAAATGACCGGTCTCTCGTTAGCGAAAGTAAAAATTGAATTACACCGCGGACGAAAAGAAGCAAAAATCATAAAGGAGTGATGCAGATGGTTTGTGCAGAGTTTAAAAAACTGTGGGAGAAATATGAAAACGGAACACTCACACATGACGAACAAGAAAAGTTAGAAAGTCACATTGAGACATGCGAAGAGTGTGAAGCTCACTTGGATGAATTATTAACAAAAACAGAACCCGTTAAGAAAAGGTTACCGCCAAAAGATCTTAAAGTTCCATTTTGGAGAATTAAATGGAAACATCGGTTACAAACGCTTGGTTTTATACTAGCAATTTGCCTCGTTATATATATGATTGGCGGAGTATTATCTGCCTTTTATTTTCAAGCTGATAATGATAAACGACTAAAAGAAATACGAGATGTTCCTTCTCTTGCACTTGAAGCAACTATCCCAAATAGCCGCGTCATGGGGGGCGGAACAAGTGTAGAAGCTTTCTTTCGAACAAACAGCCAATTTGATTTAGTCAAAACGATTGGTAAAAAAGAAATGCCACTCGGTACAATAGAAACAAGCAGCTTCTTATCTTCTTTAAATATCACAAATAAATCTTGGGTGAATATGCACTATCAACCGAACATCCACTTTGTTCATCCCAAAATCAAGCAAGGTAATTATTTGAAAGAAGCATCTAAAAAGGTTTGGGATACACTTGCAAAGGTACATGAGGGAACCGTTGCAGAAGTAGCAATATCTTTTGACAAACCTTACACTTTACAGGAATTAGAACCACTTTTATATGGCGTATTTGAAGCACAAGAACTCCCTCCAACTCCTGTATGGTACGCTTTAGATACGGGACAAGAAAGAATAAATGAAGAAGATTTCATCCTATCTGGGGGCGACTTTATAGGATTTCCAGAACATATAGGATTCCTTGATGATGAAACAGAAAATCAGAAAACGCAAGAGGATAAAGTAATTGAAATGATGCGCATTCTTTCTACACATAAAAAAACTGTAAGTACAGTTGCTATGCTTCCTGAAAACGAACTAAACTTAGATAAACGTTATAAATATGTAAAAGATAACGGAGTAAAAGTATACGGCATTGTAATTACTGGACCTTCAAAAGAATTATTAAAATTACAAAATTCCCCTCACGTACGTTATGCTACTCTTGGAGATATTGAGGTTTGGAATTGGTTTGATTGATAATGAAAAAGAAGTAGCACATTAAAAAACGATGTGCTACTTCTTTTTTCATTTGCTACTAACTGAAAACGGTAACTTTCAAAATCTTAATGATGGTCATTAATGCTACATTCGCTAGCGTAATACCGATTAATAAAAGTGCGACCATAAACTCTCCCATTCCGTTATTATATAGAAAAAGAGAATAACAACTGATGGCTAATACAGCTGAAATAATGGCTGGAATAAATGAAATAATTTTTTTCTGATGTGATTTTTTAGAAAGGATTATCGTTGCGATTAAAGTTATGGGGAAGAAGAAATATAGAATAATTGAGAAGATCACTTGCTCACCTCCTTATAAGTTAAATTATGCTACCTTCCATTTATTGTATGTAGTTGTTTTTATTAAAAATAAAAGGTTACCTTACTAGTAATAACTACTTTCAAGGTAACCTCTGCATTAATTAGAACTCACTTTCACATACATCCCTCTCACCGCTTTTTCATAAGCAATCTCACTCATCTGTTTTATTCTTTCTGATATGGCAGACGATTGAACAACTTTCCCTTCACGAAGTAACGGAGGATCAATAAGGCGCACTTTATTTTTCTGATGTAAATCATAATCATTTCTATCTTCTTTTACTTCTACACTTGGATGAATTTTATTTAATAAAGCATCTACTTCTCGATCTTTATATTGCTTCAATTTCGAAATTAACTCGTAATCTTCAAGAAGAAAGTCATCTGCATGAATGACCTTTTTATGAAGAGCTAATTGTAACGTTTTAGCTAACATATCATTTCCGTAAATATTCATTGGCTTCATAAAGAAATCGATTACCTCTTTGTAATACGTCTTCGTAAACCATTCAGCAATCTCGATATTTTGAAGAACCATTTTTCCATTAACTGCGATTAAATCATCTAAAAAATCTTGAGCTTCTTCTAAAGAAATATATCCATATGCATACATATCTCTCAATGTGTAATCCACTCGGTCTGCACATAATTCTGGCGCAAATCTTTCAAGTAATGTCCACTTCGAATCATCTAACAAAATATCTTCATAGTTATAACCATGTTTTAAAAGAATCGCCGGGATTTCCGAGTTTTTAACGACAGCGCTAAATATTTCTTCATGATAACTTTCATTTTCGTTATCAAAAACATAATCAATAACATGCGAAAAAGCAGTGTGTGATACATCATGCAATAAACCAGCAATTTGTTCTTCTACCGGACCACCAAGTTTTTTAATTAACAACATAACACCAACTGAATGATCAAAACGTGTTACATTCCATTTCTCATTCATTAAGTAACTTGCTCCGGCCTGATGAATCCCTTTCAGCCTTTGCACAGGTTTACTTAAAATTAATTCTTCTAACACTTTATCTACTTCAAATTCTCCGTATATTACATCTGATATGACCACTTGTAATCCCCCTTTTTCAAGCAGAGTCTTCTTATAGTATCTCTTTTTTCAGAGAGTAAATAAAGAACTTCACTCGAATATTTTGTACCTTTAAATAAAAAAATAGAGAGCACTCAGCTCTCTATTTCACATACCTATTCAAACGTAACTTCCACCTGCACAATCTCTGACCTGCTTCCAAGTCTTAGCGGTGGTCCCCAAAATCCGAATCCAGAAGAAACAATGGCGTGGAATGCACCTTTTTGTGCGTATCCCCAGTCTAGTTCGTACATTCTTCTCGTCACAATATGATTCGGCGCCATTTGTCCGCGGTGCGTGTGGCCGGATAATAGTAAATCGACGCCGGCATCCGCTGCTTGTTTTAACTCAAATGGCTGGTGATCCATTGCGATAACAGGAAGCGATTTATCTACCGTACTCATTAAACTTTTAAAGCTTTGACGATCACGCTCTGTTTTATCCCTTCTTCCAACGAGATAAAAATGATCTTCAATTGTAATGACTTCATCTAAAAGAATACGAATATCAATCTTATCCATCTCTTGTAAAAACTCAGGAACAGCTCTGCCGTAATATTCATGGTTTCCTAACACACCATATACGCCTAATGGAGCTTTCATCTGTTTCATGATTGGTCCCATATTTTTTTGAATGAATACACCTGGATGGTCATCTATTATATCACCGGGCAGTAAAATAATATCTGGTTTCATTTCATTTACATGATGGACAAGTCTCTTTAAATGAGAAACACCAGACAGTTTACCGAAATGCATATCAGAAGCCATCGCAATGCGTAGACTTTTACGCCCTTCTACTTTTTTCGGTATATGCACTTCGTATTTTCTTACTACTGGACTATATGCATTAAATACCCCATATGCGAAGATTAAGACGAATACGAGTAAAACGACCGTTCCTGTCCAAATAATTGCCGTCTCTTTCTCCACTGAAAACTGCAGTAGGAAGACTGCAATATCGGCTAACGGCAATAACATAAGCGCGTATTGTATAACCGCAAACCAAATTGAACCGACCGTTCGCAGGAAAGGAAGGAATTTAAACACTTGCACGAGAATGTACGCATATGAAATAAATCCGACTATGAAAGCGTAATACCCCCAAAATTTCCAGCCAAATACCGTACTGAGCCAAGCCCAGGCGTTCCAACCGATATAAAACATAAGTAGTGTGTATACAATTAACATAGTAAACATATTGAAATAACGAAGATTCTTCACAGCCAGCCTCCTTATTGATTTCTTCTATTATATCTTGTTATGCACGTTTAACGGAAATAGTAAGCATTCCAAACGGACCGTAATAAGACTGCTTTATTTATTACAAAACAAAGTTATTTTTACAGGTTTTCTTTATAGTAACCTGCTATTTGTGATCCTCTTGCATTAAATCGGACATTTTTTTGTAACTGATATATTAAAACCACCTTTTCTATTTTACACTTGTGAGAGTTAATACTCACGTGTATATTTATAATAAAGTGAGCATGAACCTGTTTCATTACAAGGATTAATATCATACACATGATTGTTGTTTAAATCATAAACAACCAACTTTTTATCTCGAGTAATGAATACTACTTTATCTTGAACAACCGCAAAACTTTCTGACCATATTTCCATCGTTAAATTTATTTCATTCCACAACATATGAAAATTTTTATCTTTCATTTGAACTAAAGGAAATTCTGAATAATAATAGAGCCAAACGTCTCCATCTATAACGTTCATTGCATAACAATCATCTATAGGAGGTACATTAAACCTTTCTACATATTGATCATAATTATTAAAAATCAATTTACCTGTAGGATCAAAAGCAACTATACCGTTTGCTCCAATTGGGGACTCTCCAAAAATCCCTTCATCACTATAACTAATCCATATATCTTGATTCACATCAACCTGACAATCTTGAATCCCTTCTCCGGCATAAAACTTACAATATTCACTTCCATCTGTTTCATATAACAGATGAATACTATCTCCATCATAGAAGTAACGTGTCACTTGGCTATTTATATTCTTTTCAATCTGACGGTTATCGTCATCGTACTTATATGTCGCAAATGGAATAGCGTATTTATTCATTTTATGTTATTTTGCTAGCAATACTTCAGACCCCTATTTTCACAATAAAAAAGACTATCTAAAATTCAATTTAGAATAGTCTCTCATTATATATTACTCTACAATTTTTGTTTCCCATCCATCATAACTATCACATGTTCCACTGCATAAAATCGCTAACTCCACCATTTGTTTTGTTTCTTCCCAAACATTTTCTTTTGTTGGTATACAATTTCCCCCCACTGTAAATACATATTAATTTAATAACCCTGTATCTTTATTAAACTTATGGGAGCTTTAATGCAACAAGGACACTCCAAACCAATACGGGGTTTCTTTTAATGTTTAAAAAAATCAACACTATTCTTTAATAAAGAAGACCACTAATTAGTGGTCTTTAATCTAAAATAAGTAAATTAAGTTAATAAGCCGTCCAACCACCATCTACAGCAATAACCTGTCCATTCACAAAACTTGCTTCATCTGAGGCTAAAAAGATGGCCATATGTGCAATTTCTTCTGGTTGTCCAGCTCGTGGATTAATATCCATACCTAATGCTTGGCGACTTGCACCAAATTCGCTCATATTCGTCATTGAAGAGCCAATGTTTGTAATGACTGCTCCAGGAGCGATACCATTGCAGCGAATGTTTTTGTTCGCATACATAAATGCAGTGTTTTTTGTTAAGCCAACAACTGCATGTTTAGAAGCTGTGTACGCAGCACCAGCACGTGCACCGCATAATCCGCCAGCAGAAATGTTATTGACAATTGTACCGTGCCCTTGTTCTAAGAATAGGTTCACTGCAATACGCATTGATTTCATAACAGCTACTGTATTAACCGAAAAAACTTTTTCCCAACGTTCGTCTGAAATTTCACCAACAGGCTCCATCCCATCCATGATACCTGCATTATTAACGAGAATGTCTAATTTCCCAAAAGCTTTTTTTGTTTCAGCGAATAGCTGCTGTAGATCTTCTTCGGAAGCTACGTTTGTTTGAACAGCAATGGCTTCTGCACCTGAAACTTTCATTCCCTCTACTACAGCTTGAGCACCTTCTAAGTTTAAGTCCGATACAACGACTTTTGCACCTTCTTTTGCATAACCTTCTGCAATTGCTTTCCCCATGCCTGATGCAGCACCAGTGACAATTGCTACTTTGCCTTTTAATCTCATTCGAAACGGCCTCCTTTTCTATTGTACAGTTGTTCAATAAAAATTATAATAATATAAACAAACGCTTACAATAAGCAAAAAAACAATATATGTTCATTAAATAACACAAAGCAAGAGATGTGTTCAATAAGAGGTGAAAAAATGACACGTACAGATTTGCGTATTGTGAAAACAAAAGAAGCATTACATAATGCATTATTAGAATTATTAAATGAAAAAGTTCTAGAAGATATCTCAATTTCGGAAATTTGCAGAAAGGCAAAAGTAAATCGTGGTACGTTTTACTTGCATTATAACCAAATTGAAGATTTATTTAAGGATTATTTTAAAGAAATCACAGCAGATTTAGCACGTTCTTATCAAGAACCTTACCGATATGTATCAGTTTTAAAAACGAGTGAATTAGAACCTTCTACAATTCGTATTTTTCATCATATCGAAAAATATAAGCCTTTCTACCGTATTGTTTTTTCAAAAAAAGTCCCTTTAATGTACTATTATTTATTATTCGAGGAAATAACTCATTTGTTACTTCAAGATAAAGAAACATCCCTTAAAGAAGGCGTCAATCATCAGCTCTATTGTTCCTATCAAGCAAATGCTATTATTGGCATAATTATTCATTGGTATCAAAATGATTTTTCTTATAGTGCAAGCTATTTAAATAATCAGCTTGTTCAATTTTTAAATATGAAAGTAAACAACTAGTTCCCCTTCACGTTCAGAACTGCGAACTGGGTTGGAAATAATGTAAAAGATGTTGATCAAAAGACGTTTAATAAATTTTTCGTACTAGATTGGAAGAATACAAAATTAGTAAAGAAGAAATAACTATATACACATACAGCAAAGGAAGATTTGAAATTCAAATCTTCCTTTGCTACTTATGCTAATCCTATGTGATCTTATTCAAGGAGAAAATACCGCTAGTCAAAAAGTTCGATTTTTGGGACAGCCCCTTCCCTTCACAATTAAATAACAAAATCCTCCGGAATAAACACCTTCACTTCTTTCGGATGTACGTATACAAACTCACCCGTTTGAACGTTAAGTTGTTTGAACTGTTCTTTACTAATTTCCGCTTCCAAATATTCATCTGTTCCGTCTCGTCTCAATTCTACATATACGACAGGCCCAACTGCATGTGAATATGTTACTTTCGCTGGGATTGCATCTATACTTTGTTTCGTACGGGCGATTGAAAGGTGATGTGGTCTTACGTATCCCACTCCGTCTACATTTGAAACGTGCTTATGCTCTGGTGCTTCTAGTTCCACTGATCCTACATTTAGCTTACCTTTATGAACGCGGCCGTGAAATAAATTCACGTTTCCTAAAAAGTCGTATACGAACGGACTTGCCGGTTTTTCATACACTTCTTCCGGCGTTCCCATTTGTTCAATTCGTCCTTCATTCATCACAACGATGCGGTCCGCAACGTCTAGCGCTTCTTCTTGATCATGCGTTACGAATACGCTCGTAATTTGAAATTCGTCATGTAGTTTCCGGAGCCATCTTCGCAATTCTTTCCGCACTTTCGCATCAAGTGCACCGAACGGTTCATCAAGTAATAAAATTTTCGGTTCGACCGCGAGCGCCCGGGCTAGTGCGATACGCTGGCGTTGTCCGCCAGATAATTGCGCTGGATAACGTTTTGCAAAACCATCCATTTTTACTAGTTTCAATAGTTCTATTACTTTTTCTTCTATTGCTTCAGCTGAAGGTCTTAAGCTTTTCTTTCTTACTTTTAAACCGAAAGCGACATTTTCAAATACATTCATATGTTTAAAAAGTGCATAGTGCTGGAAGACGAAACCGACTTGCCGGTTTTTCACGTGAATATCAGTTAAATCTTCTCCATCAAATGAAATCGAACCTTGATCCGCTTCTTCTAGTCCTGCAATAATTCGTAATAACGTCGTTTTCCCAGAACCTGATGGGCCTAATAAAGCGACCAGTTCACCTTTTGGAATATCCAAATGAATGTCTGTCAGCGCTTGAAATGTACCATATTGTTTTGATACATTTTGAATTTGAATACTCACCGCACTCACCCCTTATTGTCGTTTTTCCATTCTCCATTCAATCCAGTTTTTTATAACGAGCGTAAAAAATGCGATGAGTGACATTAAAGTCGCCACAGCAAACGCTGCTGAAAATTGATATTCATTGTACAAAATTTCAATATGGAGCGGCATCGTATTTGTAACGCCGCGCACGTGACCAGACACAACGGAAACAGCTCCAAACTCACCAATGGCACGTGCATTACATAAAATCATGCCGTATAAAAGACCCCATTTTATATTCGGAAGCGTAACGTGCCAAAACATTTTCCAGCCACTTGCGCCAAGTGAAAGAGCTGCTTCTTCTTCACTCTTCCCTTGCGCCTGCATAACCGGGATTAATTCACGCGCAACGAACGGAAACGTAACAAATATCGTCGCAATGATAATACCAGGGACAGAGAAGATAAGTTTTATCCCGTGTTCCAATAACCATCCGCCAAGAGCAGCACGAGGTGTGAAAAGTAAAACGAATACTAATCCTGCAATGACTGGTGATACAGCAAACGGCAATTCAATAAGTGATAATAATAACTGCTTTCCTTTAAATTGAAACTTTGTAATAAGCCAAGCCGACGCTATTCCGAATATCGTGTTAAGCGGTACAACGATTAACGCAACAATAATTGTTAATCGAATAGCTAAAAATGCTTCTTGATCTGTTACAGCTGCAATATATACATCAATCCCTCGTTCAAAAGCTTTCAAAAAAATTGTTATGAGCGGCAGTAATAGAAAGAGAGATAAAAATAAAATTGTTATCATAATTAATAAACTCGGTACAAATTTAGGTTCTTTTTTAGCTGACAAGCTTTTTACTATTTTCTTCTCCAGCACTATTGGCTCCATTTTCTCCCCTCCTATTCGTTTTTCAGTTCATGCCTTCTACTCCAAGTTTGAATCATATTAATAAGTAGTAGGAAAAGGAGAGAAATAATAAGCATCACAGCCGCTACGGCTGTTGCTCCTGCATAATCATATTGTTCTAGTTTCGTCATAATCATAAGCGGTGCAATTTCTGTTTTCATCGGCATATTACCTGCAATGAACACGACAGATCCATATTCTCCTAACGCCCGCGCAAAGGCGAGTGAAAAACCAGCAAGCAAGGCTGGGAATATTTCTGGTAAAATGATTTTCACAAATATTTGGAAGCGTGACGCTCCTAAACTAGAAGCTGCTTCTTCTACTTCTTTATCAATACTTTGCAGTACTGGTTGCACCATTCGAACGACAAATGGTAAGCCAATAAACGTCAGTGCAATAATAATTCCTAGCTGGGTAAAAGCTACTTTTATATGAAACACACTAAATATTTTTCCAATCCAGCCATTTTCCGCATATAGCGTCGTAAGCGTAATACCAGCTACAGCTGTCGGCAGAGCGAATGGTAAATCAATTAGTCCATCTAATAACCGTTTCCCTGGGAATGTGTATCGAACGAGTACCCACGCAATTAATAAACCGAAAATAGCATTTACAACTGCCGCTGCAAGTGAAGTTGTGAAACTCACTTGATATGAATGTAAAACGCGCTCACTCGTTATAACTTGTGCGAACTTCTTCCAGCCTAGCTGCGAAGTTTGAATAAATACGATAGAAAGTGGTATAAGTACGAATAAACTCGTATAGAGCATTGTAAAGCCAAGAGATAATCCAAATCCCGGTAACACACGTTTTTTCTTAATCATATTCCTTCACCTCATCACTCTTTAGCAGCGCCCATTATTTTTGATAAATTTTATCGAATACGCCTCCGTCATTAAAATGTTTTTCTTGCGCTTTTTTCCATCCTCCAAATAGTTCATCTACTGTAAATAATTGAACTTTTGGAAATTGAGATGCATATTTTTCTGCTACTTTTTCATTACGCGGACGATAAAAGTTTTTCGCTGCAATTTCTTGCCCTTTTTCTGAATACAAATATTCAAGGTAACCTTCTGCTACTTTTTTCGTTCCTTTTTTATCAACGACTTTATCTACAACTGCTACTGGCGGTTCTGCAAGTATACTAATGGAAGGAGTTACAATTTCGAATTTATCTTTTCCAAGTTCTTTTTGAGATAATAGCGCTTCATTTTCCCACGCAATTAATACGTCTCCAATTCCTTTTTCAACGAAAGTTGTCGTTGCCCCGCGTGCACCAGAATCAAGTACTTCTACGTTTTTATAAATTTGGCCAACAAACTCTTTCGCCTTATCTTCACTATTATTGTACTTTTTCAGCGCATATCCCCACGCCCCTAAATAGTTCCAACGTGCTCCTCCAGATGTTTTCGGATTCGGTGTAATGACAGACACACCTTTTTTCGTTAAATCATCCCAGTCTTTAATCCCTTTCGGATTTCCTTTTCGCACAAGAAATACAATTGTAGATGTGTAAGGAGTTGAATTATCCGCAAGTCGCTTCTGCCAATCTTCTGCTAACTGTTTCCTCTTACTAATTGCATCAATATCATAAGCAAGTGCTAGCGTAACAACATCCGCCTCTAAACCGTCAATAACAGAGCGCGCCTGACTTCCAGATCCCCCGTGCGATTGTTTTACAGTTACTGTCTGACCATGCTTTTCTTTCCAATACTTCGCAAAATCTTTATTGAAATCTTGATATAACTCGCGCGTTGGATCATATGAAACATTTAAAAGTTCGACTGCCTTCTTATCTGTACTTCCTTCAGAGTTACTAGTGGATGTTGCCGAACCACAACCTGACAAAAGAACAAATGCTGATAATAAAACACCTGTACTTTTCATTAATGTTGTCTTACTCCACTGTTTCATATATAAAGCCCCCTTAGTTTGTACAATAGAAAAAGGCCCACAATCTATTCACAAAAGTGAACGTTGTGCGCCTTCAGTTTCTCTGATGAGCTTCTATTGTATTCCGTTTGATTTCTTTTCATTTTAATTCTGCAATTCGTATGTGTCAACTTGGAATTTGTTTTTTTCTTAATAAATGAAAATCAGCGAGGATAGTCCCTCACTGATTTTCATTTCATTTTATTTCTTCAATTTATCCGTCTTCGCAATAAATTGTGCTGCTTCCGCACGGCTTACTGCTTTATCAGGAGCCCAGCCATTATCTGTTCCAATTGAAATGTTTTCTTGGATTAAAATATTGGCATACTTCGCACCCCAATGATTTTTCAAGTCAGCAAATTCTTTTGGTAGTTTAATATTTTCATTTCTTTCTAATTTATATGCATTTACTAGCATAGTAGCCATTGATGCACGGTTAATTATTCCATTCGGATTAAAGTTACCGCTCTCATCACCTTTTACAATACCTGCTTTTTCAACAGCAGCAATATATGGAGTTGCCCAGTGATTTTGCGCATCAGCGAATGATGGCTTCGCATCTTTATTAATTTCTAAACCTAAAACAGTTGCTAATATTTTTGCAGCTGAACTACGATCGATATTTTCAGCTGGAGCAAATGTACCATCTGGCTTACCGTGTACTGCTTCTTTGTCCACTAAATATTGAACTGACTCTTCTGCCCAAGTTGGTACATCAGAGAATTTAGATTTTTTTTCAATCGCACTCGCATCTATTTCAAACTGTACTTGATATTTATGATCATATTTAATTGCTGGAATTAATATATGCATTTGCATATTATATTTTTTCGAAAATTCATCAATTTCAAATTGAACAACTTTCGTACCGTTATTTGTTTTATCTTCGGAGATTACTTTTACATCATGGAATGTCCCTATTTTTTTTGTATCTTCTACTCTAAGATACTGGAAATAGCTACTATCTTGAACTGTTAACGTAACGATTTTTTTGTCACCTTGAATTGTTACTTTAGCATTTTTTAAATATGTAGAAGCAACTGATGTATCATTTGTTTGATCTTTATAAGTCTTCAAAATAACGTCATATGTGCCATCTGCTAGTTTACTATTTGCCTTCATTTCAACCGGTGCATCAGCTTTCGCAATCGGTGCCATAATACCGCTAAATGGAACTACTAAAGTTGCTGCTATAACGAACGCATTAACATGTTTTTTCTTAATCATTATCAATATAACCTCTCTTCTTATATGAATATACTCATAACCATCATATTGATAATGATTATCAATATCAAATAAAATAAAAAATGTTATTTCCTACATAAGTACGCTTTCCTCTCGTTTTTAAAAAGTAAATAATGGGCCGTATGCACTTTTCTCTCTAAATAGTCCAACGAATACGTACTCGATGGATCTACTAAATCCCCAATCGCTCCTGAAAGGTGATCAATTACCTTTTGCAATGTTTCTAAGTTCTTCTTCTCACTCTCCATATTCATTTCATCCATAATGTCACAAATGAGATATTGCACTTTCCGTAATCGTAATTCCTTCTGCTCCATACGTATCCCCTCCGTATTAGTCATATTACGGTTTAAATATATGGGCTTATAGCTTAGTCAATTCTAAAAAACAAAAAGATATCCACCTCTAAACATGTAGTCATAGAGATGAATATCTTTATTTTTATACTTGCAATGCCTTCTCTCTCAAAGCTCTTCGTAACAACTTACCAGTTGTATTCTTCGGCAATTCTGTTAAAAACTCAATGCTCTTTGGTACTTTATATTTCGCTAAATGTAACGTGCAATAATGCATCAGCTCTTCTTCTGTTACGCTCGTTTGTTTCAGAACGACGAAAGCACGCACTGCTTCTCCTAAGTTTTCATCAGGAACACCGATTACGACAACTTCAGCTACCGAATCATGAGTATATAATACTTCCTCTACTTCACGAGGATATACGTTATAACCGCCAACTAAGACAATATCTTTTTTGCGATCAACGATATAGAAGTAACCTTCTTCATCCATTTTCGCTAAGTCTCCTGTATATAGCCAGCCATCTTTAAGTGTCGCCGCAGTATCTTCTGGCGCATTATAGTAACCCTTCATAACGTTAGGTCCGCGAACAATTAACTCCCCAACTGCACCAACAGGTACTTCTTCACCAAGTTCGTTCACAATTTTATTTTCTACATGCCAAATATTTGTGCCAATAGATCCTGGTTTACGAGGACGGTCTAACGGATTAAAACAAGTAACTGGTGATGCTTCTGATAAACCGTATCCTTCTGAAACGATAACGCCAAAACGTTTTTCAAAGTTTTTCAGAAGGGCAACAGGCATTGACGCACCACCTGAAATACAGAGACGAAGCGTCTTCACATCTTCTGCACTTGCTTCTTCAAATAAATATAAGTAATTGTACATTGTCGGTACACCCGCAAAAATCGTTGGTTCATATGTACGACAAATACGGAATACTTCTTTCGGACTAAACTTCGGTAACATTAAAATTGTTGCACCATTAACAATCGGCGCATTTACTGCGACTGTTAAACAGAACACATGGAACATCGGCAGTGCCGCAACGACGCGATCATCGGCAGTATATTGTAAATATGACGCAACATCGCTAGCGTTACTATATAAATTTTTATGCGTTAACATAGCGCCCTTTGGCTTTCCAGTTGTACCTGAAGTGTATAAAATAACAGCTACATCTTCTTCATCTAGTTCAGGACCTTCGTAAGTTAAATCTCCAGTCCCTACAAAACTAGTAAACGTTTTCATTTTTTCAGTTTCTGTATGAGTAAAATCTGATGAGGTTTCGCATATGATGATATTTTCAAGTGAAGGAAGTCTTGTTGTAAGAGATTGTATAACAGGTAGAAGGACGTCGAGTACGATGATTGTTTTTACATCTCCATTTTGTAATATGTAATGTATTTCGTCTGCTGTATAAATTGGATTAATCGGAATGACAGTTGCTCCAGCTTTCATCGTTCCGTATAAACCGACTAAAAAATGTGGTGAATTGCCAACAGCTAATGCGACATTGTCCCCTTTTCCAATGCCCATTTTTGCTAAATTGCTAGAAAACCTAGTGACTACTTTGTTTAATTGGTCATACGAGACCGACTGATCCATAAATATGTACGCCGGTTTATCCCCCTTTTTTTTTGCCGTTTCAGCCAAAGATTGAACGAGATTCACACAAACCCCACCTTTATAAAATTTAGAATATTTAAAAATTCTAAATTAATTATATTAAAAGAAAATTAAAGTAGCAAGTGATATTCTATTAATCGAATATACAGCAACCACTTTCTTCCAGAATACTTTAGTAAGATACGAGAATTATATGTGAAAGAAACAGGTACAAACATATAGTTAAACTGTAGCTAAAATCATTTTAGGATAATATGCACTCATCTTTCCGCTAAGTTTTTCAACTTCCTCTTTATTTAAAGCCGTATACTCCCCATACAAATTGAGAGCGTCCGCTCCATTTTCATGCAAGTAGACTGTAACATATAGTGTCGGTAATCCCTTATTGTCTTCATCTATCGACAAGATGACATCTGGCGTTTTATTAACGCTACTGAACGTTTCATTTCTTTTCCATTTCTTATTTTGAAACATAGTTTGTATATCATTTATTTTTTGTTTGTTATCTGTATGAGTATAATATATGACATTATCCTCCGCTGGCTTTCCAATAGACAAAGTCGTACGGTTTGAAGAAGTTTCATCGTTACACGCTGTCATTCCAATAACGAAGCTGATCAATAATATAAAGTGTATTATCCTTTTCATATCGATCATCCTCCTTTTAGTATATATTCCTTTATAAGGAGCAGATGTCCTGTAAATATACGTTTTGTGATAAATGAAATTATATCGGCGATTTTTCGAATTTATCGAGCATAACTTGAAAAATATCGGCGATTCGACAAGGAATATCGACTTACCGACAAGAACTGACAATTCATACAAAAAAAGAGGCTGTCTTTTATGACAGCCTCCTCTGTTTAGAAGAATAAATGTAAGAAATCTTCTGTTGTAATATTACCGAAATAGCGCGCGATATCTACGCCTTCTAAAGCTACAGTGAATGCATCTTTATCAAATTGTACGCCTGTTAGACGTTCTTCAATGTCATGAACATCTAGTGATCCGAAGAAATCACCGTAAATTTTACATTCTGTTACTGTTCCTTTTTTCACTTCAAGACGAACGTCAACTTGTCCAACTGGGAAACGGTGTGAATGCTGTAAGTTGAACTTCGGAGACTTCCCGTAGTTCCAGTCCCAATTGCGGTAACGTTCTTCAGAAATTTTATAAATCTCTTTCCAATCAGCTTCTGTTAATTCGTACGTTGGAATTTCTGTTTCACCTTCAAAAATTGTTTCTAGAAGAAGTTGTCTAAACTCTTCTGTCGTCATTTTTTCATTTAAGAACTCTGTAATATTCGCAACGCGGCTACGGATTGATTTAATTCCTTTTGATTGAATCTTATCCATTTTTACTTTTAGTGCCGATACGACGTGATCGATTTCAGAGTCAAATAATAACGTACCGTGACTGAACATACGACCTTTCGTTGAAAACTGTGCGTTACCTGAAATTTTTCTACCTTCAGCTAAAATGTCGTTACGACCACTTAGCTCTGCATTTACACCTAGTTTACCAAGCGCTTTCGTTACAGGTTCTGTGAATTTTTTAAAGTTGCTGAAACTATCTCCATCATCTTTCGTAATAAAGCTGAAGTTTAAGTTTCCTAAATCATGATATACTGCGCCTCCGCCTGATAAACGACGAACGACGTGAATGCCTTTTTCTTTTACGTAATCAGCATTAATTTCTTCCACTGTGTTTTGGTTTTTACCAATGATAATTGAAGGCTCATTAATGTAGAACAGTAAATATGTTTCGTTAATATCTAAATTTTTAACACAATATTCTTCAATCGCTAAGTTTATCGTAGGATCTGTAATCCCTTTATTATCAATAAATAACATCGTATCACCTCATGAATTCCAAACGTAACCACTATGCGCAAGCGTAATGTGGCCACTGAAAATTTGTTTTGCTTCTGTTACTAAATCAGATGGATTGCCTGTATGCGGTAAGTGCGTTAATAAAAGTTCTTTTACATTCGCAGTTTTCGCAATACTTGCTACTTCTGTACTATTCATATGCCCTGCTTTTGCAGCCTCTTGATGTGCATACATATTACATTCACAAATGAAAAGATCAGCGTTTTTTGTGAACGGAATAAATTCAGGAATATAGCTTGAATCTGCACTGTATACAACAACATCATCGCCAGCTGTAATACGCATTGCAAAGCATGTAACAGGATGAACAGTTTTTAAGAATGAAATGGAGAACGGTCCAATTTGAAGTGTTTCTTCTGGATTGTACGCGATTCCTTTCGTATGCGGTGCATGCGTTAAAGAATTAAATCCATTCTCATCAAACGTATGACCGTAAATTGGTAACTCCGGTAGTTGTCCTTTCGTTGCACTCGTAATTAATCTCGCATATTGCAATACCCCAATGTCTGCAACATGATCGTGATGATAGTGCGACAATACAACTGCATCTATATCAGATGGTGTTATATATTTTTGAAGCTGTGCTAGTACACCACTACCACAGTCTACAAGTAAACGAAAACCATCGTGTTCAAACAAATACCCCGACGTTGCTTCTCCCGCTTCTGGAAAGCCGCCCCAAAAGCCGACAACAGTCATTTTCATATGTATCCATCCTTTCTAAAACCGAGTAGGAATGCCGTTTTTCTCCGTACTTGAGAAAGTTTTTTACTTACATCCTACATTGTTAACTATAATCCATTTCCTAAACTTTTTCATTAATTTTCAACTTTGTTATAAAACAGTTGTTGACTTTTGTTTTTTGTACTAATACAATGATAGTAATAAATGGAAATGGAGGGATTGACATGATTGATCAACCAATGGAGTTTTTCCGAAATTTACCGACGAAAACTTGTGCACACTGCGGGAAGGAAATTGATGAACAACACGAAGCATACCATAACAAATGTGACGATTGCGTTCACGAAGAATAGTAGTTTGTGAACATAAAAAAACCTAGCAGACATAGTCTACTAGGCTAATAACATCGTATCCTTCATCGTTGAACCTTTCACCAAGAGCTCCAGTTCAAACTCATACAATTCTTTTTGTCGATAATTTTTCGTATGGATTTTATCCATCATTAAGTCGACAACTTTTCGAGCCATCTCGTCGATTGGCTGTTCAATTGTCGTAATACCTGGCTCTGTAATCTGCGCTAAAATTTGATTATCAAAACCGATCACTGCGAGATCTTCTGGAATACTCCAATCATGGCTTTTCGCCTCTGAGATAATTCCAGCTGCAACCTCGTCGCCTCCTGCCAAAATCGCGGTAGGATTTTTTTTGTCCTTTAATACTTCATGGAATATTCGTTTTCCATCATCCCAAGAGAAAGCGTTTTCAAGAAAATCAATCGCTTCCACTTCTCTACTCTTTTCAGTAATAGCACGTAAAAAGCCCATTTTTCGCTGTTGGCTCACTACTTTCGTTTCGTTACCACGGCAAAAAATAAGATTACGATATCCTTGTTCTAATACATGATTGGCAGCTATGTATGCTCCCTGTGCATGATCGAACTTCACTGTTGGAACATTTGCTTCCTCAATATATTCATTACATAACACGATTGGACCGTGTTGCAAGTATGGCTCCACATTCTCCCATGGATTTTCTAGTGAACATAGAATAATCCCATCTACTTGTTTCGTAGATAATAATTGTAAATACTCCATCTCTTTTTCCGGTAAATATCTTGTTTGACAAATAATCAGTTTATATTTATGTTCAGAAGCAGCAATCTCGATTGCTTCAATAAATCTACTAAAAAAAGGATTTGTAATCCTTGGAACAAGCACCGCAATTGTTTCTGTTTTTTGTTTACGAAGCCTTCTCGCCGCAGAATTAGGAACGAAGCCTAAATGCTTCATTGCTAATTGAACCCTTTTCTTCTTCTCATCTGAAACATATGGATGATTATTGATCACCCTAGAAACCGTTGTCCTTGATAACCCCGCTAATTTCGCCACGTCCTCGATAGTCGACACGAAATTTTCCCCCTTTGCATGAAAACGTTTTCTTATCCTGATTATATAGTATATTATTGGAAACTGCAATATAGGTTCTTATGATTTTACTATATTAATATTATACATAGGGAAAAGTCTGTTAATGGCAGGAAATTACACACTACTTTTAGAATTTCACAATAAGAATATTTATAAAATAAAGGATGATATTTCATGAATCGGACGGATCGTTTATTAGCTATATTAATTGAATTACAAAGAAAACAAACCGTTACAGCACAAAGCTTAGCTGAAAAATTTGAGACAAGTATACGCACTATTTATCGAGATATGGATGCACTTAGTGCATCTGGTGTCCCGCTTTTCGCAATGCCTGGCCACGGTTATTCATTAATGGATGGTTATTTCTTACCACCCATTCAACTTACGCCTGAAGAGGCTGTTACTCTTTTATTAGGCAGTGATTATATCGGGAAAACTTTCAATTCTTCTTTTTCTGTACATGCGCAATCAGCAAAAGAGAAACTTGAGGTTGTCCTCCCTACTGATCAACAAAAGAAAGTTGAAGAGCTACGAGGAACTTTTCGTTTTCTTTCTCCTATATTTTCGCATCAGCAACCCGAACAAGAAAAACTAGAAAATCAACTTCTCCTGTTACAAGAAGCTATTCAGAAAGAGCAATCTATCTCTTTTTCGTATCGTAAACCGAGAGAAACTACAAAAACAAAACGTACCGTTCATCCTTACGGTTTAGTCAACATTTCAGGAATTTGGTACATCGTTGCTCACTGTTTACTTCGAAAACAAATACGTAATTTCCGTTTAGATCGTATGGATGAGTTGCAACAAGAGCAAGAATTCTTTACAAAATCTGAAGACTTTTCTTTACAAGACTATCAACCTGAAAACAATCGAACTGTTACGATCCATTTATTATTCCCACCCCATATTGCACATAAAATTATTGAATCACGGTACTTTTTTGTAGATTCATACGAGTATAAAGATAATGGTTTTCATGTCTTTTTGAAATCAAGAAATATAGATGAAGTCTTTCAATGGATATTAAGCTGGGGGAGCCAAGTGCAAGTACTAGAGCCAAAAATTCTTTCTGAAAAATTACGTGATGAAGCAAAAAAAATGTTAAAACTTTAATTTTTTTATTGTACTACTGACATAATGTTGTCAGTAGCCCTCCTTTATTGTAGGTATTAACAAATACATTTTCTTAAAAAGGGGATAACAATATGAACAAATTTGAGGATTTAGCAGCGTATTACATAGAGGAATTAGAAAAATACTCTCTCGAACAATTTAGAACGAAACCTTCTACAGAAGAATGGTCTCTTGGTCAAATGTATAATCATTTACTTTCGGCTACATATATGCAGTTAGATGCAATCGCAAAATGTAGAACTGAAATGCCCTCTGTAACTAACAAAAAAACGGATATGGGTGAAAAAGTATATATAATGGGGGCTTTTCCTGACATACAAATAAAAGTGCCAGATCATCCGGGATATACACCCGAAAATCCAACTAACAAAGAAGAAGTACAAGAACGTTTTCTGGAATTAATTACAGTTGTTAAAGACATTGAGCCAACACTTACTTCTATTCCTAATGATTGTAAAGTAGAGCACCCTGGACTTGGTTACTTAAATGCGGCAGAATGGTTCCAGCTCATTTTTATGCATTTTGCACATCATCTTCGTCAGAAAGATCGGCTAGAGCTTAAGGTTTGCTAAGTGTAAACACTTCTACTAAAAAGAGACTCCCAATATGCAATATTGGGAGTCTTTTCAATTTCGATACAACATTCATACATCCAAATGAAAGAAATGTATACAATGAATCCAATCTTAACAGGTGCAAAACAACTATTACAGAACGACGAAGTTATTATATCTACTTCAAAGTGTTCACTTACTGGCTATATGATTACGCAAAACGTCCCTTATCCGGGCATGTTACTTGCTACTCTAATAGAAGGCTTCTCTTTTCTAGCCAATATAAAAAGCCATCAATACGTCGTCTCCATATGATCCATCTTCATATTTAATTTGCTTTCTTTGTCTTCCTTCTTCTACAAAGCCAGTACGTTTATACACTTTAATTGCCCTATCATTAATAGAAACTACGCCTAAGCAAATTTTCTCTAAATTTTTCTGCCCTTTAGCCCAGCTAATAAGAAATTCAATTAGCTTCGTACCAATGCCTTGATTACAGTACGCCTCTCTAATCCCCATTCCCATTGTACCTGCATGTCGTAAGCGTTCTAGTTCATATCGATTGAAAACCAAAAAGCCAACCACCTTACTATCTACTTCATAAACTATATAAAGATTACCTTTCTCACTACTTTTCCGTATCTTTTCTCTTTCTAAATCAATATCATTTGGTAATTTATTTGGGGATACTATAAAAAACTTTGTAGTAGTTTCTGATAATATAATTTCTTTTCTAATATCCATAATTGATTCCGCATCAACTTCTTTTGCTAATCGTATCACCGAATCACCTCTTACTTTTTTCTTAAAAGAATAATACTGGAGCTATCAAACTAAGGAATCTCCAAAACTCTCAATATGCAACATTACATATTGAGAATCTTTTCACTTTTGATACAATATTTATAAACCCACATAAAAGGAATGCATACAATGAATCCAATTTTAACAGCTGCAAAACAACTATTACATAAAGACGAAGTTATTATATCTACTTTAAATTGTTCACTTACTGGCTATATTATTACGCATAAAGTTCCGTATCCGGGCATGCTACTGGCTACTAATAGAAGACTTCTCTTTTATGGACAATCTAAAAATACATTAATTGCCGAATTCGAGTATGAAAAAATTCTATCTATAGAAACGAAGAGAAGAATCTTTGATAAAAAAATAATATTTTACTATGAAGATGAATATATAACGTTGGGATACATTACAAGTTCAAATATTGAAGAGTTCATAGACTTACTACAAAGAAAATGCACGACTAGCGCGGACTCATAATCAGTGGAATCCCCCCGCTGATTCATTATTTTAACTCCTCCCACTTCGTCCATACTTCTCTCCCGTTTATTTGGTACAAATTATCCTCGCGATCCAAAAACCCATGCACGATAAATTCTCGTCTAATTGTACAAAAATCTTCATGATATTGTTTTATGAACACATTGATTTCTTTCTCAGTATATTGATTCTCTGTATTTAATTTGCTGATCAGATGCTCTAACAAAACTAGTTTTTTCTTTTTTTGACCTGGAATCGAGTTTAAGCGGTCCTCTTTATCGAAAAAGTTACGAATGGTCGTATCCCTAAATTTCATTTCACTTTCGGTCATTTTGTTATCCTCCATCAATTTTGATGTAATAAAACTTTATTGTTTGTCCTTACCATTTTTCTTTATTCTTTCACTTACAACATCCATAAAGTAATAGCCACTAATTAGCACATAGTAGAATAAAAGTATTCAAAATGTATCTTTCATACTTGTATATTCTTCTCTATGAAACAAGATAGGTGAAAGGGTGAAAACAAGAAAGAAGATTAGTGGATATAAGATAAAATAATAAGTTAGATTTCCTTTCATCATATCAACTCCTCTACTCTATGTTTCTCTGTAAATTGTTGTAAATCCTTTTCTTTCGTTTAGACTGCACATGCGATATGGTAAAATTAAGGAGAATGAGGGCTATAAATGACATTCCACTCTAAAATTGATAAATTTTTCTTATTTATTATCTTTTTTGCTATTTTCACCACAGGCGCTGCAACAATACTTCCTCTCTTATTTGATGATGAAGCTACTACGACAGACGTATACATTCTACTATCTATTTTCTTTGTATCTTCTGGCTTCCTATTATGGAGTTCTATTACATATACATTCTATGAAGACCACTTATTCGTGAAAGGTGGACCATTTCGAAGTAAAATTCCGTACGGTCATATAACGAAGATCTCAAAAACAGATGACATTTTAATTGGGTATCGTATTCTCTCTTCAAAAGATTGTTATAAAATCTTTTACACATCTGGAACTTTTGAAAGTGTGAAAATCTCACCGAAGGATTCTGAAAGATTTGTAAGTGAACTAAAGAAAAGATGTTCTTTGGAAAGTAATAACAATGCTGATTAATATTCAACAGACCATACACCAAATATGCAATGTTGCATATTTGGTGTATGGTCTTTCTTGGTATAATAATATCCGTATAGACTGTATTTCAAATGAAAAGGATTATATGTAATGAATCGAATTTTAGAGGATACAAAACAACTATTACATCATGAAGAAAATACTTTTCAGCTAAAAGAGAAGTACAGTTCGCCTTTCTTACAACTGTATCTCTTTTTTATTTTTACTCCTCTCATCCACACTTCTCTTAATTTACTTATAACTCTTATGTCTGTAACCTATTATTCAAATCGAGAAATTTTATATGGAAAATTATGTTATGATTAATTTATACATATTTTGGAGGGGAAATAGTGAAAAAAGCTATTATAGTATTAAGCATCCTATATCTTATTTTAACCGTACATACAGGAGCTGTTCTTTTAGGAAAAGAGGATTACAGAGGTGCTATCAATGCATTAAAGGAAAAGAAGGAAGTCTCTTCCTTTCAATCTGCAAAAGACGGTGTGATTTTATTAAAAGGAACATTAACTACCGCACAACCTATTACAGAGGAAAAACTTCAAAATAAAGAATTCGCACTTCTTGAAATTAATACATATAAACGACGAAAGGCTAATTGGAAAAACATTGATACCGAGCAGTATATCTCAAAGCAGCTCTTACTAAACAATGAGACTCTTCCTGCATTAAAAGAAATCCGCTTCTCAATGGAACCAATTACACTGTCAGGAAAAGATATTTCCGCCGAAGATTACTCACTAAAAAAGGATGATACTCAATTAACAATTAAAGGTAAAGGATACCGATACACCGGAATAGAAAACAAATCAGACGTTCTTATTTTTGGCATAAAAAAAGGTGATACGCTTGAAGGTTATAGCGGCTCTGAAATTCTAATAGGAAAAACAAAAGAGGACATTGCCAGCAACATGAAACTATATACTTTTGCTGAAAGATATGGCCCATTTGTTTGGATTGTAGCTACAATTATTCTTATAAGTATTGTTATATACTTGTTCCGTAAAAATAGAAAAACAAATGAACTTTCTCAGCCAATAAAGCAAGACCAATAAAAAAGGCACCATTTCGGTGTCTTTTTATTTTCCTTATTTAAGCTTCAATTGATTGATTTTCAGCAATATTTTTAAATTGTCGTTTGTGCATCCAAGTTAATGAAGCGATTGTTCCAAGTGATAATACAACGATAAAGATCATAAGCATTCCTATGTTTTGCCACATGAAGTTAAAGTCTCCGCTTGATACGACTGCTTTCAATCCTGATACAGAGTATGTCATCGGTAACCAAGCATTAAATGGTTGTAAAAACTTCGGAATCAACTCTAGCGGGAATGTTCCAGCACTTGTTGTAAGCTGAATAATTAATGTGATGATGGCGATGAAACGTCCTGCATCACCGAATGCTGTTACTAAACATTGAATTAATGCGATAAACGCTAAACTCGTAACAATGCTAAAGAGTATGAAGTATGGAATGCTTTGTACTTCTACACCTAATCCGAACAGTAATATGACATCTGCTACTATTGCTTGAACAATACCGACTGATAGTAAAACGCCGAACTTACTAATAAACCAACTAAATCCTGATTTCGGAACGCCGACTGTATCGCGTAATGGGTATACGATAGATAATAGTAATGCCCCAACGAATAAACCGAGTGATAAGAAATATGGTGTGAATCCTGTTCCATAGTTTGGAACTTCCGCCATTTTCTCCACCTTCACTTTTACTGGGCTTGCAAACATATCATACGTTTTATCCGTTCCTTTTACTTCTCCTGTTTTTTCTGCACCTTCACCAAGTTTCTCAGCCAGTGTACCTGATCCATCATTTACCTTTACGAGCCCATCTGTCACTTTTCCAGATCCATCTGCTAGTTTATTTACTCCATCGATTAGCTGGGTTGAGCCAGTTGACATTTTATTTAGACCACCATTTAAAGTGCCTATGCCTGTTGTTACTT
>NZ_JAKUGX010000012.1:0-111619 GCF_022664195.1 Bacillus cereus group sp. BfR-BA-01316
GAATCTGAGGAAGCAGAAGTTGCGGAGTTAGAAGAACCTGAGGAAGCAGAAGAAGTTGCGGAGTTAGAAGAATCTGAGGAAGCAGCAGAGGTTGCGGAGGTAGAGGAATCTAAGGAAGCAGAAGAAGTTGTGGAATTAGAGGAATCTAAGGAAGTAGAATTAGTTACGGAATTCGCATTAGAGGAAACACCGCAAGAAGAATTAATTGAAGAAACGATGAATACAGAGTCGTTAGAAAATATAGCAGTTAAAGAGCAACCAGTGATTTCTCAGCAAGAAACAATTGAGTTCATGGAAGAAAGTGAAGTATTCGTACCAGTTTCAGAAGCAGATGAGCAAACGAAGAAAGATGTTCAAAGCTTTGCGAATGTTTTAATTGAAGAAGCTGATGAAAAGAAACAAGTTGTTGAAGAACAGCCTGCTGCACAAAAAGAAGAGCCGAAACGTGAGAAAAAGCGTCATGTTCCATTTAACGTTGTCATGTTAAAACAAGACAGAAAGAGGTTAATGGAAAGACATGCGGTAAGAACGAACGTAACGCAATCTACTGTCGGTGAACGAGTAACGGAAAAACCAATGCAGCAAGTGGTAGTAGAAGCCCAAGTGGAAGAAAAACCAATGCAACAAGTAGTGGTAGAAACCCAAATGGAAGAAAAACCGATGCAGCAAGTAGCGGTAGAAGCCCAAGCGGAAGAAAAGCCAATGCAGCAAGTAGTGGTAGAAACCCAAATGGAAGAAAAACCGATGCAGCAAGTAGCGGTAGAAACCCAAGTGGAAGAAAAACCAATGCAGCAAGTAGTGTTAGAAACCCAAGCGGAAGAAAAACCAATGCAACAAGTAGTGGTGGCTGAACAAGTACAAGAGAGAGCATATGTTGTAAATCAAAAAGAGAACGATATGCGCAACGTACTACAAACGCCACCGAAGTATGAACTTCCGCCATTAACGTTGTTGTCGATTCCACAGCAGGCAGCATTAGATAATACGGAATGGCTAGAAGAACAGGAAGAATTATTAAATACGACATTTAATAATTTCCATGTTGGAGCACATGTTATTAATGTGTCACAAGGGCCGGCGGTAACTCGTTTTGAAGTACAACCAGACCCAGGTGTGAAAGTAAATAAAATTACAAATTTAAGTGATGATATTAAGTTAAGTTTAGCTGCGAAAGATATTCGAATTGAAGCGCCAATTCCAGGGAAGAGTGCAATTGGAATTGAAGTTCCAAACAAGGAAAGTAAGCCAGTATTCCTGCGTGAAATTTTAAGAAGTCCTGTATTTACAAAGAGTGAATCACCGCTTACAGTTGCGCTGGGGCTTGATATTTCAGGTGATCCAATTGTAACGGATATTCGAAAAATGCCACATGGACTTATTGCGGGTGCAACTGGTTCAGGGAAAAGTGTGTGCATTAACGCGATTTTAACGAGCATTTTATATAAAGCGAAGCCGCATGAAGTGAAGTTGATACTAATTGATCCGAAGATGGTTGAGCTGGCACCATACAATTCTGTTCCACATCTTGTAGCACCTGTTATTACTGACGTAAAAGCAGCTACAGCTGCGTTAAAGTGGGCGGTTGAAGAGATGGAACGCCGTTATGAATTGTTTGCTCATGCTGGTGCTCGTGATTTAACTCGTTACAATACGATTGTAAGTGGGAGAGAAATCCCAGGTGAGACATTACCTTATATTGTAATCGTCATTGATGAGTTAGCGGACTTAATGATGGTTGCTCCTGGTGATGTTGAGGAAGCGATTTGTCGTATTGCACAAAAAGCTCGTGCTTGTGGTATTCACTTATTAGTTGCGACGCAGCGTCCATCTGTAGACGTTATTACAGGTTTAATTAAATCAAACATTCCAACGCGTATTGCGTTTACGGTATCATCTCAAGTTGATTCGCGTACGATTATCGATATTGGGGGCGCGGAGAAATTACTTGGCCGTGGTGATATGCTATTTTTAGGAAACGGCACGTCTAAACCAGTTCGTGTACAAGGTGTATACGTATCAGATGATGAGATTGAAAGAACAGTTGATCATGTGAAAAAGCAAATGAAGCCAAATTACTTATTTAAGCAAGAGGATTTATTAGCAAAATCAGAGCAGAGTGAGTCTGAAGATGAACTATTTTTTGATGCATGTCAATTTGTTGTAGATCAAGGGGGAGCGTCCACATCTTCTGTACAGAGAAAATTCCGCATTGGTTATAATCGCGCGGCACGTCTAATTGAAGAGATGGAATCGCAAGGGATTATTTCTGAAGCAAGAGGAACGAAACCGAGAGATGTCCTTATTTCCGAGGGTGAATTTGCCGCTATGCAGGAAACGAATGTATAGGAAACGGTTTTGCTGTATACTAAGAGAAAATGTTGGATAGTAAAGTAGGGAGTAAAGCGACATGAAAGAAATTGAATTAAAATTAAAAGGTGAAATAAATCGACTAACAAATAAAACATTTAAATTTGATGAACGTGTTGGAGAAGGCTGGTTCTCTGCCGTTTACTTTTTAAAAACTAGAGAAATCATTGAAGAATTTCGCCCGAAAAGTGTTGTAACAATGCAGTTTTTCCAAAAAGAACATGCAGTTCTTTGCGGAGCAGATGAGGTAATCGCATTGCTACAAACATTCGCCAAAAATCCTGAGGAATTAGAAATTCATTCCTTAAAGGATGGCGATAATATTAGTCCGTTTGAAACAGTTTTAACAATTCATGGTCCTTATGAATACTTCGGCTTTTTAGAAGGTGTAATTGATGGGATTTTAGCTCGTCGTACATCAGTTGCGACAAACGTATATAACGTTGTCCAAGCTGCACGTAGTGTAGATAAAGAAAAACCGGTTATTTTCATGGGAGATCGTGACGATCATTATACTCAACAAGCTGGTGACGGTTATGCGGCATACATCGGAGGTATGAGCGCGCAAGCGACGCATGCAATGAATGAATGGTGGGGCAGAAGTGGTATGGGGACGATGCCTCATGCTTTAATTCAAATGTTTAATGGTGATGTTGTTGAAGCAGCAAAAGCATATCATAAAAAATTCCCAGAAGATGAATTAGTCGTACTAATTGATTATAACAATGATGTCATTACAGATGCACTTCGCGTAGCGCGTGAATTTGGATCAACATTAAAAGGTGTACGTGTCGATACGTCTCGTACAATGATTGATCAATACTTCATTCGTCACCCAGAAGTACTTGGAACATTCGATCCACGTGGTGTAAATCCATCACTTGTATTTGCACTTCGTAAGGCTCTTGATGAGGAAGGGTTCCAACATGTAGATATCGTTGTAACTGGTGGGTTTGATGAGAAGCGTATTCGTGAATTTGAAGCTCAAAATGTTCCTGTTGATATATACGGAGTAGGAAGTAGCTTATTAAAAATGAATATTGGTTTTACTGGTGATAACGTAGAATTAAATGGAAAACCAGAAGCGAAAGCTGGTCGTAAATACCGTCCAAATCCACGTCTAGAGCGTGTTCAATTAGAAGCAAAAGAAGATATGTAAAAGCGAGAAAAACTGATAGGTGATTGACCCTATCAGTTTTTCTGTTATCATAGTATAGCGGCTTGTTTTTTGCTATAATAAATGTGTTATGGACATAAAAGAAGTACGTACGAGTTTATCACTGATAAGTGAATATAAAAAGAAATTCACTGCATCAGAAATGTATGATGATTACCAAAATAAGAAAAGATTCATATACTGTCTTATAGATAGGCCGTTGTATTAGTTCGAAATGTTGGAGGTTCTTTAAGATGACAGTTTACCATTTTGTAGGAATTAAAGGAACAGGAATGAGTTCATTAGCACAAATTCTTCATGACATGAAGCATACTGTTCAAGGGTCTGATTATGAAAAGCGTTTCTTTACACAAACAGCATTGGAAAAGCGTGGTATTTCCATCCTTCCTTTTGATAAAAATAATATTAAAGAAGGACAAGTGATTATCGCGGGAAACGCATTTCCTGATACGCATGAAGAAATCGTAGCAGCAAAAGAATTAAATATCCCAGTACATCGTTATCATCACTTCTTAGGTGACCTTATGAATCAGTACACAAGTGTTGCAGTAACTGGTGCACATGGAAAAACATCAACTACAGGTTTGTTAGCCCATGTAATGCAAGGTGCACACCCAACATCTTACCTTATTGGAGATGGAACTGGGCATGGGGTAGAAAATAGTAAGTATTTTGTCTTTGAAGCTTGTGAGTATCGTCGTCATTTCTTGTCTTACTATCCAGACTATGCAATTATGACAAATATCGATTTCGATCATCCAGATTATTTTGCAGACATCAATGATGTATTTAATGCATTCCAAGAGATGGCATTGCAAGTGAAAAAAGGTATTATTGCATGTGGTGATGATGAAGAACTTCAAAAAATTCAAGCGAAAGTACCTGTTATTTTCTATGGATTTGGAGAAGATAATGATTTCCAAGCACGTAACATCCAAAAGAGAACTGATGGTACTATATTCGATGTATTCGTTCGTAATACGTATTATGACACGTTCAAAATTACAGGATACGGCGATCACAGCGTATTAAATGCATTAGCAGTTATTGCGCTTTGCCATTACGAAAACGTTGATGTAGAAGCGGTTAAACATCAACTAACGACATTTGAAGGTGTTAAACGTCGCTTTAATGAAAAGCCGATGGGAGAACAAGTTATCATTGATGACTATGCACACCATCCGACAGAAATTAATGCAACGATTGAAGCAGCTCGTCAAAAACATCCAGAGCGTGAAGTTGTCGCTGTATTCCAGCCGCATACATTCTCACGTACAGAGAAGTTCTTAGATGAGTTCGCAGAAAGCCTAAGTAAAGCTGACCAAGTATACTTATGTGATATTTTCGGATCAGCACGTGAAAACAAAGGTGAATTAACAATTGAGGATCTGCAAAAGCGTATTGACGGTGCAGAACTAATTACAGATACAACAACAGAGGTATTAAAGAAACATAAAAACGGCGTTCTTATTTTCATGGGCGCAGGTGACATCCAAAAATTCGAAGCAGCTTACGTAAAAGAAGTTCAAGTTGCAGAGAAGTAAGAAGAAAGACGCATAGCTATGGCTGTGCGTCTTTTTTTGCTGTGGCTGGCGTGTGAGATGGTGTCGAATTTAGTTGGTAATTCGATAAATTTTAAAGATCGTTGATATATTGTGGTGCATTTCTTCAGTTTAAAATGTTAGAATAATAAGAAAAAAGGGGCTAAAAAACATGTTCACACTCCGAGTAGATGATGAAATCGAATTACAACTATTAGAAAAACATCATAAAGAGGGACTATATGAATTAATAGATCAAAATCGTAATCATTTAAGAAGATGGCTTCCGTGGGTAGATGGGACGAAATCAGCTGCTGCTTATGATGATATTTTTCCGATGTGGTTAAAGAAATTTGCAGAGGGAGATGGATTTGAAGCTGGCATACGTTATAAAGGAAAGCTCGTTGGGATGGTGGGGATTCATCCGGTGAGCTGGGGGAAGAAAGCTACGAGTCTTGGATATTATCTTGCAGAAGATGCTGGTGGGAAAGGTATTATGACGCGAAGTGTGAAGACTGTGCTTCATTATGCATTTGATAATTTAAAGCTGAATAAAATTGAAATTCGTTGCGGTGTCGAAAATGCGAAAAGTCGTGCAATCCCAGAACGTTTAGGGTTTAAGTTAGATGGAATTTTACGAGATGAAGAATGGGTGTACGATCATTTTCAGGATATTGCTGTTTATAGTTTACTAGCTTCAGAATGGAAGGATATTCGATGAGCGAGAAGATTTGTATTATTCCATATGAAAGTAAGTTCCAAGATGAAGTAGTAAATCTCATTGTTCATATTCAGCGAAAAGAGTACAATGTCCCAATTACGAAAGAAGAGCAGCCTGACTTACTTGAAATAGAAACGTTCTATCAAAGGAATCACGGAAACTTTTGGGTAGCAACGTACGGTGGAAAAGTAGTTGGAACTGTAGCTTTATTAGATATAGGGAATCATCAAGTAGCGTTAAGGAAAATGTTTGTGAAGAAAGAGTTTCGGGGGAAAGAATGGGGAGTATCAAGTATGCTGCTTCAAAAAGCGATTTCGTGGGCGAAGGAAAAGAACTTGGAAGACATTTATTTAGGAACAACAGTTAAATTTCTAGCAGCACACCGTTTCTATGAAAAGAATGGTTTTCAAAGCGTGAGTATAGAAGAGTTGCCAAAAAGTTTTCCAGTGCTAGAGGTAGATAAGAAATTTTATAGATATATTATTTAAAAAGGTCATTTATAAATGATCTTTTTTTATAAACTAAAATGGAAATTATGGTATAATTTGGATTAGGGGGGTGTGGTATGAACTTTCCAATTCAGAGAAGTAAGTTAGGAATAATTTTCGTTAGTATAACGTTAGCTTTTATGGTGGTATATCCAATAGTTATGTTCTTTACAAGAAAAGGGGATTGGGCTTCAGCTCTAATTGGGATGGGATTATGTTTTATTGTAAATGTCCCTCTCATTTGGGAAATATTCATTAAAAAACATAAAGTAGAAAATGGTATTTTAAAATACGGAATTTTAAATGACGACGTTGTATTAAAAGATATAAGAGTTGTTCGTCAAGTTGGAAAATCATTTGAGATTACAACGAATGCATATAAAGTACATATGATTACGATGCCGCAAGATAAGGATGGACTTTTGGCGCTTATCGAGAAAGAAAATCCATATGTAAAAATAGAGATGGTAGGTAAGTAATGAAATATGTAAGACCTTTGTCCCGCATTAACGGGCAGTAAGACTCCTACCTCAAAATTCGGCTGGAGCAAAGAAGTAAGGTGGGAGATCAACTGCCCGTAAACGCCCGATTGGTTCAACTAATAATCAGTGGGGGATGAACAAAACCAACCACTGATTAAAGTTTCACTTTATTTTGTTTGGAAATTTTGTTTGTGCTTGTTGGTTGCATTAGAGTATATATTAAATGGGATTTGCCCTTATATGTTCCGATATTAATAGGTACTATCGCAGTGGCACTTTTATTTTATTTTCATTTTCAGCAAACAAAAAGCGAGAAAAATAGCTCTATATAGTGCGGGGGGATTAGAAATGAAAAAAATCTGTATGTTATTTTTGTTTTTGCTAACCACATCTATTCTTTTAATAGGATGTAGTGCGAAGAAAGAGAAGTCTGATGTTAGTTTAGAAAAGGCACAAAAAATTGAAATTGAATCGCTTACTGATTCGAGTGATAAAAAAACAATTACCGATAAGAAAGAAATCACAAAGTTGTTTGAATCAATAAAAATGGATAAGTGGGAAATGGAATCGACTCCTGTGAATACTCCGCAAGGGAAAACGTTTAAAATGTATCAAGAGGATACACCGAAATTATTGGATTCGAGTAAAGATAAAAAAGAGTTACATGAAATTGGTACTATGACAGTATATAAAGATGTCCCTTATGTTGAGGTTGAATTGAAAATTAATAAAATAAAAAATAAAAATAGTTTTAAAGTACCAGAAGATGTGGCTAAAAAATTATTAGAGTATTAATGAAAAAGCGCTCGGATAGAATTCCGAGCGTTTTTCATATTATTTTAAGTTCTCTGGGTTTAAAGCTTCTAGTTCAGTTACAACGAATCGTCCGTCTTTACGGATTAATACGTCGTCGAAGTAAATTTCACCGCCGCCGTATTCAGGGCGCTGAATGCATACTAAATCCCAGTGGATGTTAGAGTTGTTGCCGTTCCATGCATCGTCATAAGCTTGTCCAGGTGTGAAGTGGAAGCTGCCATCGATTTTTTCATCGAATAGAATGTCTCCCATTGGATGTAAGATGTATGGATTTACGCCGATTGCGAACTCACCAACGTAGCGTGCGCCTTCGTCTGTATCGAAGATTTTGTTAATGCGCTCTGAATCGTTTGCAGTTGCGTCAACGATTTGGCCATTTTCAAATTTAAGTTGTACATTTTCAAACGTATAGCCGTTGTAAGGTGATGGCGTGTTATAAGAAACTGTACCGTTAACAGAATCGCGAACTGGTGCAGAGTATACTTCACCATCTGGAATGTTTAAATGACCTGAGCATTTAATAGCTGGAATGTCTTTAATAGAGAATGTTAAGTCAGTTCCAGGACCAGTTAAGCGAACCTTATCTGTTTTATTCATTAATGTAACAAGGCTATCCATTGCCTTATCCATTTTACCGTAATCTAAGTTACATACCTCGAAGTAGAAGTCTTCGAAAGCTTCTGTGCTCATTTTAGCAAGCTGTGCCATAGAAGCATTTGGGTAGCGAAGAACAACCCAGCGTGTTTTCGGAACACGGATGTCTCTATGAACCTTTTTACCAACTGTTTGGCCGTGAACTTTCATACGTTCACTTGGAACGTCGGCTTGTTCGTTAATGTTATCACCAGAGCGAAGGCCAATGTAAGCATCCATATCTTTCATTACACTAGCCTCATATGCAGCGATTTGTTCGAAATGTTCTTCAGTAGCACCCATTAATAAAGAGCGATCTACTTGATGATCTTTTAAAGAAACGAATGGGAAACCACCAGCTGCATATGCTTCTTTTACAAGTGCTGTTACAAGTTCTTTTTGTAAGCCAAAGTTTTCAATTAATACTTTCTCACCTTTTTGTAAGCGGATAGAGTAGTTAATTAAATTGTATGCTAACTTTTCAATACGTGGATCTTTCATATGTAAAGCCTCCCTACTAATTATGTATCCTCTCCTATTGTAACCTACTTAGTGGAATTTGTTGAATGATTTATGTTACAGTTAACGAATAAGTATGAAAATTCTAATGATAAGATAGGGATTAGAACGAAACGGAAAATGATTGTATAATAAGAGAAAGTATGAAAAAGATAAAGGAAGTGATGAAATGCAAGTTCTTTTATATGTAAGTGCGGCTATTATTGCGGTTGCTTTCGCTGTATTAGTAGTGTATGTATGCAGAACGTTGTTATCGGTTCAGAAGACGTTAGAAAATGTTGCAAGTACGTTAGAAGGTTTAGAAAAGCAAATGCAAGGAATAAGCGTAGAGACGGAGCAATTATTACATAAGACAAATGCGTTAGCTGATGATATTCAACAGAAGTCACAGTCGCTAAATAAAGTAGTAGAAGGTGTAGATGGAATCGGAACGACGATTCACTCTTTAAATACGAAGCTTCGCAATGTTTCAGAGTCTGTTACGGATGAAATTGAAAATAATGCAGATAAAGTAGCACAAGTTGTACAGTGGAGCAGCGCAGCAATTGAAGTATACAATCATTACCGTGCTACGAGACAAGAGAAAAAGATTGAAAAAGAAGAGCGTAAACTTGAGAAAGTTGAGCAGAAGGCTGAAAAGAGAGAGAAGCGCTCTAGACTTCGCATGAGAGGTGAGTAATGATGAGTATGATAAAAATTGAAACGATTGAAGAATTTACAGAGTTAGTAGAAAAGAACGAGCCTTATGTTCTTTTTAAACATAGTACGACATGCCCAATTAGTCACGGTGCATATACAGAGTTTCAAGCGTATTGCGGTGAAGAAAGAGAAGTGCCAGCATATTACTTATACGTACAAGATGCGAGAGATGTTTCGAACCATGTTGCAGAGCAGTACGGTATTAAGCATGAATCTCCGCAAGTGTTATACATAAAAGACGGAATGGTAGTATGGCATACATCTCATTGGAATATAAAAAAAGAAGCTTTGGAAGAGAATGTAAAGTAGAGAGGTGAGCGAGAGGCTTGCTTCTTTTTTATTTTGTTGCAATATATTTAGTGGTACACTATAGATACATTAAAACTAAGTAAATTGACTTTTGAAAGTGGGTTTTAAGCAATGAAGAAAATGGCGTTATTCATCGCAAGCTTAAGTTTATTACTGGGGGCTTGCAGTAATAATACTATTGAGAAGAAAGATGAAGTTGTACAGAAAGATACGAAAGAAAAAAGTATGATTCCAAGAACTGCTGTTTCTAAGGATTACTATAGAACTGTTATTCCTTTAAAAGAACAAAAGGTAATTAATACAGTTAATGTTAAAACTAATTCTAAACTAGATTTAGCAGAATATGAAAGTGGCTTAATGAATATTGCTTCAAAACAATTTGATACAGAAAATTACGTATTACAATTAAATCAGTATATTCCAGAGAAAACAATTGATGAATTAGTTACGAAACAAGAAGTACCAGTTTTGACTAATATTATAGAACAGGACTACTTCGGCAAACAGAATTCAAATGAACTAAGCTTATCTGGTGTTGTTATTGGTTTATCTATGTCTTCAAGTGTATCTAATGAGGAAGCTATTTCTAAAGGTACTGAAGTTGCTAAGCAACTTATAGAAGCTATTAATAAAAATGATAAATATAACAAATCTCCAATTACGTTTGCTATATTTAAGCAAGAAAGTACAAGTTCTTTAAAGAATGGTACTTATATTTCTAGCGCTTCTGTTCAAAAGAACGAGACAAACCTTGGAAATTGGGATGCTATTGATGAAAAATCGTATTCGTATCCTTCTCAAGAATTTGAGGGAGCACATGGAGAAGATAATAAAAAGTTAAATGATTTTGCTAAAGCAATAAAGGAATTTTCTCCAGGAGATTATATCCCTGTTAATGCTAAGATTTCTTATAAGCAAAATAAGATGGATAAATTAAATATGGATATTGTCGTTAAATATAATGGTAAGTCAGAATTAATGGCACTCTCTCAAATGGCTGCTCAAAGTATGTTAGAGAAATTCCCTAAAGATGCTAAAGTTCAATTACAGATAAAGTCCGAGAATAAAATCGAGGCTGTTATTATAAAAGAGAAAAACAGCGATAAACCGTTTGTTTCTTTCCTATAATAAAAAAAGACAGTTTTTAAGCTGTCTTTTTTATTATATAAATTTTCCGGAATATAGTGATTTAAATTTACACTACGGATTTTCTGCTTTCTTGTCATGGTATTTCCACGTCTTTTTTCTATCTGTTTAATACATTATTCTATGTTGTATATCGTGTGGTAACCTCGTATGTATGAGCTATAATAAGTTATCTTAAAAAAGTTAATGAAGAAATTTAAAAGAGGTGGCTTTCTTATGGCATCGCAAGAATTAGATCGGTTACGTTTTAATATCGATCAAATCAATCTACAAGTATTAGAGTTATTGAACGAAAGAGGCCGTCTCGTACAAGGGGTTGGGAACTTAAAAGAAGTACAAGGTGTGAAACGTTTTGATCCTGTACGTGAAAGAGAAATGCTGAATTTAATTGCGGAGAATAATAATGGTCCATTTGAAACATCGACCTTACAACATATTATTAAAGCGTGGTTTATAAGCAACAATTGAAGAATTTATTAATGCAGCAGAATATATTATGGCAGAGGGGAATGGTAATATCATTTTATGTGAGTGCGGTATTCGCACATATGAAAGAGCGACGCGTAACACGCTTCATATTTCCGCTGTGCCGATTTTAAAGAAAGCAACCCATTTACCTGTCGTTGTCGATGTAACGCATTCTACAGGGAGAAGTGACCTTCTATTGCCGGCTGCAAAAGTGGTGATGGCAATTGGTGCTGATGCTATTATGGCTGAAGTACACCCAGATCCTGCTGTTGCTTTATCAGATGCAGCGCAGCAAATGGATATCCCGGAATTCAATGAGTTTATGAAAGAAGTAAAAGTGTTTGGGGATAAATTACAATAGGTTTTTTAGTCTATATAGCCTTTGTTGCATAGATTTTTACAAAAATGTCCTTTTTTGCATAAAAAATACGAAAATACAAGAAAAGAAGCGAATTTTTTCGAAACTTTTGCGGGAAAATATTGTATGAGCCTGCGTTTTTATCGTATCATTAGTAAAAGGAAGAACTCGGGACGATTGTTGGCATCTGCAAATAGAGTTGATGTCTTTTTTTCATTCAAGTGAACCGATACATAAAATAGATAACATAAATAGAAGGAGTGTGCGAAGAGATGAACGTAACAATCTATGATGTAGCGCGTGAAGCAAACGTTTCAATGGCTACCGTATCACGTGTTGTGAACGGTAACCCAAACGTAAAGCCTACAACAAGAAAGAAAGTATTAGAAGCAATTGATCTTTTAGGATACCGCCCAAACGCGGTAGCACGTGGACTAGCAAGTAAGAAGACAACTACAGTGGGTGTTATTATCCCCGATATCTCAAATACGTTTTATGCAGAACTTGCTCGTGGAATTGAAGATATCGCAACAATGTACAAATATAACATCATTTTAAGTAACTCTGACCAGAACAAAGAGAAAGAGTTCCACTTATTAAATACGATGCTTGGGAAACAAGTGGACGGAATTGTTTTCATGGGTGAAGATATTACAGATATTCACGTTGAAGAATTTAAAAAATCTCCAGTACCAATTGTATTAGCAGCGTCATTTGATGAGCAAAATGAAACGTCATCAGTAAATATTGATTATACACAAGCCGCTTATGATGCAATGAAGCATTTTATTGAGCAAGGACATAAACGTATCGGTTTCGTCTCTGGTCCTTTCATTGATAAAGCAGGAAGCGCGAAGAAGTTACAAGGTTATAAAAAAGCTTTAGAAGAAGCAGGTATTTCATATGATGAAAATCTTATAATTGATGGAGATTACACATATGATTCAGGTATAGAAGCGTTTGAAAGACTTTGGAGCATTAATGAAAAACCAACAGCAATCTTCGTATCTTCTGATGAAATGGCACTAGGTGTAATCCACGCAGCACAAGACGCGGGATTAAACGTACCAACTGATATCGAAGTGCTTGGTTTTGACAACACACGTCTTGCATTAATGGTACGCCCACAGCTTTCGACAGTTGTACAACCAATGTATGATATCGGTGCAGTAGCAATGCGTCTACTAACGAAATATATGAACAAAGAAAAAGTAGAAGATCACTCAGTTATCTTACCTCACCGTATCCAATTTAGAGATTCAACGAAGTAAGAATAAGAGAGCTCGCAGCGATAGCTGTGAGCTCTTATTCATATTCAGGATAATAGTGTTTAACTACTGTATTTACACTTTCAGTTTTCTTAACATGTAAAAAGCGTGCATATAATTCTTTTCCTGTCTCAAATGGTGTGTCATCTAATTCGAAAACATGCAACACTTTTCGAAACGTCCATGTTGCTTGCTCACCGTACATATTATCGTATGTATCTTCAGACTGTATAGCTATCTTTTCACCTAGCTCGTGAGCTTCCTCTAAACTGTTCGCCTTAACGAGAATAATACTTTCTTCAAAAAGTGTATCGTGATTCTCTTCATAATGTTCATCAATTTTACTAGGATTAAGTTCACCTGAATGAACAGATTCCAATAATAATTTTACAGCGTACATATGAGATCGGTCTCCTTATGCTTGATGCTTTACTCTATAAACAATACTTGCTACAAGTGAAGCGGGTATTGTAAATACGTTGCTTTGATAATGATAATGTGATTGGGATTCTTCATAAGACATTCGCTACGGTTGGGGTTATCCCTTGTTATATGTCACACAAGTGCAAATTTAACTATTATAGGGCAATGTCATGTATAATAGAAAGAAAAGGCTTGTGAGGGGGGAGAAGAGATGATCGTTCTTTGGATAATTACGCTTTGCATGACCGCTATTTTTGCATATATGACGTTAAAACAAAATGGCTTAAAGCGATTTGTTCCAGGAAGTATTCTTGCAGGAATCGCCCTTATCACGTATGTAATTTCAATTTTTACTGAAAGTATTTCGATAGATTTAAGTACGAGTTTAATGTTTATCGGTATTACACTATTTGCAGGTAGCATTATGGTACTTATGGTTGCAGGTATTATTGCATTTATTCATATGAATTCGGAAACGTTATAGCATATAAAAAAGGCATGTCCCGAGAGGGGCATGCCTTTTTATCCGTTCAATTATGCTCTATCTTTAGAAGAGTTTTGTTGTTTTAGTAAGTCGCGAATTTCGCCAAGAATTTCTTCTTCTTTTGTTGGTTCTGGAAGTTCTTCTTTCTTTTCTTCTTCTTCTCTTTTAGATGTTAGTTTGTTGAAAACTTTAACAAACATAAAGATAGCAGCTGCAATAATTAAGAAATCAAAAATAGTTTGGATGAAGTTACCGTACATAATAGATGATTTACCGAATGTAAGTTTTAAATCTGTAAAGTCAACGCCGCCCAGTATCATACCAAGTAATGGTGTAATGATGTCTTTTACTAAAGAACTAACGATTTTACCGAATGCAGCACCGATTACAACACCGACAGCTAAATCAATTACATTCCCTTTGAACGCGAATTTTTTAAACTCGTTCCACATGTGTCAATCCCATCCTTTCCACGATTCATTATGAAATTTATAATTCCTATCAACATATTCTATAGAAATTTATGATAGAAATAAAGAGGAAATGGGAATGAAAGTAAATTCTGAAAAATGTATCCGTTTTAATTTTTGTTTACAGCTTGTAGTAGAGATTGGAGCATTTGTTGAGATTTTAATCCTTCTAATCCATCTACAATAGGCTTTGTATCACCTTGTACACATTCGATAAAATGATGAACAGCATCTTCAAATCCGCGCTGCTTTAACGTTGTCTCCCATGATGGTGAACCACTTTGTGAAACGGAGTTTTCCTCTTCAATTTCAAATGTGTTCATATTTTTTACGCGAATGATTTTACCTGTCGTTACAAGTTCAATTTGTTCTAAATTTGTACCTGCATGGCGGTGCATCGCCGTAGAAAGTAAAAGTCCATTTGCAGTTGTATATGTATGATGTCCGTAAAGAAGTTCATTCTTTTCATTTATTTGCATCATATTGTGAACGACGTTAAGGTCATCATTAGCTAGCCAACGAGCAGTATCTACAATATGTAAGTAATCATCTAGCATAGTAAAGTCGTACGTATATGGCCCCACTTTATTTGTGCGGTGCTTTTCAATTCGAATCCATGAAGTATCATTAGCCTGCTCTTTTGCAGCGACGTACATAGGAACGAAGCGACGATTAAATCCCACCATTAACTTTCGATTATACTTTTCACTCATTTCAACTAGCTTCTCTGCTTGTTCGGTAGTAGCAGCTAGCGGCTTATCAACATAAACATCGATTCCCTTTTTAAGAAGTTCAGAAACGATTTCATAATGTGTAGCAGTTGAACTATGAACGAAGATTGCATCACATTCCGAAGCTAATGTTTCAATAGAATGAAAATCTTGAATACGATATTGCTGGCAAATTTGTTTTCTCTTCTCCGAATTAGGTGTAAACGCTCCCACAAAAGTCCAATCGGTTTCCTTTGTCAGTGTTGGAAGGTAAGCCTTTTGTGCAATACTACCTAATCCAATCATCCCAATACGAGGTTTTCTCATGTTTTTTTCCCACCTTATTATGAATATATAAGTTGTCTAGCTGTATAGCTATGTGACGAAATAACTGTAGCATAGGCTGGGGAGAATGGCAAAAAATAGATTTGAAAATGATACGTTTTTTTATATGTAAAGGTTTATTTTGGTTGTCATTCGAGGTGTTAAAAACGTAATGGTAATATTAGGTGATTTTTATTAAAATATAAAGAGAAGCAAAACTAATATAGTTTTGCTAAAAAGCAGGATAGTTTAAGAGGGAGTGTTGAATTGGGGATTATACATTGAAAAATAATAAAGCAAATAGGGCTCTAAGGGTTGGAACTAATGTCGTACTTATTTTATTAATATTAGGTGCAATACAAATGTTTTATGATGAAGATTATACAAATGACCATTTAGGTTGGTTATTTTTGGTCGTATTTTGGATGGTTAAAAGTATTTCTGGTTTTACGATAAGTTTAAAAGAGGGAGATAAAAAGTCGATATTAATTGATTTAGGTTTAGTGCTCTGTTCCTTTTATCTTTTCTTTGTTTATAGTATGAAATATTTCTTCTGAGAATTAACTCACTAACGAGGCTTTAATGGAATAAGCCTCGTCTCTTTTTATCTATGTTATTCAATATTTTCGCCAATTGTAAAAGTTAACTCCATATTAGAACGATCGATATATTTTATTGTGATAGTAGGTATTTTTCTTTGAAAATAGGACTCAATTCACTCCAAACATCAAATTTATTACCATCTAAATCGTAAAAAATAAAATTTTTCCCAGCATGTCCTCTGTTTTCAATCTCTCCAATCATAATATCTTTTTTAATAAAATCTCTATGAATTGATTCTAGTGCATGTAAGCCATTAACTTCAAATGTTAAAGAAAAGCGTTCTTCACCGTGAAAATCGACAAAATTTAAGCTTTGATTATCTTGAGATTTAATCAGAAAAAAGCTTTGGTTTGCAAAGTTAATAATAGCCTTGTCTTCGTCTTTAAAGCTCAACTCTGCTCCCAATTTGTTTACATACCAGTTTGAAGAAAGTTCTACATCGGTAACTGGAATATAAGTCGTTCCAACTCTTAATAATTTCTCTCTCACTCTATTCTCCTCCTTTAGTAAAATAACATTAATAAACTTGTTCTCTCCTTCCGGGCTTATGCCTTTGTGAGTCCGTAATTTTCTTTTAAATCCACAAAAATTTTTGAGTAGTAGAAGTAAACTGAGCAGCTTCTTCTAAAAAAGGATAATGATTACTATACTCAAAGGGGACAAATATAGAATTGCGTATGCCCTCATGCATCTCAATGGAATATTGAATCGGGCACTGTACATCGTGTCTTCCACACATAATGAGTGTCTTTGTTTGGATAGAAGAAAGGGAATCTCTTAGATTGAAGTGTGGGTATTCTTTATTGAAAGCATTCATCCGATTGGCAGACAGTGATTTATGAATTGGTTTATGAAAGTAAGATTCATAGTTTTCTGGTATATATAAAGATAATTTCGCTCGCTTGGTAGATAGTTCTTTTCGTTCTTCATTTGTAAGGTGAGGGCTTTTTAAGTTCTCGATAAGTTCTTGCATATAATGGAACAGCGGATGTTCAGGATGATAAATACAGTTTGGTGTTTTCGTATAGTCACTGGCTGCAGCTCCAACAACGACTAATGATTGTAAGGAGTTTGGATATGTAATCGCGTATAAAAGACCAAGCATACCGCCTGTTGAATGGCCGGCGAAATGCCATGTAGAAAATTGCAAAGCCTCTTTAATTGCTTCTAAGTCGTGAATCGTTTCAATCATACTTAATTCGTTTTCTGACTGGGCTTTTACAGAGTTACCAGCATCTCGTAAATTAATGAGGAATACACGATGCGTAGAAGTGAAAACATCTGCAAAGTAATCGCCAGTTTCATTAAATTGCGAATAGTGATGTGTAATACAAAGCGGTTCACCATTGCCTTTTGCAAAAAGTTCGAATGTGCCACGATTTGTATTGATGATTTGTTGTTTCCACATAATATCACTCCTTTTCTTATTAGAGCCATGGATAGTCTGTTAGCAATTCAAAATATATCGATTTCCCGACAGAAGCCGAAACTAAAATAAAAGGAGACCGTTCAAAAACGAGCCTCCTTTCTGTTTAATACAAAGATTTTTTCATATTATTCCGAATAATTTCAAGGGATTTCGCTACAGTTAATGCATTTTTTTCTTCGATTTCTGGTTTTCTAGGGATAGGTTGATACATGTTGTCTGGATCTTCCCATGTGAGGGGAAGTTCTGTTTCTGCTTGTCCTTTCCAAGCATCAATCCATTCTGGAGGGAGATAACCTGAGATGTTTTGGATGTTGTTCATTTCGAGCCAAATGAGTGCCCAAGCTCTTGGTACGACGCGCCAGTGATCATAGCCACCACCGCCGACAGCAATCCAGCGACCGTCGCAATATTCATTAGCAATTTCACGAGCGAGCTTCGGTATTTCACGGTAAATATTCATCGTTGCGCAAAGGTGTGTAAGTGGATCGTAATAATGTGCATCAGCACCATTTTGCGTTAAAATAATATCCGGTTTAAAGTATGCTGCAACCTCTTTTACAACTGTTCGATATGAATCTAAAAACGATTCGTCTTCTGTAAAAGCGTCGAGTGGAACGTTAAAAGAATAACTATATCCATTACCTTGTCCACGTTCATTTACTGCGCCAGTTCCAGGAAATAAATAACGTCCAGTTTCGTGTAATGAAATGGTGCACACGTTAGGATCGTCGTAAAAAGACCATTGTACCCCGTCACCGTGATGAGCATCTGTATCAATATATAAAACGCGTAAACCGTATTTCTTCTGAATATATTTCATTGCGATAGAGCTATCGTTATAAATACAAAAGCCAGATGCTTTACCGCGAAAGCCATGATGTAAGCCGCCGCCTAAATTAAGTGCATGTTTCACTTTCCCGGAAAGAACAGCATCGACAGCTGTTAGCGTACCGCCAACGAGTAATGCACTTGCTTCGTGCATATTTGGAAACATCGGTGTATCTTCTGTTCCGAGTCCATATGTCATCGCAATTGATTTTTCTAACTTTCCTTCTCCAGCAAGTTTTACCGCATTTATGTACTCCTCTGTATGAATGAATGCAATTTCCTCATCTGTAGCCATTCTTGGCGAGATGACTTGAGAAGGGGAGATAAAACCACTCTTTTGTAATAAATCATACGTAAGTGTGACGCGTAGTTGGTTAAAAGGATGATCAGAGCTAAAAGAATAGCCCCGAAAGTCATCCGAATAAATGAAGGCGCTACTCATGCTTGCATCCCCATTATGTTTGGCCATAATACGCGGTAGCCCTCTGCTTCAAGTGCATCAATCACTTTTAGAGGATTCATCGTTTGAATGCGGAAAACGAGTACTTTATCATTCTCATCTTTTGCTGGATAGACGAGAACGCTCACAATATTTATTTGTAAATCACTAAAAATAGCAACGACTTTTCCAAGAATACCAGGTTCATTTTTTACTTGAATTTCAATTTGTGAACTTGGTTGATGCGCACCTGTTAATTTTACTAACGTGTGCAGTACTGTAGATTCGGAAATGATACCTACGAGTTTTCCAGCTTTCGTAACAGGAAGACAGCCTATTTTATTTTCGAAAAATAAAGTCGCAATTTCCTCAACGAAATCGAGAGGGTGACAAGTCATAACAGGGTGTTTCATTATGAGTTCGAGCGGTTGCTTCAGCATATCGAGTGAAACTTGTTCATCTAAAATAGACGGACTTGCATCTCTTACATCCCGATCAGAAATAATGCCTACAACGTGATTATTTTGATCGACAATTGGAATGTGCCGAATGCCTTTCGTACGTATCGTTCGGATTGCTGTTTCAATTGTATCGTTTGGATGTAGTGTTACTACATTTTGATTCATAATTTCTTCTACAATCATTCCAGTTGCCCCCTTTATTAATACATAAAACGATTGTGAAAACGTAGACGATCAAATGCTTGAATAGAATCCGTATCAACGCGTTTACCGATGCGGACCATTAAACAGTTGGCAGGATGTGAACAAATTTCAGGATCATCTGTAGCCATCCATTGTAAACCACCAGCATTCATCATTTTTTCCATTACTTTTCGGTATTCCCAAACATTTAAGCCTGTTTGTTTTAAATCCCAGTGCCAATAATATTCAGTCGTTAATATAATGTAATCTTCCATATGATCGTCCATCATTGAAACTTCTAATAAGTTTTTTCCGACAGAGCAACCGCGAAAGGCTGGGACAACTTCAATCGCCCCGAGTTCAATTAATTTTTCAATCTTTCCTTCTGACCATCGTTCGAGCGGATCAGGATACAAGTATGTAACATATCCAACGATCGTTTGGTCATGTCTAGCAATAATGAGACGAGCTTCTGGTAATTTAGAAATTTCGACAATTGCTTTATATTGCTGCTCGGCAGGACGAAACGCAATTAAGTCTGGATGAAATTCATACATTTCTAAGTTATGTGTAGAGACAGGACCTTCAATAATTAAAGTGCCTTTCGCTGTTTTTAAGTTTCTGGCATTATATATTTTTTTATGAATCAATGTATTGCTCACCACCTTGAGGGTTTGGGAATCTATTAATATCGTACTTTATAATATATGCGATGTGAATCGAATTTTGTCATTAAAAATTTGTCTAAAAATCAACAAATATACTGAAAATTTTAAATAATATCATTATAATAGATAATAGAATACATATGAGGGGGATGTAAAGTATGAAAGTGGAAACGCTTCCTGTCATTAAAGGAGAAAATAATTTGCCGAATTATGATGAGGCATACGCGAATTTTAACTGGGAAGAGGTTAATAAAAATTTTACTTGGAATGAGACAGGCCGAGTAAATATGGCGTATGAAGCAATTGATAAGCATGCGAAATCCGATCGTAAAAATAAAGTAGCCCTTTATTATCAAGATGGATCGCGAAAAGAGAAATATACATTTAAGGAAATGAAGGATTTTTCTAATAAAGCAGGAAATGTCCTGAAAAACTATGGCGATGTTGAGAAAGGCGATCGCGTTTTTATTTTTATGCCGCGTTCCCCAGAATTATATTTCGCACTTCTTGGTGCAGTGAAATTAGGGGCAATTGTTGGACCATTATTTGAAGCATTTATGGAAGGCGCAGTTCGCGATCGTTTAGAAGATAGCGAAGCAAAGGTGTTAATTACAACTCCTGAATTGTTAGAGCGCATACCATTAAATGATTTACCAGCTTTAAAAACAGTCTTTCTTGTTGGAGACAATGCAGAAGAAGGCGGTAAAACTGTAGCGTTCAATCCTTTATTTGAACAAGCTTCAAAAGAATTACATATCGAATGGTTAGGCCGTGAAGACGGTTTAATTCTTCATTACACATCTGGTTCTACTGGTAAGCCAAAAGGCGTCCTTCATGCGCAAAACGCAATGGTTCAGCACTATCAAACAGCGAAATGGGTATTAGATTTAAAAGAAGATGATGTATATTGGTGTACAGCTGATCCTGGCTGGGTAACTGGAACGGCTTACGGTATTTTCGCACCGTGGTTAGTGGGGGCATCAAATATTATTTTAGGTGGACGCTTTAGTCCGGAAGCGTGGTATGAAGCGTTACAAGATTACGGTGTAACAGTTTGGTATAGTGCACCAACAGCGTTCCGTATGTTAATGGGAGCTGGACAAGAAGCAATTAAAAAATATGATTTATCACAAGTTCGTCACGTATTAAGTGTTGGTGAGCCATTAAATCCAGAAGTAATTCGCTGGGGTATGAGCGCATTTGGACTTCGTATTCATGATACGTGGTGGATGACAGAAACAGGTGGACAAGTTATTTGTAACTATCCTTGTATGGAAATCCGCCCAGGTTCAATGGGGAAACCAATTCCAGGTGTAAAAGCAGCGATTGTTGATAATGAAGGAAATGAAGTGCCTCCATACACAATGGGGAACTTAGCAATTGCAAAAGGTTGGCCATCTATGATGCGTGCAGTTTGGAATAACCCGCAAAAATATGAGTCTTACTTCATGCCGGGAGATTGGTACGTATCAGGAGACTCTGCCTATATGGACGAAGATGGATACTTCTGGTTCCAAGGACGTATTGATGATGTAATTATGACGTCAGGAGAGCGCGTTGGTCCGTTTGAAGTAGAAAGTAAACTAATCGAGCACGCTGCTGTAGCAGAAGCTGGTGTAATTGGCATTCCTGATCCAGTACGCGGTGAAATCATTAAAGCATTTATCGCACTTCGTGCAGGATATGAAGCGTCTGATGAATTAAAAGAAGAGATTCGTCAATTTGTAAAGAAAGGCCTAGCAGCTCATGCGGCGCCAAGACAAATTGAATTTAGAGATAAATTACCGAAAACGAGAAGTGGTAAAATTATGCGCCGCGTATTAAAAGCGTGGGAATTAAACTTACCAACAGGTGATTTATCGACGATGGAAGATTAAGAGGAAAGGTCTGAACGATGATACGTTCAGACCTTTCTTTTTTGTGTTATTATAAACTTATATATACGTGTTGGAAGGGGAGAAGGAAATGAAAACAGAAAAAGAAAAGATGATACAAGGGGAAATGTACATACCAGCTGATCCTGTTTTAGTACAAGACAGAGAGCAAGCGCGCATTTTAACGAGAAAGTTAAATGACACTCCAGAAATAAAATTAAAAGAGCGTAGCGAAATTGTAAAAGAACTATTCGGAACGACAGGAGATAATATTCATCTTGAATCTTCTTTTAGATGTGATTACGGTTATAACATTCACGTTGGTGAAAACTTTTACGCAAACTTTGACTGCACCATTTTAGACGTATGCCGAGTAGAAATCGGAGTGAATTGTATGTTAGCTCCAGGAGTTCACATTTATACAGCGACGCACCCGCTTGATCCAGTAGAGCGCATAAGCGGATCAGAATACGGAAAACCAGTTACAATTGGCGATAACGTATGGATTGGCGGAAGAGCGATTATTAATCCAGGTGTAACAATTGGAGACAATGCGGTTATCGCATCTGGCGCCGTTGTAACGAAAGATGTGCCGGATAATGTAGTAGTTGGCGGGAATCCTGCAAAAATTATTAAAAAAATAAAATAATATTTGAACGAAGTGCCTTCCTCGTCTGTATACATTTATGAAAGAATAGATGAGGGAGGCGTTTTATATGTCTAATAAATTGATGCTTACTTTTGCTTTAATTGGAATTATAGTCGTATTTTCTTGTGGTTTGCTATTACCGATGCCAATTGGATTTAAAATTTCAATGATTACAGTTGGGATTATAATGATTGTTATTTTTTCAATCATTATTCCGTTTGATAAGAAGTATATTGTACGAAAAAATGGAAATAAAATTGATTTTACAAAAACAAAAATATATTTTTGCTGGAATGTATTTGATACAATTTCGGTCTGTCTTGCCGTGTATGCATGCATATGTGTGCTGGCGTTAAATATTTTAGTTTTAAGTGGATTTACGATTCAAAACCCATATGTTCAATTTTTTACGAATCAGTCACAAGCATGGATCATTGTCGCAAGTGCATATTTAATTTCCCGTATTTCATTAACGTTAAAAGGAATAAAGGAGATCAAAAAACATGGCGCAGATTGGGATTGAGGAAGAGCTCATGCTTGCGTATCAAAATGGAGATAAGCAAGCGGGAGAAAAACTATATGTTTTAATCAAGCCAGCGCTATATACATTTTTATATCGATTTAACCGTGATGAGCAATTGAGTATAGACCTCGTACAGGACGCGTTTTTAACGTTAGAACGTAAGAAACATATGTATGAAATTGAAAAGGGGAAAGTTAAAACATATTTATTTCAAATCGGTTATCGTCTTATGATTAATAAATTGAACCGAAGAAAAAAATGGCGCTCTCTTTTACCATTTTTAGTGCCGGTTCAAGAGATGGAATTTTCACAAGAGGATCGACTTACCGTAAGAGAGGCTGTTTTAAAAGTTCCTGAGGATCAGAGAGCGGTCCTTATTCTTTCTTATTATCATGATATGCCGCAAAAGGAAATTGCAGAGGTTTTAGGTATTCCTGTAGGAACGGTGAAATCGAGACTTCATAATGGTATAAAAAAATTGAAAAAATTGCTGGAGGTGGATGAAATTGAGCGGAAATCCCTTTAAGAAAGAGTATAAATTAAAGCAGCATTTAGATAGCGATCATGTAGAAATACCGGATTTTCCGAAAACGGTAAGTCGCTTTGATCGATTACTTGGATTCCTTGCCTCTCCGGCGAAAGATCCTGTGGAAGCGACTATTGGAAATGATTTATCGATTGTGTTTCATGTTTCGTTATTAGTTGGTGTTCCAGTTCTTTCTTTGCTGACAATACTATTATTCGTTTGAGTGAAAAACATACCGTATTTGAAAACGGTATGTTTTTTTGTTAGACCTAAAATTATGCTATTTGTTATGGTGTTTCATGTTAATATATTAATGTTTAATGTGGAATAGAGGTGGAAAAAGTGAGACATTGTTCTAATTGTGGAAGAAAAATTCAAGATTACGATAATTATTGTAACGGTTGTGGTCATTATTTAGAGAAAGTAAGAAAAGATGATTTCGTGACTGAAGTAGACAATAAAGAAAAATTACCTGTAAAGAGTAAGATGGCTATGTTATGGGAGCAAAAATTAGTGAAAAGAGCTTTGCTTGCTTTCTTAATTATCATTAGTAGTATCGTCCTTATTTATATGAATTCATCTCCGTTTAATACGATGAAAGGTTATTGGTATACGGAAAAATATCATAACTATATTCAAATTCGAGAAATAAATGATGAGTATATTGAAATGGTTTTCTATAATAAAAGGAGAAAAGAAAAAGTTATTCAAGGAAATGTCGTAAATCATAAAAGAGATACTGTGAATTTCTATGTGACTGATCGCGGGAAAAATGTAATGACAACATTAGAATTAAAAGATGGAATGTTGTATTATTTTAGTCCAGAAGATACTGCTTCAGGAAGAATGGAATTTACAAAAGGGACGAAAGAGGAATTTAATAATTTTTATAATGTAAAAGACTTTTATAATTCGAATTAAATTTCCTGTTTTCTTCAATTTGACACATACTAGTAAATAATGATATAAAGAAAAGTATATGAATAATTGAGCGTGGAAAGGGAGAAGTAGTGATCATTTCCCTGTTTTAGAGAGCTGATGGTCGGTGAAAATCAGCACATAGATGATCGCGAATTACGCCCCTAGAGCATCTTTTTTCGATTGAATTGTATTCAAAAGGGAAAAGACGGTGCTAAGCCGTTATGTAAATAAGGTGGTAGGCTTTTTTGCCTGCAACTAGGGTGGTAACGCGATGATTAAAATCGTCCCTTATTTGAAGGGGCGATTTTTTTATGTTTTCAACATTCACGCTAGACTTAACTTAAAGGAGAGTATGTAGGATATGGGTATTTTACAAGATCTTGAATTTCGCGGTCTAATTAATCAGCAAACAGATGCTGAGGGCCTTGAGCAATTATTAGAAAAAGAAAGCGTTAAATTATACTGTGGTTTCGATCCGACAGCAGATAGCTTACACATCGGTCATATGTTACCAGTATTAATGTTACGTCGTTTCCAATTAGCTGGTCACCAACCAATCGCACTTGTTGGCGGTGGTACGGGTATGATCGGTGACCCGAGTGGTAAAAAAGCAGAGCGTACATTAAATACGAAAGATACAGTTGCTTACTACACGGAAAGCATTAAAAACCAACTTTCAAACTTCTTAGAGTTTGAAAACGTGGACAACCCAGCAACGATGGCTAACAACTATGACTGGCTTGGTAACTTAGATGTAATTACATTCTTACGCGATATCGGTAAAAACTTCGGTTTAAACTATATGTTAGCAAAAGATACAGTAGCATCTCGTTTAGAAACTGGTATTTCATTCACTGAGTTCAGTTACATGATTTTACAATCATACGACTTCTTAAACTTATACCAACAGCACAATTGCCGTCTTCAAATCGGTGGTAGTGACCAATGGGGTAACATTACAGCTGGTCTTGAATTAATCCGTAAATCAGAAGAAGATGCGAAAGCATTCGGTTTAACAATTCCGCTTGTTACAAAATCTGACGGTACGAAGTTTGGTAAAACAGAGGGCGGCGCAATTTGGTTAGACCCAGAGAAAACAACTCCTTACGAGTTCTACCAATTCTGGATCAATACAGATGACCGTGATGTAGTTAAATACTTAAAATACTTCACATTCTTATCTCATGAAGAAATTCTTGAGCTTGAGAAGCAAGTAACTGAAGCGCCAGAAAAACGTGCAGCACAAAAAGCATTAGGATCTGAAATGACAAAACTTGTTCACGGCGCAGAAGCGTTAGAGCAAGCAATTAAAATTTCAGCTGCATTATTCAGTGGTTCTGTAGCTGAACTTACTGCAAGTGAAATCGAGCAAGGATTCAAAGACGTACCATCTGTAGAACGTACTGCAGAAGATACAGTATTAATCGACTTACTTGTAGAAAGCAAAATTTCACCATCTAAACGTCAAGCACGTGAAGATGTAACAAACGGTGCAATCTACGTAAACGGTGAGCGTACACAAGCGTTAGACTACGTTGTAACAGAAAACGACCGCATCGAAGGTAAATTTACAATCATTCGCCGCGGTAAGAAGAAATATTTCTTAATCCGTTACTAATCAGAAAAGAATTTAAAACAAATTGTACCCCGAATTGTAGGCTGAAAAGTCTATGATTCGGGGTTTTTATGTATGAATTTATCCCGCTATTTGCGGGCAGTAAGACTCCCACCTCAAAATTCAGCTGGAGCAAAGAAGTTAGGTGGGAGTCGGGCTGCCCGTAAACGCCCGATTGGTGAAGACTAATAATCAGTGGGGGATGAACAAAACCCCCACTGATTAAAGTTTCACTTTAGATTGCCTCAGGATTTCTTTTAAATAGAATATGAAGAATTAATACCAACATATAAAGTAAGCTAATTAGCATAACGACAAATGCTACGGGATAAAACTTTGCTGCATATATAAAGAAATCGATTTGATAAATATCTTCATAATTTAAAACTGTCCCTTTGAAATAATTCGTAAACTTTGCGCTATATTTCCATTCATCGGGATAGTCTATTAAATTACTCCCTTGATACCAACTAATCAAAGCTGAAGTAATAAACAGCATAAACGAACTGCCTAGTTGAACCATTTGGTTTATTGTCAAAATGAAGCACCCTCCCATTTTCTGGTTATTATAACGTAATAATTTGCTTTAATAAATTATTTTTGGGATAGAATGCAGTTAGTAGTCCTGCAACTTTTTTGTTTTAATCTCCTTTTCGAGTTCATACGGAAATCACATGTAAGCGGTATGATAAACGTATAACAAATAGAAAGGAGTGATAAAACAAAATGTCACTAGAAGCGCTCATTATTTTTTCTTTGCTAAATGCGGGTCAGCTTGCAGAGAATACTAAGGTTGATGTACATAAAGAGCAGAAAGATGCTTATGTATATGTTCAAAAAGAGGAAAATAAATAACTTTAATATATAAATAAGGGCTACCAGAGGGAACGTTTTAGTTTCTTTGGTAGCTTTTTCTATTGAGATATGATTTGGAAGTAATGAAAAAAGGAGTAGTCTGAAAACGAAATGATTATATGTTTAAGGGAATAAGTATAACAGCATGTAATGAAGGTGGATTATAAAATTCTGCACAATAAACGGAGCTAGTATTAAAGAGAATCCAATCGTTGAAATGAATAAAAGAGAAGCAAGGACGATTATCCATAACTCATGAAAAAACTTCCTTGAAGTATCTTACTATACATACGACAGTTATATAAATAAAAAAAGCCCAGGCCCCTTGATAAACAAGGTTCCTAAGGCTTTTAATACAACTCTTTGCAGAGTACCGAGATTAACGAGAGTAGAACTCTACGATTAATGCTTCGTTGATTTCAGCTGCTAACTCAGGACGCTCAGCGTGACGAGTGTAAGTAGCTTCTAACTTATCAGCATCGAAAGTTAAGTATTCTGGTACGAAGTTGTTAACTTCGATCGCTTCTTTAACAACAACAAGGCTGTTAGATTTTTCGCGAACGCTGATAGTTTGACCAGGTTTAACGCGGTAAGATGGGATATCTACGCGAGCTCCATCAACCGTGATGTGACCGTGGTTTACTAATTGGCGAGCTGCACGACGAGTGCGAGCTAAGCCCATGCGGTAAACTAGGTTGTCAAGACGAGCTTCAAGAAGGATCATGAAGTTTTCGCCGTGCTTACCAGGCATTTTACCTGCTTGGTCAAATGTGCGACGGAATTGACGCTCAGTCATGCCGTACATGTGACGAAGTTTTTGTTTCTCTTGTAATTGTAAACCGTATTCTGAAAGTTTCTTACGTTGGTTAGGACCGTGAGGACCTGGTGCGTAAGGGCGTTTTTCTAATTCTTTTCCTGTGCCGCTTAGAGAGATTCCAAGACGACGAGACAGTTTCCATGCTGGACCTGTATAACGAGCCATAGTTGACTCCTCCTTTAAAAATGTTTTTATTTTCGTAAAATAAAAACAGACGTAATCGATATTTACGGGTATTTTGTTTTCATGTACCTTCGCTCCAGCAGCAGGGAGTTACGAGATACACCTCCGCAGAGGAACAAAATACAAACGATAAACTCACATTACAAGGCTGCCTTTTTATTTTACACAAACGCTATTATATCTTTTAGCTGTGATTTCGTCAAGCGACTCCCTTTTTGTTTTATGCAGATAAATTTTGGAAATTAGCAAGAAGGAATTTAAAATAATATAAAAGAAGAAATAGAAACAGAAGTGAAACGCTTACATAAAATGTGGTAAAAACGTTCATCAGATTTTTTCTGGTGGATATGTGGCAATAAAGACATAAGGGGGATGTTTTTATGAAAAAGAAACATATGGAGACAGCATTAATTCATCACGGATATGAATCAAATGAAAATAAAGGGAGTTTAACACCACCTTTATTTCAAACTTCTACATTTACGTTTGAGACAGCACAGCAAGGAGAAGCGAGTTTTGCGGGAGAAGATCCATCTTATATTTATTCAAGGCTTGGGAATCCAACTGTGAAATTATTTGAAGAACGTATGGCTGTTTTAGAAGGTGGAGAGGAAGCGCTGGCATTCGGTTCAGGTATGGCAGCCATTTCAGCAACGTTAATCGGTTTTCTAAAGGCTGGAGATCATATTATTTGTTCAAATGGATTATATGGATGTACTTACGGTTTTTTAGAAATATTAGAAGAAAAATTTATGATTACTCACTCGTTTTGTGATATGGAGACAGAGACTGATATTGAAAATAAAATTCGTCCAAATACAAAGCTCATTTTCGTTGAAACACCGATTAATCCAACGATGAAATTAATTGATTTAGAAAAGGTGATCGGGGTAGCGAAGCGAAATGACTTGCTTGTTATTGTCGATAATACGTTTTGTTCACCTTATTTACAAAGACCTCTTGAGCTCGGTTGTGACGCCGTCGTTCACAGTGCGACAAAATATATTGGTGGTCACGGGGATGTTGTAGCGGGTGTAACAATTTGTAAAACGAAAGCGTTAGCTGACAAAATCCGTCCGATGCGAAAAGATATAGGCGGTATTATGGCGCCGTTTGACGCGTGGTTATTGTTACGCGGATTAAAAACATTAGCAGTAAGAATGGATCGTCATTGTGATAATGCGGAAAAAATTGTATCGTTTTTGAAAAATCATGAAGCGGTAGAAGGTGTTTGGTATCCAGAAGGGGAATTAGCATCCCGGCAAATGAAACGAGGCGGGGGCGTTATTTCTTTTTCAATTAAAGGTGGAAAAGAGGAAACACAGTCGTTTATCAATGACCTCCATTTTATTACAATTGCTGTAAGTTTAGGTGATACAGAAACGTTAATTCAGCATCCAGCGACGATGACGCATGCAGCTATTCCAGCTGAACTAAGAAAAGAAATGGGTATTTTCGATAATTTAATACGCCTATCTGTCGGTTTAGAATCATGGGAAGATATCGTTTCTGATTTAGAACAGGCACTAAAGAGGATATCAACTGTTAGTAATCAATAAAAAAGAGTGAGCTATCGGTTTCGTACGTTACGTACTTAATCGATAGCTCACTCTTTTCTTTTTTTAAATATGTTTTAGGAGTGTTTCCACAAACTTTTCTAAATAGTGCTGATCTACTTCATCGAAACGATTTTTTTCAGGGCTATCAATATCGAGTACACCAATGATATTTCCTTCTTTCATAATAGGTACAACGATTTCAGAATTAGAGGCACTATCGCAAGCGATATGTCCTGGGAATTGGTGCACGTCCGCTACAAGTTGCGTTGTTTTTGTTTCAGCTGCAACGCCGCAAACACCGCGTCCGAACGGAATGCGCACGCAAGCTGGCATTCCTTGGAATGGTCCAAGAACAAGCTGATTTCCTTCTGTTACATAAAAGCCAACCCAATTAACGCGATCTAAAAATTGATTTAATAGTGCGGACGCATTTGATAAGTTTGCGACTACGTTCGGTTCGCCAGTTAATAATGCATCCAGTTGTTTAATTAGTGTCTCATATTGCTCTTCACGAGATCCTGCATAACTTTCTTTTGTAAACATGGAAACAACTCCCTTTTTATCGAGATATGTAAAATGATAGCAAAATACGATGTATTTCACATGACTTTGTCGATAGAAAATTAAAGGAATTTGTCTTAAAAGTCAAGAAATTTAAACTATAGCTGTTCATTGAGAGGAAGTGAGCGCATGAAGCAGACGAAACAAAAGGTAATTGATGCGGCAATATCGTTGTTTAATACGAAAGGTTATGACGGGACATCAGTGCGAGACATTGCAAAGCGAGCGGATGTGAATGTAGCGAATATTTCATATTATTTTGCTGGAAAGCAAGGTTTATTAGAACAGCTTATTACTGATTTTTTAGAAGGATATATTCACGTAATTGAAACGTCATTTGAACAGAGAGAATATTTATCGGCTAAAGATGTGATGGTGCAAATGGTGCGCCGGATTTTACGATATCAATTTGATAATAGAGAACTGACACGTTTTTTTTATAGAGAGCTTTCGCTTGATACGACATTAATTCGTGAAGTGATGACCGTTTATTTTTCTAGAGAAAGATATTATATAGAGCAAATCATTAAACAAGGACAAATGAAGCAAGAATTTAAAAAGGTATCTTTTACAATGTTTATGACGCAATTAAAAGGCATGATGAATATGCCATTTTTATATCCACAATATATATCAGAGGTGCTACACTCATTTCCGTCTGAGACGTTTTTCTTAGAAATGTATACGAAGGAAATTGAGCAATGGATGGAACGAACATTATATAAAGCGAGTATGTATTATGAACTGCCAAGAGCTGTTCATATGTGAAAAATCCCCACCTAACGAACTGAGGTGGGGATTTTTATATCTTGTTTTCTTTGCCATAAATTGTTGCATACTAGCGCAATAATTGTTAATGAGGCGCCGGCAATTTCTATATTATCGACAGTATAACCTTGAAACATAGAACCGATAAGTGCAAGTACAGGAACTAAATTCATAAATAATATGCCGTTAATAGATGAAATATATCGATTTCCCGTGTTCCAGCAAAATACAGCGATAACCCCCGCAACGATCGACATATAAAAGAGTTCAAAACGAACGCTCATAACTGTATGCAGTGACGGTACAGAAATTATATTTGTGATTGTTAATGCAGTAACGATTATAACGAGTGAAATAGAACCGAATAAACAAGTTAATGTTGTGTATCTAAGTGGTGACCAAGACTTGAAATTAGCACCGCCATTCGTGTAAATTACCCAGCAAGTAACGCCGCATAACATAAATATATTCGTTGATACGTGACTTGCAGCTCCAAATAATAAGTCAATATTTCCTTTTGAAATGACAAGCATAACACCGAGTAATGCAACGAACATACAGAGAAATGTGTAGTATTGTGGACGGCGATTTTTTGTTATCCATTGTAATAACAGAGCGATAAGTGGCATAAGAGACTGAATCATAGCCGCATGAATCGCTCCGGAAGGCCCAGCAAGTTGTTGTCCATAGAAAATGAGAAATCCATACCCAGCGAAACCGACTGTTCCGTAAAAGAATAAAGAAAGTGTTCTTTTTTCTAAGCGGAGAGAATTTTTCCCTTCGATAATTAAGAGCAGAATAAGGAAAATCATAGCTGCTGATCCGTATCGGATAGTTGTGAAGAAGAACGGATCGATAAATTGCAAGGCATTTGCCATTACAGGAAACATAAATCCCCAAGCCGTTACAGCAAGTAAGCATAGAATGGATCCGAGTAGCATTTGTTTTTTTGCCAAGAGTATCATTCCCCTTTCTATTTCGTTATAGTAAGTTGATAAAATAAGTATAAAGAGTAATTCTTTGTAGAAGGAAATATCGATTTTTTATGGCAGTTATAACTTTTTGTTAGAGGTGTGTAGGATGGATTTGGAGGCAGTACGATCGTTTATTGAAGTAAAGCATACGCGAAGTTTATCAAAAGCAAGTAAGCTTTTACATATTTCACAACCAGCGCTTAGTAAACAAATTCAAAGATTAGAAGCTGACTTAGAGGTTACTTTATTAAAACGTTCCGCTCAAGGGGTAGAATTAACAAAAGCTGGAGAGTTATTTATAAAAAGAATGTTACCGATTTTGGAGCAAATAAATGTAGTGAAAACGGAAATGAAGGAATATCAAGAGAAACGGAAAATTTCAATAGGGATATTACCGAGTTTAGCGGCTCATTACATATCAAAGTGTAAAGACTTATTAGAGGATACATATGAAATAGAATGGCAAATTGAGCATACGAAAGTATTGATGGAGTTATTTAAAGAGCGAAAAATTGAAGCGATGTTCATCGATTCAGTAGTAGAAGGCGCTACGTATATAAAAGAAATACGGGAAGAAAAAATCGTTTGTGCTGTTTCGAATGATCATCCGTATAGAGCGAAAAGGGTAATCAAAATGGAAGAGTTGCAAAATGAAAAGCTAATTGTATACCCAGAAATATGCGATGTAAGGAAAATGATTATGAATGTGTTTCAATGTATGGGCGCGAAGCCAATAATTGCAGTTGAAACATCTTATGCAGAACCGATGATTGCGATGGTAGGAGCTGGACTTGGTATAACGTTGCTTCCAGAAACAGCTGTACAGCAAGCCGTAATGCAAGGTAACGTGCGTGCGATTTCTGTAGAACCACCACTAATGCGAAAGATTTATTTCGTCTCTCATATGAAAGAGAGCTCTTTATTGCATTCATTTGAGGGCGGAGAATAGAATAAGCGGAATTTTAAGAAAGATTACATTTACATTTAAAGAAACATGAAATTTTAAAAAAAACTAGGTCAAAAACACGTCATTACATGGTATGATTAGAACATTGTTAGTTGTTAAATATAGGGGATTCCCTTTTTATACATAATGCCTTCCATTTCATAAACGGAACGGACAAAAAAAGAGATATAACTAGGAGGCTTTTTTGCATGGATTCTATCCTGACGATCGTTATCATTGTAGTAAGCTCTATTCTAGTGCTGCTCATGATAGAGCTTGTGATAAGAAATCGTTCATATAAAGATATTGAAGCACTGGAGCAGTGGAAACAAGAGATAAAAGATAAACCTGTGGCAGATGAACTAAAGCGGGTAAAAGATTTAAATATGACAGGTCAAACAGAAGAACTGTTTGGTAAATGGCGTGAAGAGTGGGATGAAATTGTATCAACAACTCTTCCGAAAGCTGAAAAAGATTTAGGGCAAGCGCGAAAATTCGCCTCGCAATTCTCCTTCCGCAAAGCAAAGCATGCGATGAAAGAATCCATAAGTGGTTTAGATGACGCTGATAATCGTATTACTAATATTTTAAATGAATTACAGCAACTGTTAGAAAGCCATGAGAAAAATAGCTCGGAAATTGAAGGGTTACGTGATACATATCGTAGTATGAAAAAGAGCGTTCTTGCTCATCGACACATGTATGGAGCAGCTGAGCAAAAAATTGAAGAGATGTTAGATGTTGAATCCGAGAAGTTCAAAACTTTTGAAGAGGCAACAGATAATGGTGATTATTTAAAAGCGAGAGAAATTGTTATTAGTTTAGAAGAAGGTTTAGCAAGTTTAGAAATCGTTATTCATCAAATTCCAGATTTATTGGTAGAGTGTCAAGCGACATTACCAGTTCAGCTGGAAGATTTATTACAAGGCCATGATGATATGATAAGACAAGGCTATGTATTAGAGTATTTGGAAATTCCTAAAGAAGTCCGCGATATGACGACACAACTACAAACATGTTTAATGGATATACAGGAGCTTCATATAACGGAAGCAGCAGAAAAAGTAGAGAACTTAAAAACTCGTTTAGACAGTTTTTATGATCAACTTGAACAAGAAGTGCATGCGAAACATTATGTGGAGCAAAAAACACTGTCTGTTTATGAAGATTTAGAAGAAATTCGTACAGAAACAATTGAAACGAAAATAGAAACACAACTTGTGAAACAAAGTTATCAATTACAAGACAAAGACATTGAGTCACAAAAAGTAATTGAAAAGCAAATGCATATTTTAATGAAACGTTTTGAAGTGTTGCAAATACGCGTTGCTGAACAAGATATTGCATTCTCTATTATTCGTGAGGAACTAGAAGAGGTTTATGAGCAATGTGAAACTTTAAAAGTACTTCATGCAGAATATAAAGAAATGCTGCAAACGATGCGCAAAGAAGAATTTGAAGCACGCGAGAAGTTACAAGAAATGCGAAATACAATTTTTGAGACGAAACGTTTTATGCAAAAGTCGAACTTACCAGGTCTTCCAGAGAGTATCATGGAAGATTTACAAAAAGGGCAAATGGCGATGCAAGCTGTATATGAGCAATTAGAAGTAAAGCCGTTAAATATGAATACTGTAAATAGCAGTTTAGAAGAAGCCTACACAGTTGTGAATGGTGTATCTGAAATGACGGAAGAATTAATTGGACAAGCGTATTTAGTTGAAAAACTAATTCAATACGGTAACCGATACCGCAGTCATGATGAGAATCTTGCAGAAAGCTTAAATTATGCGGAGAAATTATTCCGTGAATATCAATACGATGCAGCTTTAGAACAAGCGGCTTCTATATTAGAGCAACTTGAACCTGGTGTTGTTCAAAAAATAGCTGAATATGTAGACAATGAGCAAACCCTTTAATAAAGGGTTTGTTTTTTTGTGTAATTTTGAAGTCGATGTTGCTATAATGAATAGCGGAATACAGTAAGGTTGTTCGTTTCAAAATAAAGTGAAACCATAAGTGATGGGGTTTCATCCACCACTGATTATTAATCTTCACCACTCAGTATGCCTGCAAATGGCGGGGGGAAATGTACACTTTTATACAAAAACGGAACCTTTGAGTAGTCTTAGCGTAATTACACGTATTTGTGATATGATTATATGATGTGATAGCGCTGAAAGGGGAAGAACGATGATCTATTTTGATAATAGTGCGACGACGAAGCCATATCCAGAAGCTCTTCAATCGTACGTAACGGTTGCTGGGAAATATTTTGGTAATCCTTCTTCTATTCATTCGCTTGGAGGAGAGGCAGAGCGTCTATTAACACAATCGAGAACGATTGCAGCACAGCTTCTTCACGTTAAACCTTCTGAAATTATTTTCACATCAGGTGGAACGGAAGGGAATAACCTTGCGATTAAAGGGATAGCGATGAGGAATCGTTCGCGCGGCAAACATATCATTACAACAAATATTGAACACGCGTCTGTGTTTGAGGCATATAAACAATTAGAAGATCTCGGTTTTGATGTAACATATTTACCGGTTAATGAGCATGGTGTTGTATCGGTAGAAGATGTAAAACGAGCGCTTCGTGAAGATACGATTCTTGTGTCAATTATTCATGTGAACAACGAGACTGGAGCGATTCAGCCCGTTGCTGAAATTGGAACATTATTATCGAACCATCCGAAAGTAAGATTCCACGTGGACCATGTACAAGGGATAGGAAAAGTACCACTTGATTTATACGCTTCTCATATTGACCTTTGTTCAATATCTGGACATAAATTTCATAGCGTAAAGGGGACAGGTCTTCTTTACGTACGTGATGGTGTAAGATTAGATCCAATCTTATCAGGTGGTCAACAAGAGCTCAAGTATCGTTCAGGTACAGAAAATTTACCTGGTATTGTAGCGATGGTGAAAGCACTTCGTATGACGATGGAACAAGTGAAAGAAAAGGTAGTTCATTTGCAAAATTTACAAACAGAGCTGGTCCGTTTCTTTAAAGAGATGGAAGCTGTAACAATTAATACGTCACTTGAATATGCGGCACCGCACATTTTAAATGTATCATTTGTCGGTTTAAAACCAGAAGTAGTCGTTCATGCTTTAGAAGAGCATGGTGTATATGTATCGACGAAGTCTGCTTGTTCTTCAAAAGCAAATGAAGTGAGCCGAGTACTAGTGTCAATGGGAGTACCGCACGCCGCAGTTACAAGTGCGATTCGCATTAGTCTAGCACCGGACAACACGATGGAAGAAGTAAAACAATTTGAAGGTATTGTTAAAGAGACAATGCCAAAATTATATGAAGTGATGAGGTAAAGAAATATGATGACATATGAATATATTTTAGTTCGTTATGGAGAGATGACGACAAAAGGAAAGAACCGTTCTAAGTTTGTAAGTACGTTAAAAGATAATGTGAAATTCAAATTAAAAAAGTTCCCAAACATTAAAATTGATGCAACACATGATCGTATGTACATTCAGTTAAATGGTGAAGACCATGAAGCAATTTCTGAAAGATTGAAAGATGTATTTGGTATTCATAAGTTTAACTTAGCAATGAAAGTACCATCAGAATTAGAAGATATTAAAAAAGGTGCATTAGCAGCTTTCTTACAAGTAAAAGGTGATGTAAAAACATTTAAAATTACAGTGCACCGTTCTGATAAGCGCTTCCCAATGAAGACGATGGAGTTACTTCCAGAAATCGGTGGGCACATTTTAGAAAATACAGAGGATATCACAGTAGATGTTCATAATCCAGATGTGAATGTACGTATAGAAATTCGCAGTGGTTACAGCTATATTATGTGTGGTGAGTACATGGGAGCTGGCGGTTTACCAGTTGGCGTTGGCGGAAAAGTAATGGTACTTCTTTCTGGAGGTATCGATAGCCCGGTAGCAACTTACTTAACGATGAAACGCGGCGTATCTGTGGAAGCAGTTCACTTCCATAGTCCACCTTTCACAAGCGAGCGCGCGAAACAAAAAGTAATCGATTTAGCACAAGAGTTAACGAAATACTGTAAACGTGTAACACTTCACCTTGTTCCATTTACTGAAGTGCAAAAAACGATTAATAAAGAAATTCCATCTAGCTATTCTATGACAGTTATGCGTCGTATGATGATGCGTATTACAGAGCGTATTGCAGAGGAGCGTAATGCACTTGCAATTACGACTGGTGAAAGTCTTGGACAAGTAGCGAGCCAAACGTTAGATAGTATGCATACGATTAACGAAGTGACAAACTATCCTGTTATTCGTCCGCTTATTACGATGGATAAATTAGAAATTATTAAAATTGCAAAAGAAATTGGAACGTATGATATTTCAATTCGTCCATATGAAGACTGCTGTACAGTATTTACACCAGCAAGTCCATCGACGAAACCGAAGCGTGAGAAAGCAAATCGTTTTGAAGCGAAGTACGATTTCGCGCCGTTAATTGAAGAGGCTGTAGCGAACAAAGAAACAATGGTATTACAAACAGTAGAAGTAGTGGCTGAAGAAGAAAAATTCGAAGAACTTTTCTAAACCCATAAATTACCACATTCAGATGTGCATGAAGTCATGTTGTTTATCACACTCTATACTCACAAGGAGGTGATACAACATGGCAAGCACAAATAAATTAGCAGTATCTGGTGCTCAAGCAGCATTAGATCAAATGAAATACGAAATCGCTCAAGAGTTTGGTGTTCAACTTGGAGCTGATGCAACATCTCGCGCTAACGGATCTGTTGGTGGCGAAATTACTAAACGTCTAGTTTCACTAGCTGAGCAACAATTAGGCGGTTACCAAAAATAATCCCATATACGATGGCTTAGAAAGAGCGGGTTCTCCCGCTCTTTCTTTTTGTTGTTTGCGTCGTTATAAATTCATTTCGACATGGGCGTAAAAAATTTGTCAAAAGAAGAGGGTTCAAAATTTACTGAAAATTCTTTATTATATAAGAGAGGCATAGAAATAAAGGAGGATATTATATGAAGAGAGAGGAATTGTTGGCGCCACCGTCTTATAATTTAGTTTCGGAAATAGAGAAATATACGAAGGATAAAGAGAAGCTTGCTTTAATTTGGCAAGATGATAAAGGAAATAGACGAGAGGTTACATATTTTGAATTAATGCAAGGTGCGAATAGAATTGGAAACGCTTTTATAAAAAGTGGCTTACAAAAAGGGGACAAGCTTCTTATTATGATGCCGCGCTTAATTGAAGCTTACATGACGTATATTGCTGCGATTAAAGCAGGATTTGTCGTTATTCCAAGCTCAGAAATGTTGCGTAAAAAAGATATTGAGTATCGTATTGGGCACGGAGAAGTAAAGGCGATCGTAAGCTACGAACCGTATATTGGACAATTTGACGAGGTAGAGGCGATGGAATCGCTTCAAAAATTCGTCCTGAGCGAGCGATCAGTAGATGGATGGACGAATTTAAAAACAGCATTAGAAACGGAAAGTGATATGTTAGAAATGGCGAAGACAGATAAAGAAGATATGGTCTTTTTATCTTATACGTCAGGGACGACAGGAAATCCAAAAGGAGTTGTTCATACGCATGCATGGGCATACGCTCATTTACGTACAAGCGCTCCAAACTGGCTCGGAATTGAAGAAAATGATGTTGTATGGGCAACGGCTAGTCCAGGTTGGCAAAAGTGGATTTGGAGCCCGTTTTTAGCGACTCTCGGTTCAGGCGCAACAGGATTTGTATATCACGGTAAGTTTGAACCAAAAACATATTTAAATTTATTAGATGATAATAAGGTGAATGTGCTTTGTTGTACGCCGACTGAGTATAGATTAATGGCAAAGGTAGACAACTTAAGTGAGTACAATTTAGAAGCGTTACATAGCGCTGTATCAGCAGGTGAGCCGTTAAACAGGGAAGTCATTGGAACGTTCCAAAGGCATTTTGATATTACAGTAAGAGATGGCTATGGGCAAACGGAAAACACGTTACTTGTTGGTATAATGAAAGGGATGGACATTAGACCAGGATCAATGGGAAAACCGACGCCAGGAAACCATGTTGATATCGTAAATGAGGAAGGAGTTCCAGTACAGGTAGGAGAGGTTGGTGATATTGCGGTTCACATTGAAACACCAGCACTCTTTAAACAATATTATAAAGACGATGAGCGCACAGCTATGCAATTCCGCGGTGATTATTATATTACCGGTGATAAAGCGAAAAAAGATGAAGACGGCTATTTCTGGTTTGAAGGTCGCGGAGATGATATTATTATTAGCTCTGGTTATACAATCGGACCGTTTGAAGTAGAAGATGCACTTGTAAAACATCCATATGTAAGAGAATGTGCGGTTGTCGCAAGCCCTGATGAAATTCGCGGAAGTGTCGTGAAGGCATTTATCGTATTAAGAGAGAATATAGACAAGAACGAAGAAACATTAATTCCAGTGCTCCAACAACACGTCAAAGAATTGACTGCACCATATAAATACCCTCGCAAAATTGAATTTGTAGATGAACTACCAAAAACGATTTCCGGAAAAATTCGCCGTATTGAACTTAGAAAACAAGAGATGGAGCTTCCTTCAAAATAATTTTGAAAATAGTGAAGTAAATAGTTGAATGAAATGTAAAACGTATGATATTATAAAAACGAACACAAGTTCGATTTCATAAACTAAAAAAAGAGGTGTCCGTATGATTTTAGGTATTAATCCGTACTTAGTTTTAGATGGTAGTGGGCAAGAAGCTGTACAGCTTTATAAAGAGGCGTTAGATGCGAAAGTAGAAGTAATGCAAACTTTTGGTGATATGCCTGAAAATCCAGAATACCCTATTCCAGCTGAAGCGAAAGAGCGCGTTGCACATGCTCATTTAAAAATTGGTAATACAGAACTTATGATTTCTGATACATTCCCAGGTAAAGGGCATGCGATTGGATCTCAAGTAACGATTGCAATTCGAATTAGTAATGCAGAAAAAGCAAAAGAGGTATTTGATAAGTTACAAGAAGGTGGAGAAGTTATCATGCCACTTCAAGAAACGTTCTGGAGCCCAGCATACGGACAAGTAAAAGATAAATTTAATATTGAATGGCAAATTACAACGAATCCTACTGAACAAAATTAATTTTTAGAAAAGCACCATTTTTAATCGAAATGGTGCTTTTTTTATACGTTCTAATTTCGTAGACTAAAGGAAAAAGGGGATGAGTATATGGGAGAAATTTGGCATGGTGGAACCATTTATACAATGCGAGAAGAAAACGAAAAAGTGGAAGCTGTTTACGTTGAAAATGGCATAATTGTGGATATCGGGAATAAGGAAGAGTTAGAAAATCGATATTTTGTGGAGAAGTTGCATGACTTAGAAGGAAAAACAATGATTTCAGGTCTCGTTGATAGCCATATGCATCTTATTGGGTATGGAGAGAGGTTGCTTCGTCTAGATTTATCAAATTGTACATCTTATAGCGAAGTGCTTACCCTTGTTAAGAAGCGAGTAGAAGAAGCTCCACAAGGGACGTGGATTATCGGAGAAGGATGGAATGAAAATAATTTTACAGATACAAAACAAGTTCATGTACGGGATTTAGATGAAATCTCTAAAGAACATCCGATTTTATTAAAGCGCGTTTGTCGTCATGTGACATGGGTGAATTCATACATATTGCAAGAAGCGAACATAACGGAAGAGACGAAAGATCCAAAAGGCGGAAAAATTGGTCGTGATGCCTCTAATCACTTAACAGGACTCTTATATGAACAAGGGCAAGAATTGATTAAACATGTTCAGCCTGCCATTGATGAAGCGTATTTACAAAGAGCTCTGCAAACAGCGATTAAAGATTGCTGGCAATACGGACTCGTTGGCGGGCACACGGAAGATTTAAATTATTATGGCGGCTTTCAAAAAACGTACAATGCGTTTTCACACGTTATAAAAGAAATGCCATTTAAAGCACATTTGCTCGTTCATCATGAAGTAGCGAATGAGCGAAAAGAATATGAAAATGAGCACTATATTGAATTTGGAGCGATGAAGATTTTTTCTGACGGTTCTTTCGGCGGAAGAACAGCTTTATTAAGTGAGCCGTATGAAGATGCGCAGGAAACGAATGGAGTTGCGATTTTCTCACGTGAAGAGCTTGCAGGATTAGTGAAGAAAGCACGTGATTTACATATGTCAGTTGCCATTCATACAATCGGTGACTTATCGCTAGAATATGTCATTGATGCGCTTGAATTATATCCACCAGCAGAAGGATTACGTGACCGCATTATTCATTGCCAGCTTGCCCGTGAAGAATTAATTGAAAGAATGAAGAGTTTGCAAGCAATTATTGATATTCAGCCCGTCTTTGTTTCATCGGATTTTCCGTCAGTTATTGAAAAACTAGGGAAACATCGCCTTCGCTATGCATACGCCTGGAAGACATTACTCGATGCAGGATTACATTGTAACGGAGGATCTGATGCTCCAATTGAACAAGTGAATCCGTTTTTAGGCATATATAGTGCTGTTACACGTAGAAGTTTTATTGACGGCGTATGCTATATGCGAGAAGAAAGATTAACGGTATATGAGGCAGTTTCTTTATTTACAAAAGGAAGTGCGTATGCAATTGGAAAAGAAGCAAATCGAGGACAAATTACAAAAGGATATGAAGCAGACTTTACGATATTAGATCGTAATGTTTTTGAAATTGAGGCGGAAGAAATAAAAGAAGTACAGGCAGAAATGACCGTCATTGATGGGGAGATTGTTTATAGAAAAGACGTCTAAAAGTTTGAGGAAGCGGCTCCGAAAATACATTTTGGTGATGCTTCCTCTTTTTAGATAGGTTGATGATTTAGCCACTTTTTGTTGGTAAATCGATATTTTGGGTAAAATCGTTGATATATTTTGAGTTGTGATAGATATATTTGAAAAATCGTTAATATAATTTCATATACTGTTGCCTTGTTCCAAAATATTTTGTGAAACAGCGTGAAGTGGCATTTGATAAATAAATAACCCTCGAATTATGGAAATCCCATAATTCGAGGGTTATTTTATTACTATAAAAACGTTCTCTGTACTTTTTCCCAGAAGGAATTGTTTTTTAATTTAACAGTTTTAATTTGTTTATCACTTAAACGAACAACGGCTTTTTCCACTTGCTTAATGCTAAGTGCTTCGTTATCCATTCCGATAACAGGATAATCATTTCCATCTGGTTTAAGTGTTAAAGTTAACGTACGTTCGTGATTTAAAAGGAACGGTGATCCGAGTGTACGGTATGTGTTGTTATTTAAAGATGCTAGTTCGCTTACTTGGAAACATGGGATAAGTGGATCGACAACTGCACCATGTAATGATTTATTGTAAGCGGTACTTCCTGTAGGTGTGGAGATAACTAACCCATCACCTCTAAATGTTTCAAAATGTAAATTGTCGACGTGTACATCTACGACAAATGTTTTAATGATGCTAGAGCGTAATGAGAATTCATTTAAACAATGGAAAGATGTACCGTGATCTACATCTACTTTAATTGTTGGATATTTTCGCACTTCAATTTCGTTTTTTGTAATTTCTTGAAGGGCTGTATCAATGTGGTCGATATGGAAATCGCAGTAGAAAGAAATTTCATCTTTCGTAGAAATGCCTGCGTATAAGCAATCTTCTCTAAAACCAGTTTTACGAACGGCTTGTAAGAAAGTTCCATCATCTCCAACGCTGACGATAGCGTTTGCATTTTTTGGATGATCTAATATGGTAAATCCATTCTCCTCTAAAATACGATATATTGGTTTCATTTTTTCAACGAGCGTTACTTTGTCATCACCATAAAAGAAAAATAAATTGCGACGATCTGCCATTATGTATCCCTCCACTGCAGTTAAATTTTCTAGTTTTAGTGCTGCATACCATCAAAGTGTATTCTGAATGATATGCTCAAATAGTATATTTCGATATGAAATGTCAAAACCCTTTTTTATTTTTAGAAAAATTTTTATATTCAATTTTATCAGAGGTTGTTTAATGATGAATAAACTTGTCGATAATGGGTATGGAGTGAAAGGATGGTACGAATGAAATGGCTCGTAATTGGAATGATAATTCTTCTACTTTTTATTTTGCTAATACTATTATCGAAAATATCGCTTAAGGTGACGTTTTTATATTCAGAAATGGAAAAGCAATGTTTATTTCAAGTGAAAATATGGATGATTCGATATACGTTTGATGTATTGGAAAGAATTGAAAAACAGCAGAAAAAGACAGGTCAGAAAGTCGAAAAAGCTGAGGAAGACGGCGGAATAGATAATAAAATTATGGCACAACTTGATAGCATTGGAGAACTGATAAAAAAGCTTCAAGAAGTTCATACTATTGTTAAAGATTTTCTCAAACGAGTGAAAATCAATAGTTGGAAATGGCATTCACAAATTGGAGCAGGCGATGCGGCTAGTACTGGAATTGTCACTGGATATGCATGGGGGACAAAAGGAATGGCTGCTGGAGTTGTAGGACAATATATGCATATTGTCGACGTACCAGAATTTGAAATTACACCTGTTTTTCAAGGGAAGGGATTTGCATCAAGATGTGAACTAACCGCTTCCTTTCATATATTTCGTACTGTGAAAACAGCGGTAAAACTACTCATGTTTATGAGAAAACAAAAGTCTGGTATGGAAGATAAATCTGTTCAAGCATAGGGGGGATATAGAATGGACCATCCAATTCAAGGTTTAATGACAACAGCAATGCAGCATTTAAAACAAATGACTGATGTAAATACAATTGTTGGTGACCCGATTAAAGCAGCAGATGGAAGTGTAATTCTTACCGTTTCGAAAGTAAGTTTTGGATTTGCTGCTGGTGGAAGTGAATTTGGAAAAGTAGAACATTCTGGTCGTCATCCATTTGGAGGAGGTAGTGGTGGTGGAGTTTCCATTACCCCGGTTGCCTTTCTCGTTATAAATGGAGAAGGTGTGAAAGTTTTACATTTAGATAAACAAACACATGTCATTGACAAAATAATTGAATTAGCGCCACAAGCTGTTGATAAAGTGAAAGAAATGATGGATAAACGAAAAGAAGATGATCCGGAATTTCAAATTTAACGAGTAAAGAAGCTAATCAATGGATTAGCTTCTTTATTTTTTTGTAAATAAAGCGATTTTATTTGCATTATCGATAGGGACAAACTATCATTTACATTGTACATATTTTGTTTAAATAAGGGAGGATTTTTAAGTGGCAAATGTAACTTTTAAAGGTAACCCAATGACTTTAGTTGGAACAGAAGTTAAAGTTGGCGATCAAGCGCCTAACTTCCAAGTATTAGCAAATGACTTATCTCCAGTAAGTTTAGAAACATACAAAGGTGAAGTGAAATTAATTAGTGTTGTACCTTCAATCGACACAGGTGTATGTGATGCACAAACTCGTCGTTTTAACGAAGATGCAGCAGGTATTGAAAATACGAAAGTATTAACAATTAGCGCTGACTTACCATTCGCTCAAAAACGCTGGTGTGCAGCTAATGGTTTAGAAAATGTTGCGACACTTTCTGATCACCGTGACCTTTCATTCGGTGAAGCTTATGGCTTAGTAATGAAAGAACTTCGTTTACTTGCTCGTGCAGTATTCGTAGTAGATAGCAATGACAAAGTAGTTTACGTAGAATACGTAAGCGAAGGTACAAGCCATCCAAACTATGAAGCAGCATTAGAAGCAGCAAAATTGGCGAAGTAATGTAAAAGAAGACGACCTCTCATTAAAGTTTCACTTTAGAAGAGGTCGTCTTTTCTCATTTATTGTTAACTGAACCAATATATGAGAAAAGACGTTACATCATAAACAACTTGAAGGGGAGCTCTTTGCAAGAGGTCGCTTTTTCTTTTGGGAAAAATTTAGATTATGGTATGATATAAGTTATGTGTAAAAGAGAGAAGGAGGAATGTACGTGAGTCAGGCAGTAGAAACATTATTTTCTATTTTTGATTCTTCTACGGTAGTTTTACGTAAAGAATTAGATGTAACATATTTAGAGGCGCTTGTAGAAACAGGTGATAACTTGTTTGAGGGAGCGATTTTACAAGAAGAATTATCCGAATCAACAATTGAAAGGTTGAATCGTGAATATAGTACGTTTAATGAAGAAACATATAAAGGGGAAGAAATTCGTAAAGCATTTCAGCTAGCCATTTTAAAAGGAATGAAAGAAGGCGTACAAGCGAATCATGAAATGACGCCAGATGCAGTTGGGATGTTCATGAGCTACTTATTCCATAAATTTATGCAAGGGCAAAAAGAAATTACTGTTTTAGACCCTGCAATTGGAACGGGTAACTTAATGACTACAGTGTTTAATAGCGCCAAAGAAGAACTAGCAATGAGTGGATTTGGTGTAGAAGTGGATGAAGTGCTAATTAAACTTGCTTTAGTAAATGCGAATTTACAAAAGCATGCAATCGAATTCTTCCATCAAGATGGACTAGCACCACTTTATATCGATCCAGTAGATGCAGTTGTTTCAGATTTGCCAATTGGTTACTATCCAAATGAAATCGGTGCAAGTGAATATACATTAAAAGCAGATGAAGGAATGTCATATGCGCATCACTTATTTATTGAACAAAGTGTGAAACATACGAAAGAAGGCGGGTATTTATTCTTCTTAGTACCAAACTTCATTTTTGAAAGTGATCAAGCGCCAAAGCTACATGCATTCATTAAAGAAACATGCTTTATTCAAGGATTGTTACAGCTACCTGTTTCCATGTTTAAAAACGAGAAAAATGCAAAAAGTATATTTGTTCTCCAAAAGAAAGGCCAAGATGTAATAATGCCGAAACAGGCACTACTAGTGGAATTACCTAAATTCTCCAACATGAAGGCTATGGAGAACATTATGGATCAACTAAATACGTGGTTTGCAACACATAAGTAATGCAAGGTATATGTAACAGGGTTAGTAATTAATGTAGTACAGTTGTATATGATATGTAATATTTTTTAATATATACACGATTTAACTGAATTTTTTTGAAATCTGTAATATATTTTTTTTCTTGGTGTTACAATTTTTTCACTTGAAATATATGTCGGACGATGTTTAAATTAAAATCGTGAGTATAAAATTTACTAATGATGAAACGTTTTCATAATGAGTGAATTTAATTAGATAAAATCGAGCGGTTTGTGGAATGATCCACACAACTACCAAGAGAAAAAGGGGCGAAAGACTAGATGTCAAAAATCATCGCGATTAACGCAGGAAGCTCTTCCTTAAAGTTCCAATTATTTGAAATGCCAAGTGAAACAGTATTAACAAAAGGTTTAGTAGAACGTATCGGTTTAGAAGATAGTATCTTCACTATTACTGTAAATGGCGAAAAACAAAAAGAAATTACAAACATCCCAGATCACGCAGTAGCAGTTAACATGCTTCTTAAGAAATTAACTGAAAACGGAATCGTAAAATCTCTTGATGAGATTGGCGGTATCGGTCATCGTGTTGTACACGGCGGCGAAAAATTTGCTGATTCTGTTTTAATTGATGGTGAAGTATTAGCTGATATCGAAGAATTAAGCGATTTAGCACCACTTCACAACCCAGCAAACCTTGTTGGTATTAAAGCATTCCAAGAAGTACTACCAAACGTACCAGCAGTAGCAGTATTCGATACAGCATTCCACCAAACAATGCCGGAATCTGCATTCCTATACAGCTTACCATATGAGTACTATGAGAAATTTGGCATCCGTAAATACGGTTTCCACGGAACTTCTCATAAATATGTAACTGAGCGTGCGGCTGAATTATTAGGTCGTCCAATTGAAAGCTTAAGCCTACTTTCTTGTCACTTAGGTAACGGTGCAAGTATCGCAGCAGTAGAAGGCGGTAAGTCTATCGATACTTCTATGGGCTTCACTCCACTTGCTGGTGTAACAATGGGTACACGTTCTGGTAACATTGACCCTGCGTTAATTCCATACATCATGGAAAAAACAGGTCAAACTGTAGAAGAAGTTCTGAACGTATTAAACAAGAAAAGTGGTATGCTAGGTCTTTCTGGATTCTCTAGTGACTTACGTGACATCGAACAAGCGGAAGAAGAAGGAAACCACCGTGCAGAAGTAGCGCTAGATGTATTCGTAGGACGTATTCATAAATATATTGGTTCTTATGCAGCTCGTATGAAAGGTGTAGACGCAATCATCTTTACAGCTGGTATTGGAGAAAACAGTGCTCTAATTCGTGAGCGTGTATTAGAAGGCCTTGAGTTTATGGGCGTATACTTCGATCCAAAACGTAACAACGTTCATGGCGAAGAAGCATTTATCAGCTTCCCACACTCTCCAGTAAAAATTATCGTAATTCCAACTGACGAAGAAGTTATGATTGCTCGTGACGTATTACGTCTTGGAGATATTGGTTAATATATGCATGAAAAAGACGAGATCCTAAAGGATTTCGTCTTTTTTCTTTTATATATATTTTAAAATTCGATCTGGATATAGTATTTTTTCCTTTTGAATGAATGCAGTGAGGGGAATCCATTTTGCGTATGACGCTGTTTGTTCATCTTTTATATTCAGTATTTCCATTTCATATAGTGATGTGTCTAATAGGAGCAAAGAATATAGTTGAATGATCTCATGACTAATTTCCTCATCCGAATAAAAAATGTTTTCTAAGCATCCTAAATAACCGGTAACTTCTATTTCTGTATGAAGTTCTTCTTTAAATTCTCGAATAACGGTATCTGTTGATTTCTCACCAAGTTCAATTGAACCGCCAAGAGGCCGATAAAAGATTTCGTCTTCCATATTATATTCTTGTACGAGAAGTCGATCGTGATGTATAGAAATGCCAAAAGCTTTTGCGCGTGGGTACATATGTATAATCGCTCCTTATTTGTTTTGTATAAGGACGATTATAATGTAGTGCTAGATAAAAATCATCGTGTATTTAAGCATCCGAACCAATTGTAACCCCTTCTAAGAGCTCCTCCTTCCAAAACTTCTCGTTATATTGGTATACGTCCATAATTGGGCAGTTCATAACGCAAATATTTTGTAGCCCCCAGTCCTCCTCAATAATAGTAGGTACATCGGCAGGGATAAGTAAAAGGACAGAGAAGTTATACTTTACTAGTTGAGATAAAATAAGTTGAAGTGTATGTGCCTCTTCATATGTTCCTCCAGTGCGAATAAACAATATAGATTGTTCTGTTTCAATTGTAGTTAGAAAACGATTAATTCGGTGCTCATAGTTTAACTTAATATCTGTATAAGAAGGCCAGGAAGTTGGTGTATTTACATCGGTTTTAAAATCATGGCAGGAGTCGATTTCATAAAGGTTGTCCCTTAATCTTAATTTAGTATCAGCATCCCAATATGAGATAAAGGATAAGTTTTCGAAATTTAAAAAACGGTGAAAACGATTTTGTAATAATACGTTCACCTTTTCTAATGATGGGCTTAGCATAAAATTAACCACACCGAAAAATTGTGATAACTCTAACTGATATAAAGCCCAAGCAGGCCAGCAGTTTTGTCCTAAGCTGAATACTGCATTATAATTTTTTTTAATGCTAGATAACTGCACGTAATTCACCTCTTTCTTCTCACCGATATTTTATGTTTTGAATAAATGGTATGTGATAGGAGATATACAAGCATATTTGCAAAGAACAAGCGGAAATATGTTACAATAGAAAAAAATCGAACGAGGTGGTTGTTGCGATGCGATCGAAGCGAGAACAAGCCATTTTAGAAAATATAAAAGAGTGGGAAGGGCAATTAGTAGAGCAGGAAGCGACCGATTTTCAAAAGATGTTTGATAAGTGGTTGCATACTACAGTTGCAAAACTACCTGAGAAAAAACGAAAAGACTTTTTTATGAAAGCAGATGGATGGCTCTTTCATTTGCATGCACTTATTCAAAGTTCACAATCACAGTTAGATGCACGTAATCGTATTTTAGGAACGTCGAGATTATTTGATGAATCAATTGAGCAACTTGAAGATTTGAAGGCGTTATCTATTGATCAATTAACATACATAGCAGAGCAGCAAACAGCACGTCATCGTCTATATTCATTCGTACAAGGCGGAGCAACGGGTGCTGGCGGTCTATTATTATTAACGGCTGATTTTCCGGTTATGATTGCATTAAATGTGAAGGCTGTACAACTTATTGCAACATCATTTGGTCATGATGTGAACAAGCCGTATGAAATGATGCTTGCGTTAAAGGTATTCCACGCAGCATTATTGCCGGCGAGACTTCAGCAATATGCATGGTACAATTTACTGAGAGAACTTGAGCAAGAAGATTCATTCTTTTATGAAGGAGACGAAGAGGTGTTAAAGCCAGCTTCTACTGAGGTTGTGTTAAAACAAATTTTGAAGACATTTTCGATTTATGCTCTTCGTCGCAAATTATTCCAAGGTATTCCTGTACTTGGAATGGCAATTGGATCTACAGTGAACTATCGCTTAACGAGGAATGTTACTGAATTTGCAAATAAGTTTTATCAAGTACGCTACATATTAGAAAAAGAAAAGAGAGCATGAAAAAAAGCGAGAGGCCGAAGCCTTTCGCTTTTTAGTTTGTCGCATGTTTTTTGGACATTGGAATAGAAACGGGTTGCTTTGCTGCTTTCTTTTCTGTTTTTGGATAGTAAATTAAATCCAATGTTTTTGCCTGTACGGCAATCGAAAGAATAGTAAAAGCAATTTCTGTCCAATTTAAATAATATAATGAAAGCGCAAGAACAATCGCGTCAAAGACGAAGAAAATTTGCCCAATTGTAAACCGAGTTCGTTTACTTAATATAATTGTTAAAATATCGTCTCCACCGGTTGCACCGCCAAATCGCAATATAAAACCGAGTCCAATACCAGCTAACGCACCGCCAACTACTGCAGCTACAAATAAATTATTTGATAAATCTACCGTAAAAGGAGAATAATTTTCCATAAGGGAATAAAATACTCCGAATGAAAGTGAACCTAAGAATGAATAGCCAACCATTTTTCTACCTAAAAATGAAGCGCATAGTAAAATAATAGGGATATCCATTACTACAGTTGAAATAGATGGTGAAATATCATAAAAATTTTGGATAAATAGTGCAATACCTACAAAGCCACCTTCTGTTAAGTGGTTTTGGAAGTGAATGTGATATAGCGCTGCTGCTAAAATAAATGAACCGATTAAAACCATAAAAACTTCTTTAATAATTTGTCGACTTTGGATGTTCCTCATCGTTATTCCTTCTTTCCGTAGTTAGTAGTCCTTTTGGTGTTGTAAACTAACTACGAGCTCACATGTAGCTTTCAGTTAGTTTACGAAAAAACTAACTACGCTATATGTCGCTGAAGAAATAACGAATAATCCTCTCGTCCATCAATTCTCCCTACCTTCGTTTTAGTTTAAGTCTTAAAGCGACTAAACAAAACGTGGAGTAGGATTCTTCATTTAGCAATCCTGCTCTTCTTTGTTTTGTTTAGCTAGTAACAATTAAGTCCTAAACAAAACGCTATGTGTAAGAAGAGTCTTTTTTTTGCCAAATTATCCTTCGGGCAATCATAATTTCCCCACTCTCGTATTTTTTTCGCTAGACTAAAGTATCTGAGCTGAAAAATACGCTACGTGTATGATTCGTCAATACGATGCCACATGCTCCTTCGAGCGATCATGATATCAAAATCCCTTCCTTCAAGATTTATATTATTATATCATACTTTCAAAAAATGTATGCGGATGGAAACCGACAATAACCGGAGGGAATCTACAAAAATTGTTATGTTTAAATATTTTTGTAGAAAAGCCTAAGTTATTTCGTAGAACTGGACAGTTTTTAGAAGTTTGTCCAATAAGTAAGAAAAGAAGAGTTTTTATTCAATTGTATTGTTCTCGTCACTTTTATCTTTAAAAAATGCATCCCAACTAATAACACTTAAAAAAGTTAAAGCGATAATAATGAAAGCTCGCATAAGTTTGAGGCCTCCTTTTGTACATAGTATATGAATGGCTTATTTTGTAATGTGTCATTTTTTTACAAGATTTAATTATTATGAGAGTGTATTAGTATAAATAGATGAAAGGTGAGGAGCGTATGTTTAAGGATATGTTTAGAAGAAAAGAATTAACATGTGTTGTATGTCAGAAAAAAATTGAATATGAAGAAGCGCTTGTTGCTTTTGTGAAGTTACCGAAAGAAAGAAAGAAAGAAATTTGTTAGTCGGCCCATTTGATGTATGTTTGGCAAAAACGGCGCAAGAAATATATTGCAAAGCTTGTTACGGCAAAAAAGCATGACCCAAATTAATTGAGGGGCATGCTTTTTTCATTGGTGTGCTTTTCCCTCAGATACGTTTTGGGTTAGACGATACCAAAGCCAAAGATCGTTAATAATTGAAGCAAGATCGGCAATTTCTGAATTTAGCTTGCAAGAAATTTCGAAGTCTTCTTCGTTATTTAAGTGGTGTTGTTTTGCGTTAATATGGTGCTCAAGTTCCTTGATACGATCAGGTATTTTTCCGCGAACTTGCTCCCATTTTAATAAAATAGAATGCTGCGCGTGTTCAGAGATGTCTTCCCATTTTTCTTGTATGTTCGGCACTTCAATTCCTAGATGTTCATTGTATATAAAATACTTTTTCATAGACACCCCTCCATTTTCCTGCCTCTATTTTACATAAAAAAAGAAAGAAGTTCGACGGAATTGTTTGAAAAATTTTTATGAATTTCCCTTGATTCATTTTATGAAAGGTGATAAAGTTTGGATTATTATAAGAAAAAATGAATATTTATTCTTTAGGGGGATGCAAAATGGAGAAGAAAAAAGTTGTATTAGCATATTCCGGAGGTCTTGATACTTCCGTTGCAATTAAATGGTTACAAGAGAAAAATTATGATATTATCGCGCTTTGCTTAGATCTAGGGGAAGGTAAAGACTTAGCGTTTGTAAAAGAAAAAGCACTTTCAGTAGGAGCAATTAAATCATATATGATTGATGTTCAAGAAGAATTTGCGAATGAATATGCATTGATAGCGATGCAAGCTCACACGTTATACGAAGGGAAATATCCTCTTGTCTCTGCATTATCTCGTCCGCTTATTGCGAAAAAATTAGTAGAAATTGCAGAGCAGGAAGGTGCAAGTGCAGTTGCACATGGATGTACAGGGAAAGGGAATGACCAAGTTCGTTTTGAAGTTTCTATTCAAGCGTTGAATCCATATTTAGAAGTTATTGCGCCTGTACGTGAATGGAAATGGTCACGTGAAGAAGAAATCGCATATGCAAAAGAAAATGATATACCGATTCCAATTAATTTAGATAGCCCATTTTCAATCGATCAAAACTTATGGGGACGCAGCAACGAATGTGGAATTTTAGAAGATCCATGGGCAGCGCCGCCAGAAGATGCATACGAGATGACATTGGCATTAGAAGATACACCGAATAAACCAGAGTTTGTAGAGATCGGATTTGAAGCAGGAGTACCGACAACTTTAAACGGCACTGCATATTCACTTTCAGAATTAATTAAAACGTTAAATGCACTTGCTGGAAAACATGGCGTTGGACGTATCGATCATGTAGAAAATCGCCTTGTCGGTATTAAATCTCGTGAAGTGTACGAATGCCCAGCGGCAATGACATTAATAACAGCGCATAAAGAACTTGAAGATTTAACACTTGTGAAAGAGGTCGCTCATTTCAAACCGATGATTGAGCAAAAACTAACAGAATTAATTTATAACGGTTTATGGTTCTCACCTTTAAAACAAGCACTCAATGCTTTCTTACAAGAAACGCAAAAAAATGTAACAGGTACAGTGCGTGTGAAATTATTTAAAGGTCATGCGATTGTAGAAGGACGTAAATCTGAGTACTCTTTATACGATGAAAAACTTGCAACGTATACTGCCCAGGATGAATTTAATCATGATGCAGCAGTTGGTTTCATTTCATTATTCGGTTTACCTACAAAAGTATACAGCCAAGTGAATCAAAAGAAGGTGGAAGCGTGAGCAAACTTTGGGGCGGACGTTTTACAGAAGAAGCGGAAGCATGGGTAGAAGAATTCGGTGCTTCTATTTCCTTTGATAAGCAATTGGTTAGCCAAGATATAAAAGGGAGTATTGCACACGTTACGATGTTAGCAAAGCAAGGCATCGTTACGAAAGAAGAAGCAGAGAAAATAAAGATAGGGCTTCAATATTTATTAGAGGAAGCGAAAGAAAATAAATTGAATTTCTCGGTAGAAGCTGAGGATATTCATTTAAATATTGAAAAGATGTTAATTGAAAGAATCGGTGAAGTAGGAGGGAAACTTCATACAGGCCGAAGCCGTAACGATCAAGTAGCGACAGATATGCACTTGTATTTAAAAGAAAAAGTAGAAGATATTATAAAAGCTACAAAACAATTGCAAACTGTTCTTGTTCATCAAGCGGAAAATAACATTGAAACAATTATGCCCGGCTATACGCACTTGCAACGTGCACAGCCTATATCATTTGCACATCATATTCTTGCTTACTTTTGGATGTTAGAGCGCGATGTGAATCGTTATGAAGATTCGTTAAAGCGTATTAACATCTCCCCATTAGGAGCAGGAGCACTAGCTGGTACAACATTCCCGATTGACCGAGAATATAGTGCGGAGCTTCTCGGATTTAATGGAATCTATGAAAATAGTTTAGATGCGGTAAGCGATCGTGATTTCATATTAGAGTTTTTAAGTAACTCATCTATGCTCATGATGCACCTATCACGCTTTTGTGAAGAACTTATTTTATGGAGTAGTCAAGAGTTTCAATTTATTGAAATGAGCGACCAATACGCGACAGGTAGCAGCATTATGCCGCAAAAGAAAAATCCAGATATGGCTGAGCTCATTCGCGGAAAAACAGGCAGAGTATATGGCAATTTATTTAGCTTACTTACAGTAATGAAAGGATTGCCGCTTGCTTACAATAAAGACTTACAAGAAGATAAAGAAGGCATGTTTGATACAGTGAAAACAGTAGAAGGATGCCTTCATATTATGGCAGGCATGATTGAAACGATGTCCGTAAACAAAGAAAAAATGGGGCAAGCTGTGACGCAAGACTTCTCTAACGCAACAGAAATTGCCGACTATTTAGCAATCAAGGGACTGCCGTTCCGTCAAGCTCATGAAATTGTCGGGAAACTAGTTCTTCATTGTACGCAAAAAGGAATCTATTTATTAGATGTACCACTTGAAACGTATAAAGAAATGAGTCCGTTATTTGAAGAAGATTTATATGAAGTTCTTTCGCCATATGCAGCTGTAAAGCGTCGTAACAGTGCTGGTGGAACAGGGTTTGAACAAATCCGAAAAGCTTTGGAGAAGGCGAAGGGGTTAGCTGGAGAGTTTGTTGGAAGTTAAATGATGTATGATATAGAAGGTAAGGTGCTTTTTTTAGAAAGTACCTTACCTTTTTGTATTTAGATTTTTAGGTATGTATCTAGCATTTCATAATTATTTTTCATAATCATAAAATGATGTTTCTCATGAATCGCTAATAGTTGGATAGATTGAATAAGGTTAGGGTAGTGAGCAATTGGATCTAAAAATACGATATGTCCTGCGATATTTTCTTCTATATTTTGAACTAGTTTTTTTATTTCATCTGTTTCACGTGAAAGTAATTCTTCTAATTCTTTTGCACTCATAGAATAATAGATTTTTTTTGAAGGGATTAAAATCCAAGGGGCTTTCATGCCTCTGCCGTGTTTTTCTTTATATTCAGCATAAATGTCATGTATTTCAGTTGCAAATGGGGTGTTTTTTCTTAGCTTGGCATAAGGGATAAGAGTGAAAGAGAATTTAATCGCTACTTTTAGCATCCTTGCAATTAAATATAAGTGATAAAAGTGTTCACCAATAGACCATTTTCCGTCCTCTTTCCTATACCATAGTTGTTCTTGTGAAAGTGAATGAAGCTTAGGGAGGAACTGGTTTCGTTGTACATGTAATGTGTGAAAATGTTTTGAGATATTTTCAGATTACATATTTTGGTATCCCTATACTTTTTTCCTAATTATAACATTTTTCGTATGGATTTAGTTAAGCCTAGAACAATATGGTCTAGGCTTAAAGTTTCATCGATTAATCATACTTGTGTCGATCTTCCGTAATTCGAATGTATTCAATATCCATTAAATCTCGAAGCAATGCACCATTACTTAGTTCCACACCATGTTTCTCTTTAAAATGTGTGCGAATCGTATCTAACATTTCGATTTCTGTACCGTTCACATCTAAAATAATACGTTCATAATCATCCATGTAGCATCCTCCTTTTCTAAACACATATATTTTGTCCGTCTATTTCTAAAAAATGTATGTTAATGTAATGTTAGGAAATGAGAAAGGAATGGAAGATTACGCCGCCAATCGGTTATTTGTATGTTTTCTTACTTTGTAAAAAAATGACAGAAGATGCAAAGCAAACATACTTAACTGTTGCGACGATAATGATGGCGCTATGGCCCTTGAAATTCCTTCCGCCCTATGTGTTGGCAATTACCGTTGTTGTTGTTGTTGTTGTTGTTGTGGCTTGTCTTGTATTTATAGTGAAGTTTGTGAAATGAAAAACACCAAGCCCATGTGGACTTGGTGTTTGATTTATAAATTAAAGATCACCTTGCTCCTCATCACCACGAACAACAAGGACATCGCATTTCGCATAGCGAATAATATGTTCAGAGACGCTACCAATTAGGAAACGTTCTACAGCATTTAAACCAGTCGCACCGCACATAATTAAATCCACTTTATGTGTTGGGGCAATTTCTTTTGAGATTTTAGATTTTGGATTACCAAATTCTAATACAGTTTCTACTTTCTCAAGACCAGCTTCAATCGCAGTCTTTTTGTAGTCTTCTAATAAGTCTTCTGCAAATAAATTTGCACGTTCAGCAATTGCGCGGCTATAAGCCTCTACTGCGGAATATGCTTTCACATCAACGATATGAGCAATTGTTAATGTTGCATTGTTTCGTTTTGCGACTTGAATTGCTTTTCTAAAGGCTTTTTCTGCTTCTTTGGAACCGTCCACTGCAATTAAAATATTTGTATATGTATTATTCATAGTAGATTCCTCCCAATTCATTTTTATAACCGTTTACAACTTAATTATAAAACAAATTATGGTAATGTGCCTGCTAAAACGTTACAGAATTTTGAAAACTTTGTTTCAATTCATTTTAGTTGTAATTGGAGCGAGAACTTGTTACATATGAAGTATAGCAATTTAAAAGGAGGCAGTTTTGTGAGACATGCGCTCATTACAGCCGGTACGAAAGGTTTAGGAAAGAAAGTAACAGAAAAGTTATTGGCTAAAGGATATTCAGTAACAGTAACGTATCATAGCGATATATATGCTATGGAAACAATGAAAGAAACATATAAAAATATGGAAGAACGTCTACAGTTCGTGCAAGCTGATGTCACGAAAAAGGAAGATTTACATAAAATAGTAGAAGAAGCGATGAGTCGTTTTGGCAAAATTGACTTTTTAATTAATAATGCTGGTCCTTACGTATTTGAAAGGAAAAAATTAGTCGATTACGAAGAAGACGAATGGAATGAAATGATCCAGGGTAATTTAACAGCGGTGTTTCATTTATTAAAACTTGTCGTACCGATTATGAGAAACCAGCAATTTGGCCGTATTATTAACTATGGATTTCAAGGGGCAGATAGCGCACCTGGATGGATTTATCGTTCAGCCTTTGCAGCTGCGAAAGTAGGGCTTGTTTCATTAACGAAAACAGTAGCTTACGAAGAGGCGGAATATGGTATTACTGCGAATATGGTTTGCCCTGGTGATATAATTGGTGAAATGAAAGAAGCGACGATTGAAGAAGCGCGAAATTTGAAAGGTAGTAACACACCAATTGGTAGATCTGGAACAGGCGAAGATATCGCAAGAACCATTTCGTTTTTATGTGAGGACGATTCTGATATGATTACTGGTACGATTATTGAAGTAACAGGCGCTGTTGATGTTATTCATAGACATCGATAGAATTAAATAAAGTGAAGTTTCGAATAATTGGACAGTTTATCCTTTATACTGAGAGGTACGGATAATACTGTCCTTTAATGTAAGGTTAAATCTATCGGAAAACTTGTATTATTTTTTGTCAAATATTGAGATATTATGTTAGAATATAAGAGTGTAGAAAGCGCTTTAAAAAATGATTCAGGGGTCATTTCATAACTCAAGGGGGAACTAATAATGCGTATCGGTATTCCAACAGAAATTAAAAACAATGAAAACCGTGTGGCAATGACGCCAGCGGGAGCTGTACATTTAGTACACAATGGTCATGAAGTTTTTGTTCAAAAAGGATCGGGTGTAGGATCAGGCTTTACAGATGAAGAATACGTACAAGCTGGTGCGAAACTTGTTGAAACTGCTGAAGAAGCATGGAATCAGGATATGGTTATGAAGGTAAAAGAGCCAGTTGAAAGTGAATACGGTTATTTCCGCGAAGGTTTAATTTTATTCACATATTTACACTTAGCTCCAGAGCCAGAATTAACAAAAGCATTAATTGATAACAAAGTGGTATCAATTGCATACGAAACAGTACAGTTAGAAAATCGTTCTTTACCATTACTTGCACCAATGAGTGAAGTTGCAGGTCGTATGGCTGCACAAATCGGTGCACAATTCCTTGAGAAAAACAAAGGTGGAAAAGGTATTTTACTTGCAGGTGTTCCAGGGGTTAAACGCGGCAAAGTAACAATTATCGGCGGTGGTCAAGCTGGTACAAACGCAGCGAAAATTGCAGTAGGTTTAGGTGCAGATGTAACAATCATCGACTTAAGTGCAGAACGTCTTCGTCAATTAGATGACATTTTTGGTAACCAAGTAAAAACATTAATGTCTAATCCATACAACATTGCAGAAGCTGTAAGAGAATCTGATCTTGTAATCGGTGCAGTATTAATCCCAGGTGCAAAAGCGCCAAAACTTGTAACAGAAGAAATGATTCAATCAATGGAACAAGGTTCTGTCGTTGTAGATATCGCGATTGATCAAGGTGGTATTTTCGAAACAACTGACCGTATTACAACTCATGACACCCCAACTTATGAAAAGCACGGCGTTGTACATTATGCAGTTGCAAATATGCCAGGTGCGGTTCCACGTACATCAACTCTTGCATTAACAAACGTAACAGTACCATATGCAGTACAAATTGCTAACAAAGGCTACAAAGAAGCTTGCCTAGGCAACACTGCATTATTAAAAGGTATTAACACATTAGATGGCTATGTAACATTCGAAGCAGTTGCAGAAGCTCACGGCTTACAATACGCTGATGCAAAAGAGCTTCTTGAAAAAGCTCCTGCTTTATCATAATAAAGATATATGTAAGACCCTCCTTTTGTAAGGAGGGTCTTTTTATTTTGATTAATTGTCTAGTTTCTTTACAATTTTCAAACCGAACATCATTGTAAAGAAAAGAATGCCGAACAAGTAATAAAGGGCATACTCAACTCGTATCGTCGAATTTTCATTAGTGATATATAAAACAAATAGTATCGCAGAGCCAATTAAATGAGAGAGACCGAAAATTTGTGCCATAAGCTTTAAACTCATTTTCTCAATTCTTTCATCTATCTCAGGTAATGGGTATTGCTCGGATTCTTTCTTTTTTTTCTTAAAGAATATTCGTTTCACTACTAATAGTACCAAGGCTAAGAGTATGTATACGCTAGCGAATAGAAGGACAGAACGAATCTTTTCTTCATCACTACTATTGAAATAAAGAAAAGTCGATCCTAACACTAAAATGGTAAGATGAGAAATGAATTCTTGATTAAAAGTATTTTTCATTCTTTTTCCTCCCCAGTTTTATCTAATTGAAATAAATCCTCCACTTTACAGCCGAAAAACTCACATAATTTCAATGCTAATTCTAAACTTGGGTTGTATTTATTCTTCTCGATAGCGATGAGGGATTGTCTAGTGATTTGAACAGAGGAAGCTAATTGCTCTTGGGTGATGTCTCTAACAACGCGGAATTGTTTCACCTTATTTTTAATCAAATATACAAAGTCTCCTTTTTGTAAATTTGTTACATTTATTATATCCATTTTTAGGTAAAAGGTAAATAAAACTTTACAAAAAGTAAACAAAAATTTACGAGAAATATAGCTTGTTATGATGTGTTTTTTTGTGATAATTTGGAATTAAACGGAAAATAAAAGCCGGAAGAGGGAATTCGATGGGGAGCAAAAGTAGGAAGAAAAAGCAAGCTAGAAAACAAAAATATATAAAGAAAAAACAGGAACAGAATATACCAATTTCAAAAAAAGTAGTCTTGATTATAGGGAGAATATTTAGGTATATTTGTATGTTCCTGTATGTGATTTTTTGTGTGTATTCATGTGGGGTGTTTAAAAATTTTGGGATAACACCCAATATTATTGAGGGTATTTTAGGCTTTATACTTGTCACAATAGAAGGAGTCTTATTCTTTATATTATTTGATAAAGTGTGGCCTAGTCATGAAAGCAATAAAGATAGAAAAAGAAAAAGGTGCAAAAAACCTTCATACGCTTCGAGCTCATCAAGTGGATTTGGTGACTATAGTAGCAATGATTGTAGCAGTTCAAGTGATGGAGGAGGCGATTGTGGAGGTGGTGGAGACTAAAAGTGGATGAATATCGCGCTATTAGTTTTTGGAGAATAACGACTGAATAGAGGATGGGAAGAAATATGGAAACAGTGAATCTATTAGAATTAACAAAAGATATAAAAGATCAACATAAGAACTTCGTCGTTTCAAATGTGAATAGTCATTGTTTACGAATTGCTGTATTTACTGGTGAATATGATTGGCACTATCATTCTAATTCGGATGAATTATTCATTGTGTTGGAGGGAGAATTACTTATTGATTTTCAAGATGGAGAGACAGCAATTTTAAAGCCGAATGATTCAATTTTAATTCCAGCATGTACTATTCATAGAACGAGAGCATTAAAGAGAACGGTAAATCTTTGTTTTGAAAATATAGAAGCTGATACGATTGTAGTGGAGCAATTATGAAAGAATTATCTTTAGCCGAGTATAGAAAAGTTATTTCGGTTTTAGAAGGTAATACAAGAACGACGACTTTTGCTTATGCGGTATGTGATCAAATGATAGATGGTGAGGTTTGTGTAAACGAGCAATTAACAGCAGGACTAATCGTCACCACTAATGGTATTTATTATTTGTTTGGTGACACTCGAGACCAAAGTTATAACGAAGATTTATTTTCGTATATAAAAACAGCCATTGAAAAAACAGAGAAACGATTTACACTGTTCACTTCGAGTGAAGAGTGGGAAATGATGATTGAAGAGTGCTTTAGTAATGCATTTCGGAAAATCCCAAGAATGACATTTCAATTTCAAAGAGAAGTTTTTGAAGATAGAAAAATAGAATTAAACAAAAATACATATGAAATTAAACGTATTGATAAAAGTGATATAGAAAGAAGTAATGAATTTACGGTGGATTATTACAAAGAATATTGGGGGGCAAACGAAGCATTTTTGAATAATGGCTTTGGTTTTTGTATAGAACAAGATGGGATGATTGTAGCTGAATGCGTCTCAATATTTAACGGGAATAGATTTGCTGAAATTGATATTGCAACACATGAAGCACATCAAGGAAAAGGATTAGCTCAAGCTGTTGCAACAAGTTTCATTGAACATTGTATACAAAATGATATTACACCGTGCTGGGATTGTAATGCAGATAATATACCTTCGAAAAAGTTAGCTAGTAAATTAAGTTTTCATAATCCAGTAGAATATGATTTATTTGTCCGCAAGAAAATGGGGGAATAAAAATGAATGTAGAATTAACAAGATTCAAAGTCAGGCCAGGTAAAAGTCATCGCGTAGATGAATGGATGAAGCTTCTTAATGACTATATGAAAGAAGTACTTTTGACATTAAACGACGAGAAAATGTATGTAGAGACAATTTTCCGGGAAATAAGAGATGGAGAAGAGTATCTATATTGGTATTCTGTGCAAGGAGAAGGCGGGGCTCTTGTCGAAAATTCTCATCATGAAATTGATAAAAAGCATTTAGCGTTTTGGTATGAGTGTATTGATGAAGAAGCACCGTCTGTTGATATGAAAACAGAAGTTGTTATGATTCAAGATGTTGTGAAAGAAGCGATGAAATAATAGAATAGTATTTTTGAGAGAAGCACATCAAAACAGATGTGCTTTTTATTATGAAAAGTTTTTTAGAAAAGCTGTATACATTTTATGCTCTCAAACGTTGAGTATATAGAAAGGAGAGCAGAATGAGCCATGATACGTTTGAATCATTATTAATAGAGAAGTCAAAAGCTGTGTTTGGATACTTAATTAAGATTGGAGCAGATAGAAAAGAAGCGGAAGATATTGTGCAAGATACGCTATACAAAGCTTTATTGCTTATGGAGGAAATACCGTTAGAGCATTTAACGCCGTGGTTATTTAGAGTTGCGATCAATCAGCACCGAGATTTATACCGAAAAGAAAAAAGGTTAAATCCAATTGCGATTGAATCGGTCGTTCTTATTGGACAAAAGTCATTAGATGAAGTGCTTTTAACAAGTGAACTGCAAGGAGAAGTGCAGGAAATATTGGAGACGATGACAGAAGATTATCGTCATATTTTACTATTGAAATACGATTATGAACTATCTTATAAAGAAATTGCCATTTTATTAAGTATGAAAGAAGAAACAGTGAAAACAAGTTTGTACAGAGCAAGAAATCAATTTAAAAAATTGTATAGGAGGAGAAATGATGAGTCGGAAGGACTTTGATTTGAATATGGATGATAAGCAGATGAAGACTTTGATGAAGAGGGCGAAGAGGAAGCAGTTTTGGAGAAATTGGCTTATTTCTATTTGTGCGTCCATTATTGTTATAGTAAGTTTGTTTTTGGGGGCAGCGTATTTTTCTCAGCAAACGTTTAGAAAAATGGAAAGAGAATTGAATGCACTACATAGGGTTCAAGGCCCTAATATTCGTTTCAGTGGAAGTATGTATTTAAGTCTCGGTGTTACAGGGAGTACGGTAATATATAACTCGTATAAAAATATAGCTGGTCAACCAGTAAAATGGATAAATGATATATACGAATCAGGTATATGGAATTATAGTATGAAGCACTATAATGGTGAACTTGTTAGTTTAGATGAAGAGAAAAGGGGGAAAGAGGCTGTTGCGATACCAGATTATAATGTACAAACAATGCAAAGAGAAATGAGGTTTTATTTACCTTTCGTTACTTATAAAAATTATGTGGATGATCTGGAAAATATTGGAGATTCGCAAAATAAAGTTGCAGAAGTAGCCTTATCTTTTGATAAATCGTATACAGCTGAACAAATTACTGAGATGCTTCCCAAAAGTGTACAGCCAGTTTGGTTTTGGGTAGATACATATAATGAAAAGAAAAGTGATTTTTATGTAGGGTTAAAAGATCCTAAAAATGGTACGATATTAAATGCAGAAATGGCAAATAATGTTTTTGGATTTGAAGGAAGTTATTCAAAAGTGAAAGAAGATGTGAAAAACGATGTAACAATAAACTCAAAAGAGTTTCTATACCAAATGAAGTATTTAGCAAAAAATAGTGAAGGTATACCAAGTGATTATTTTGAACAATATTATAAAGAAATAAAAAACACAAAACCAAAAGACTTACCAATATACGGAGTAGTCGTAACAGGGAAAACAGCGGATTTACAAAGTTTACAAGGAGCACCGTATATTAAGGCGGCTGTAAGAGGCGTAACAGTTGAGAAATATTGATCACAATTCATTAATGTGAATAATCTGAAAATCTATGTTATAATATGGGAAAAGGAGGTTTATATGAGGCAAATACATGGAGCAATTTATATTTACATAACAATGTTTTTCGTGGCGATATCCTATGGTTTAGGGCACGTGTATTCGCATCCTATACTAACTTTTTTAAGCGGAGCATGTATGGCGTTTGCACTTCTTGTCCACCTTTTCTCAGTTTGGATCGTGAAATTTCAAATAAATATTAGTGAAATAGAAGAAGGCACTTTTTAAGGAGCCTTCTTTAATAAAAAGGTAGCGATCACGCTACCTTTTTTCTTATTTCACAAATTGTAATTCTTTCGGGAACTTCGTTAAGATCTCTGATCCATCTTTTGTGATGTAAATATCATCTTCAATACGAACGCCACCTACGTTTGGTACGTAAATGCCTGGTTCGATTGTGAAGACCATACCTTCTCTTAATAGAGACTCGTTGCCTTCTTTTACATCTGGATATTCGTGTACGCTAATTCCAAGTCCGTGACCAAGTCGGTGTGGGAAGAGGTCTCCGTAACCTGCATCTGCGATAACAGAACGGGCAGCGTTGTCGATTGCACCAAATGTAACGCCTGGTTTACATGCTTCGACTGCTTGTAGTTGTCCAGCTAGTACAGTGTTGTAAATGCGAGTTTGCTCTTCAGAAATATCACCAAATGCTACTGTACGTGTAATGTCAGAGCAATAACCTTCAATGATTACACCTAAATCAAATAGTACGAAATCGCCGCGTTTCATTTTGTTTGCACCTGGAATGCCGTGTGGAAGAGCAGAGTTTGCACCTGCTAATACCATCGTATCGAATGACATTTTATGGATGCCTTTTGTTTTTAATTCATGCTCAATAATTGCTAATACTTCTAGCTCACTACGATTTTCTTTAATTGCATTTACACCAACTTCAACAGCATAATCTGCCATTTTAGCTGCTTCACGTAAAATAGAAAGTTCTTTTTCATCTTTAATTAAGCGAAGCTCGCGAACTTTCTCTTCAGCTGATTTGAAGGCTGCATTTGGGAATAATTTTGTTAATTCTTCGTAACGCTCTACGTTTAAATGCTCTTTTTCAATTGCAACTGCATTTGCATCAATACCACGATCTTTAATTGCTTTTGCAATCATATCCCATGGTTTGTCAGTATCAGTAAATCCGATAATTTCATGTGCCCAGCCAGCGTTACGTGCTTGGCCTTCTTCCATTTTAGGACAAATTAAAATAGGTTCTTTTTCTTGGAATACAAACATACCAAGTAGTCTTTCATGTGGTTCACAATGGAAGTTCGTCATGTAGAAAACGTTTGGTGTAGAAGTTAAGAACGCAGCTTCTACGTTTTTTTCTTTTAGCCATTGCATTAAATTTTCTAATCTAGCATTCATCGATTGGCACCCCCGAGATATTTAATTACAAATATAACTTTACATCGGATGAAAGCGTTATGACAAGTAAATAGATGTTAGAAAAGACAGGTAATTGAGAAATCATGTAGAATAAAAAGTGAGAATGTGAATAGGGGAGGAATGTAATGATGAAAGTATCTTATCACGGGCATTCAGTTGTAAAGATTGAAACGAATGGAAAAGTTATTTTAATTGACCCATTTTTAACGGGAAATCCGAAAACAGATTTAAAGGCTGAAGATGTAAAAGTTGATGCGATTATTTTATCGCACGGACACGGTGATCATGTCGGGGATACAGTAGCGTTAGCAAAGAAAAATAATGCGGTCGTTGTGGCACCGTTTGAATTAGCTACATTTTTAGGCTGGCAAGGTGTAAATACACATCCGATGCATATTGGAGGTTCGCATGAATTTGACTTCGGAAAAGTGAAATTTACCCAAGCATTCCACGGCTCCAGTTATATTGATGAAGAAAATAAGACGATTACATATACAGGTATGCCAGCTGGTATTTTGTTTACAGCAGAAGAGAAAACGGTATATCATGCAGGAGATACTGCTTTATTCTCTGATATGAAGTTAATTGGAGAACTTAATAACATTGATGTAGCATTTTTACCAATTGGTGATAATTTCACAATGGGGCCAGAAGATGCTGTGTTAGCAGCAAAATGGATAGGTGCGAAAACAGTTGTACCGATGCATTACAATACGTTCCCAGTTATTGAACAAGATCCATATCAATTTGTAGAAAAGCTACAAAATTGTACAGGGAAAGTATTAGAAGCTGGAGAAAGTATTACACTATAAAAAAGAAACCCTTCATTTGAAATGACAAGTGAAGGGTTTTTTACGTGTGTAGTACAGCTTTTAAAGTTTGCGCTTGTTTTGGTGATTCTTTTCTTTTTGGAAGTGGCTGTTCGGGTGTTTCATTCAACTCCATTGCAACTTTTTTTCCATCTACGAAAGCTACAAATACAGCACCTACAACCTCTAAAATTTTTTTCATCATGTATTCGCTCCTTTGTTTCATTTCTTGTCTTAATTGTATATGGAATCGAGTGGACAAACTATCGAACGAGATGACAACAGCATTACATTGTTGTAATAGAGTGACTGGTGGAATGTAAGGGTCATTTTGTTATAAAAAAAATAGTACAGATATATAAAGAGAGAGTGTAACAGTTTTGAAAATATAGTATACTGAAAATACAACACATGAAGAATTTAGGGAAAAGAAAGTATGGTGAAACCATTTGGCTACCAAACATAATCAAATTTTAGAACATATTAATAGCCTACCGGTAGGGCATAAAATTTCTGTAAGGCAAATTGCGAAAGATTTAAGTGTAAGTGAAGGGACAGCTTACCGTGCAATTAAAGATGCAGAAAATAAAGGATATGTTAGTACAATTGAACGTGTCGGAACAATTCGAATTGAGCAAAAGAAGAAAGAGAATATCGAAAAACTGACATATGCAGAAGTCGTTAACATTGTCGATGGCCAAGTACTTGGGGGCAGAGAAGGACTACATAAAACGTTAAATAAATTCGTTATTGGGGCTATGAAATTAGAAGCAATGATGCGCTATACAGAAGCGGGGAACTTGCTTATCATCGGGAACCGTACGAATGCACATCAATTAGCATTAGAAACAGGGGCTGCCGTACTAATAACAGGTGGATTTGATACAGAAGAGCATGTGAAAAAGTTAGCAGACGAATTAAAGCTTCCAATTATTTCGAGTAGTTATGATACATTTACGGTCGCAACGTTAATTAACCGTGCAATTTATGATCAACTTATTAAGAAAGAAATTGTACTCGTTGAAGATATTTTAACACCGATTGAAGAAACGTTATATTTAAAGCCAAGTGATACAGTGCAGAAATGGCATGAGTACAATGAAGAAACGATGCATGGACGTTATCCAATTGTGGATGAAAATAAAAAGGTGTTAGGTATTGTAACTTCGAAAGATATGATTGGTGTTGCGAAAGATACACCGATTGATAAAGTGATGACGAAGCATCCGATTACAGTAAATGGAAAAATGTCTGTCGCAGCTGCAGCGCGTATGATGGTGTGGGAAGGTATTGAATTACTTCCTGTTGTGGAGGATGGAAATAAATTGCAAGGTATCATTAGTCGTCAAGATGTACTTCAGGCGCTGCAAATGATTCAACGTCAACCACAAGTTGGTGAAACAATTGATGACATTGTAACGAATCAATTTATGACGCCGAAAGAAGCGAAAAATGAGCATTTGTATCAATTTTCAGTGACACCACAAATGACCAATTCAATCGGGACGTTATCTTACGGTGTATTCACAACAATTGTGACAGAAGCAACAAACCGCGTCATTCGTGCGCAGAAGAAGAGCGATTCAATTGTTGAGAACTTAACAATTTATTTCGTAAAGCCAGTTCAAATTGATAATGTTGTATCAGTTCATCCGAAAGTATTAGAAATTGGGCGTAAATTTGGTAAGGTTGATGTAGAAGTGCATCATGAAGGTAATGTTGTCGGGAAAGCATTGCTTATGGTGCAATTGATCGATAAATAAAAAGATGGAACAAATCGCTTTGATTTGTTCCATCTTTTTTGTTTTATTGGGTTTGGAAGCTGTTGCTAAAGATGTGGAAGAGTTTTAGCGGGAAAGCAAAGGAGTAGCAGGATATATATATAAGGAGAGATAATTGTATAATCGGAAAAGACAGAATATTAATTCATTTAGATTGTATACTATGATATAATTAGATTGTAAGATAATGGATGTCGGAAGGGGGATGTAATATGTCATCAGAATTACTCTTTTTTGGTGGTATCGCACTCTTTTATTTCCTTGTGATGATACCAATTCAATACTTATACTTACAAGGATTAAATGAAAAAAAGAAACGAACAGGATTATCTCAACAAGAACTATACAAACAGATGTCTTTTGAAGAAGAGCAATTACATTTTCACGTGCAAGGCAATCTATTTAATATACCGTCTGCGTTTGTTGCAAGTATGATTTTGAAGATTAAGGGACGTAAAAAAGCATCACAATGTTGATGCTTTTTTACGTTGTTTTATAAGATTCGGCTTCTTTGACTGCTAATGGTAGAAAATGTTTATATTGGCGGAATCCATTAAAGGTGCTCGCGCTGCCAAATAAAACAAACAAAACACCAACGATAATGCGGGCAGTTGAAAGTTCTAAAAAGAATTGGTTTATCCCAAAGAATAGGACGAATAAGCCGAGTGCCATAGCAGATTTTCCAGAGAGCCAACCCTTCTCCATTGGACGGTTTGTACGAAAGAATTTTGTTTTGTAGAAGAGGTACAACACAAATGAGATGATAATACAAAAGACGAATACTGGCATAATACACGCTCCCATCGATTGGTATAAAAATAACAATTTAGAAAAAAGAAAAATCTAAACTTTCTAATTTTTATTATAAAGCAATTGTTCGCATGTATGAAATGTTTTCCGTTATAATGGGGGATAAAGTGAAACTTTAATTAGTGTGGGGAGATCCCACGCACTAATTATTAGCCCTCACCAATCGGGCTTTTACGTGCATCCGGGCTCCCAATTAATTTTGCACCATTGTTTTTAATACTTTTGAGGTGGGAGTCTTACTACACGTTAATGCGGGATAAAGTGAAGAAGTTGAATAAAAAGGAGATTATACATATGCATGAGCAAATTTTAGGAGCAATTAAAGAGTTTGATACAATTATTATTCATCGTCATGTACGTCCGGATCCAGATGCATTAGGTTCTCAGTGCGGACTTGGTACAATTCTGCAAGAATCGTTTCCAGAGAAAAATATTTATATGGTTGGGTACAACGAGCCTTCTTTATCATTTTTACGAGTAATGGATGATATTGAAGATAGTGTATATGAAGATGCACTTGTTATCGTTTGTGATACAGCAAATCAAGAGCGTGTTTGTGATCAGCGTTATGCAAAAGGAAAGATGTTAATTAAAATTGATCATCATCCGAATGAAGACCCGTACGGAGATATTACGTGGGTGGATACGACAGCTAGTTCTACAAGTGAAATGATTTATGAATTTTACAGTTATGGAAAAGATAAAGGATTAACGATTTCAAAGGAAGCAGCTCGCCTTATTTTAGCGGGTATTGTTGGAGATACAGGTCGTTTCTTATTCCCAAATACAACAGCGAAAACACTTCGTTACGTAAGTGAGCTTGTTGAAATGGATGTTAAATTTACGGATTTATACAATGAAATGTATAAGACAAAAGAAAAGATCGCTCGTTTAAACGGTTATATTTTACAAAACTTTACGATGGTAGAAGAAGGCGCAGCGTACATTAAATTAACGAAAGAGGTACTAGAAGAGTTTGATGTACTTTCTACCGAAGCATCTGGTGTTGTCGGAGCGCTTGGTAATATTGATGGATTAAAGGCATGGGTTCTATTTTTAGAGGAAGATGATGTTATTCGTGTTCGTCTTCGTTCAAAAGGACCAGTTATTAATAAATTAGCAATGCAATATAATGGCGGAGGACATCCGATGGCTTCTGGTGCAAAAGCATCTTCTTGGGAAGAAGCGGATCGCCTGTTTGCTGATTTACGTGAGCTGTGTAAATAAGAAGTTATATGTTGAATGAAAGAGAAGGAGAGGCACTGAAGCCCTCCTTTTTTTATTTTTCTTTCTCTATATCAATATTAATTTCAAGTACGGTATCAAAAGAGACTGTGTCTACTTTAAAGCGGTATATACGATCGTAATGTTTGTACGTTTTATTTTCGATGACTTTTTTGAGCAGGTCTTTATTTTTTGCGATGCTTTGAATGTTTTTCGTTAAAAGATGCTGGAGATCATTATGGATAGAAGTGGTCATGTTTTCAAGTGTAAGATTGTCTAAATCATATTTTTTTCGATTTATAATTTTTATTTTGATTTCTTGAATTGTTAAGAGCCGTTTATTTTCTGTGTTCAATTTCTCTTGGTCTTCGAGAAGGACGTGGAGTTTTGCTTCTTGTTTTTCGATAATTTCTTTTTGTTCTGCTATTTTACTAGCTTGTTCTTCTTGAAAAACACCGTATATGTACAAAAAAACAAACCAGCTCAACACTCCTCCAACAGCAGCGCCAGCTAAAACTAAATACCACCTTTTGGCTGTATTGGCACTGGGTACTCTCATACATGTTCCTGTGTAAGCCATTTAATAATAATAAGACCAGTTTGCATACCGCCAGTTGCAAAAAAAATAAGGAGAATTTGTTTTACGATATCTTTCATATCTCCGCCAAAGAAGCTTCTTTCAAAGCTATAAAAGGTATCGAACGTTCCGCCAATTGCTGCAACGAGTGCCCAAATTCTTAAATTTTGGGCGAATTGATTAATATAAGTTAGAGCTGGTTTTCCGATGAGAAATGCACCAAATCCGCCAATTAATGAACCACCAAGTATAACTCCAAAGGCAATAAAATAACTAATAATAAGCAGAGAGAAAAAAGTATGTTCTCTTACATCCATCGTCATTCCCCTTTCTTCTTCATATATATGGACAAAGTATGAGAAGTATGTTTTGATTTCCGCTTTCCTCATCACCTATAATAAAAGTAGTCACATAGGTAAAGAGAGGGTACAACAGTGAAGTTTGTGCATTTACAATGTCAAACCGTTTTTAGTTTATTAAAAAGTGCTTGTAAAATCGATGAGCTTGTCATTCGGGCGAAAGAGCTTGGATTTTCATCGCTGGCCATTACAGATGAAAATGTTATGTATGGAGTTATTCCGTTTTATAAAGCATGCAAGAAAAATGGTATACAGCCTATTATCGGCTTAACAGCTTCTATTTTTAGTGAAGAAGAAGAAAGGTCTTATCCACTCGTCTTACTTGCTGAGAATGAAATAGGCTATCAAAATTTATTAAAGATTTCTAGCAGCATTATGACGAAGTCAAAAGAAGGTATCCCGAAGAAGTGGCTTGCTCATTATGCGAAAGGATTAATTGCAATTTCACCAGGGAAAGATGGAGAGATTGAACAGCTATTATTAGAAGACAAAGAGAGTCAGGCTGAAGAAGTAGCTCATACGTATCAAAATATGTTCAGCAATTTTTATATAAGTTTGCAGCATCATGCGATTCAAGATGAACTGCTTTTACAAGAAAAACTGCCTGAATTTATTAATAAGGTAAACGTTCCAGTCGTTGCAACAAATGATGTTCGCTATATTAATCAAAGTGACGCACTTGTTCATGAATGTTTATTATCTGTTGAAGGCGGAACGAAAATGACTGATCCAGATAGACCGAGAATGAAAACGGATCAGTATTATTTAAAGTCATCGGATGAAATGGAAGCACTATTTTCTCATGCTGAGGAAGCAGTTCAAAATACAATAACAATCGCGGAACGTTGCCAAGTAGAAATTCCTTTCCATGTAAATCAATTACCGAAATTTCCTGTTCCATCTAACGAGACGAATGATACGTATTTGCGCCGTGTTTGTGAAGAAGGCTTGCAGAAACGTTATGGTACGCCGAAAGAAGCGCATATAAGACGTTTGGATCATGAATTAAATGTTATTTCTCGTATGGGATTTAGCGATTATTTCCTCATCGTATGGGACTTTATGAAATATGCACATGAAAATCATATTTTAACTGGGCCAGGCCGTGGATCGGCAGCTGGTTCACTCGTTTCTTACGTATTGGAAATTACAGATATTGATCCGATTGAATATGAATTATTATTTGAAAGGTTTTTAAACCCTGAACGTGTGACACTTCCAGATATTGATATTGATTTTCCAGATATAAGACGTGATGAGATGATTCGATATGTGAAAGATAAATATGGTCAGCTTCGTGTTGCTCAAATTGTAACGTTCGGAACTCTTGCAGCGAAAGCCGCAATTAGAGACATTGCTCGTGTAATGGGGCTCCTGCCAAGAGATATTGACATATTTTCAAAACTTATCCCATCAAAGCTTGGTATAACGTTAAAAGATGCATATGAGGAATCGCAATCGCTTCGTGAGTTTATACAAGGGAATCTTTTGCATGAGCGTGTGTTTGAAATTGCAAAACGTGTAGAGGGATTACCGCGTCATACGTCTATTCATGCAGCTGGCGTTATTATGAGCCAAGAACCGTTAACGGGAAGTGTAGCGATTCAAGAAGGGCATAACGATGTTTATGTTACGCAATATCCAGCTGATGCATTAGAAGAACTTGGGTTGCTCAAGATGGACTTTTTAGGCTTACGTAATTTAACGTTACTTGAAAATATTATAAAGTTTATTGTTGAAAAAACTGGGAAACAAATTGATATAAGAAATTTACCTCTGCAAGATGAAAAGACGTTTCAATTGTTAGGAAGAGGGGATACAACAGGTGTATTCCAGCTTGAATCAGGTGGTATGCGAAATGTACTTCGTGGGTTAAAACCGAATGAATTTGAAGACATAGTCGCTGTTAACTCGTTATACAGACCAGGACCGATGGAACAAATTCCAACCTTTATTGAATCGAAGCATGGGAAAAGACGCATTGAATATTTACATCCGGATTTAAAGCCGATTTTAGAAAGAACATACGGCGTAATTGTATACCAAGAACAAATTATGCAAATCGCATCGAAGTTAGCTGGATTTTCGCTTGGAGAAGCGGATTTGCTGCGCCGTGCAGTGAGTAAAAAAAATCGTGATATTTTAGATCAAGAACGTAAGCATTTTGTTCAAGGTTGTTTGGAAAACGGATACGACGAGACATCTTCAGAACAAATTTACGATTTAATTGTAAGATTTGCGAATTACGGTTTTAACCGAAGTCACGCTGTAGCTTACAGTATGATCGGATATCAGCTTGCATATTTAAAAGCAAATTATACGCTGGAATTTATGACGGCGTTATTATCAAGTGCAATTGGAAATGAAGATAAGATTGTGCAGTATGTACGAGAAACGAAGCGGAAAGGTTTTCACGTTTTACCGCCGTCTCTTCAGAGAAGTGGTTACAACTTCAAAATAGAAGGGAATGCGATTCGATATAGTTTACTTTCGATTCGGAATATCGGAATGGCTACCGTGACGGCATTATTGGAAGAACGAGAGAAAAAAATGTTCGAAGATTTATTTGAGTTTTGTCTTCGTATGCCATCAAAATTTGTAACAGAGCGAAATTTAGAAGCGTTTGTCTGGTCTGGGTGTTTTGACGATTTTTGTGTTTCGAGGACGACGTTATGGAAAAGTCTTAAAGGAGCGTTGGAGTATGCAAATCTTGCACGTGATTTTGATTTAGGGGATGCTGTTCCGAAATCAAAATACGTACAAGGAGAAGAGCTATCCTTTATTGAACAGTTAAATAAAGAGAAGGAAGCACTCGGTTTTTATTTATCTAGCTATCCGACAGCGCAGTATGCGGAGTTAGGAAAAGAATTAGAAATTCCATCTCTTGCTCAGGCGATGCGACATAAGAAAAAAGTACAAAGAGCGATCGTATATATAACAAGTGTGAAAGTTATTCGTACGAAAAAGTTGCAAAAGATGGCGTTTATTACATTCTGTGATCAAAATGATGAAATGGAAGCCGTTATTTTTCCAGAAACGTATATACATTTTTCGGACAGGTTACAAGAAGGTGCAATTGTTTTAGTTGATGGTACGATCGAGCAAAGAAATCATAAGTTGCAATGGATCGTGAATGGACTATATCCGCTAGAAGAAATGGATGTTTATGAAGAAATGAAAGAAGCATCTGTTTACGTGAAATTGCCGTCTCAATATGAAAAAAAGTTTGTAAATCAAGTTACGAAAATATTGTTTGATTATTCAGGTTTTACGAAAGTACTAATTTATTATGAAAAGGAACATAAAATGGTACAATTATCTCGAAGTTTATCGATTCATCCAAGTGAAGAATGTCTAGGAGCACTTCGTGAAATTGTCGGTGACGAAAATGTCGTTGTGAAAATATAATGGACAATTTCCCTACACTTCGATTATTATAGTAGTAGTGTTCGTGGTCAGACCACTTGGAGAAATTGATATCAGCAAGCATAATTTGAGGAGAGTGGATAGTTTGTCAACACTTCGTGAAGAAGCACTTCACATGCATAAAGTGCATCAAGGAAAATTAGAAACTGTATCAAAAGTAAAAGTAGAAAATGCAAAAGATTTAAGTCTTGCATATTCTCCAGGGGTTGCAGAGCCTTGTAAAGAAATTTATGACGATAAAAGTAAGGTATATGAATATACAATGAAGGGAAATATGGTAGCAGTTGTGACAGATGGAACGGCTGTACTTGGTCTTGGTAACATTGGACCTGAAGCATCTCTTCCAGTAATGGAAGGTAAAGCTGTATTATTCAAGAGCTTTGCTGGTGTAGATGCATTCCCGATTGCCTTAAATACAAACGATGTAGATAAAATTGTTGAAACTGTAAAATTAATGGAGCCAACTTTTGGCGGTGTAAACTTAGAAGACATCGCAGCACCAAACTGCTTCGTTATTGAAGAACGTTTGAAAAAAGAGACAAACATTCCAATATTCCATGATGATCAACACGGAACAGCTATCGTAACAGTAGCAGGCCTTGTGAACGCGCTGAAGTTAGTTGGAAAGAAAATGTCTGACATTAAAGTTGTCGCAAATGGTGCAGGTGCAGCAGGTATTGCAATCATTAAACTTTTATATCGCTATGGTGTACGTGACGTTATTATGTGTGACCGTAAAGGTGCAATCTATGAAGGTCGTCCTGTCGGTATGAATCCGGTGAAAGATGAAGTTGCAAAATATACAAATAAGAATCGTATAGAAGGTTCTTTAGCTGACGTTTTACAAGGTGCGGACGTATTCATTGGTGTATCTGCAGCAGGTGCATTAACTGAAGAGATGGTTCGTACAATGAATGACGATGCAATTATTTTTGCAATGGCGAATCCGGTTCCAGAAATTATGCCAGAATTGGCAAAAGCAGCGGGCGCAGCTGTTGTTGGAACAGGTCGTTCTGACTTCCCGAACCAAGTAAATAATGTACTAGCTTTCCCAGGTATTTTCCGCGGTGCACTTGATGTACATGCGACACAAATTAATGAAGAAATGAAGATGGCAGCTGTACAAGCCATTGCAGAGCTTGTATCAGAGGATGAGTTGAATGCAGATCATATCATTCCAGCACCATTTGACGCGCGTGTAGCGCCTCAAGTAGCGGCTTACGTTGCGAAAGCAGCAATGGAGACAGGAGTAGCTCGCCGTCAAGTAGATCCAAATGAAGTCGCTGAGAAAACAAAACAATTAGCGCTGATTGGTAAAGAATAAGCGAGGAATTTCCATTGACATCATCAAATACAAAAGTATATCTCGAAATTGTAAAAAAAATCCGTTCCATTATGGAAGAGGATTGTTTAGTAGCAGGGGATCGTTTGCCATCTGAGCGTGAGTTAAGTTCACGCTTAAATGCTGGACGTTCCTCTGTAAGAGAAGCATTACGTGCGTTAGAACTGGTAGGATTAATTGAAACGAGACGTGGTGAGGGGACGTTTATTCGAAACTTTTACGATAACGGTCTTGTACAATTAATTGCTCCGTTTCTACTGCAAGATGAGAAAACAATTCGTGATTTATTACAAACAAAACGATTGCTTGAGAAAGATATGATTCGAATTGTATGTAATTTACCGAAAGAAACGTTTTCTAAAGTACTAAGTAAATTACACCAAGTGCTTGAAGAAAATGAAAGTTCAATTCCAATGCTTCATCAAACGTTCTTTAAAACACTTATTGAACAATTCGATAATTATTTACTATATCGCATTTGGATGATCGTAAATGATTACGTTGCAACTCTTTCTTGTGAAGCTTCAGGAGATTCTATCACAATGTATAGAAGGCTTTATGCTACTTTGGAAGTGAAACAAGAAAATGATGCGTTAAAAATTTACGATGAATTAGTAGAGAATATACAGTTTCACTCGTAATGTATAAAATTTGTCGAAATGACCATGACACGTTATGACAAACATTCTACCGCATAGCGGTTAAAGTTAAACGTAAAGAGAGAGGTTATTAGACAGATTGAGAAGATAAGGCTAACATCAAACATTGGTGTTAGCCCCATTTTCTTCTTACGCTAACCTTAGCTCTCAACGAAGGGGGTCAAATTGTGCTAAGAGATTTATTCGTGAAAAAGAAAAAGTACGCTGCAATACCTTCAGAACAAGTACGAAAAGATGTACCAGATGGCGTTATGACAAAATGTCCGAAATGTAAAAAAATCATGTATACGAAAGAGCTTCTTAAAAATTTAAAAGTATGCGTGAATTGTGGATATCATCATCCGATGAATGCATGGGAACGCCTTGATAGTATATTGGACGAAGGTTCATTTCGTGAGTATGACAAAGAGATGGTTTCACTAAATCCACTTGAGTTTCCGGGATATGAAGAGAAACTAGAAAACGATCGTAAGAAGACTGAATTGAATGAAGCGGTTGTAACTGGTGAAGGAACAATTGATGACATGCTTGTTGTTGTTGCAGTAATGGATTCTCGTTTTCGAATGGGCAGTATGGGCTCTGTTGTAGGAGAGAAAATTGCCCGTGCGGTTGAAAAGGCATACGACTTACAAGTTCCATTTATTATCTTTACTGCGTCGGGTGGTGCTCGTATGCAAGAAGGGATATTAAGTTTAATGCAAATGGCAAAAACAAGCGTAGCTTTGAAAAAGCATAGTAATGCAGGAGGGTTATTTATTTCTGTTATGACTCACCCAACGACGGGCGGGGTTTCAGCGAGTTTCGCTTCACTTGGTGATTACAATCTTGCAGAGCCAGGTGCACTTATCGGATTTGCTGGTAGACGCGTAATTGAACAAACAGTGCGTGAGAAACTGCCGGAAGATTTCCAAACGGCAGAATTTTTACTAGAGCACGGTCAATTAGATGCGGTGGTGCATCGTGATGATATGAGAGAATCACTCCGTAAGATTTTAGAAGTTCATCAAGGAGGGGAAATGGCTGTATGGCAGAGCTAGAATTTGAGAAACCAGTTGTTGAGCTAAGAAATAAGATTCGTGAACTGAAAGACTATACGAAAAACAGCCAGATGGACTTCAGTGAGGAGATTCGTATTTTGGAGGACAAGCTAGAAAAACTAGAGGAAGATATATACGGCAATATGAAAGTATGGGACCGTGTTCAAATTGCTCGTCATGCAGAACGACCGACAACGCTCGATTATATTGAGCACTTATTTACTAATTTTTTTGAATGTCATGGAGATCGCCTATTTGGCGACGATGCAGCGATTGTCGGTGGCATTGCGAAATATAAGGGGATGCCTGTAACTGTAATTGGGCACCAACGCGGAAAAGATACGAAAGAAAATATTCGTCGTAATTTTGGGATGCCTCATCCAGAAGGATATCGAAAAGCACTGCGTCTAATGAAACAAGCGGAAAAGTTTAATCGTCCCATTATTTGTTTCATCGATACGAAGGGAGCTTATCCTGGTAAAGCAGCTGAAGAACGTGGACAAAGTGAGGCAATTGCCCGTAATTTATTTGAAATGGCGGGTTTAACTGTACCTGTTATTTGTATCGTTATCGGTGAAGGTGGTAGCGGTGGTGCGTTAGGTCTTGGAGTAGGAGATTACATTCATATGCTGGAAAATTCCACTTATTCTGTCATTACACCAGAAGGTGCGGCGGCGATTCTTTGGAAAGATGCTGGTAAAGCAAAAGAAGCTGCAGAAGCGATGAAAATTACAGCATTAGATTTGAAAGAATTAGGTGTAATTGACGAAATTATTCCAGAGGCAAAAGGCGGAGCGCATCGTAATGTTTTGAAACAATCAGAAAATATAGATTTAATGCTTAAGAAAACTTTTGAACAATTAAGCGGAATTTCGAAAGATGAATTAATCGAAAAACGTTATGAAAAATATATGAAAATTGGGCAAGTTTCGTTTTCAAACGCTTCCATTGGGATAAAATAAGAAAAGCGTGCGTTCCTCTTCGCGAATGCACGTTTTTATTATGAAAAGACACATCTTCTCCATTGTGTTTTTATATTTTTTCGTGTTATTTTATTATAAGGCAAATAATCTTTATGAGGTGAGTACAAATGAAACGTATTGGTGTATTAACAAGTGGTGGAGATTCACCTGGTATGAATGCTGCCATTCGTGCAGTTGTTCGTAAAGCGATTTTCCATGATATTGAAGTATATGGTATTTACCATGGATACGCTGGTTTAATTTCTGGTCATATTGAAAAATTAGAACTTGGTTCTGTTGGCGATATTATCCACCGTGGTGGTACAAAATTATATACAGCAAGATGTCCTGAGTTTAAAGACCCGGAAGTACGACTAAAAGGAATCGAGCAATTAAAGAAACATGGTATTGAAGGACTTGTTGTTATTGGTGGAGATGGTTCTTACCAAGGCGCAAAAAAATTAACTGAGCAAGGATTCCCATGTGTAGGTGTACCAGGTACAATTGACAATGATATCCCTGGAACAGACTTCACAATTGGTTTCGATACAGCTTTAAATACTGTTATTGATGCAATTGATAAAATCCGTGATACAGCTACATCTCATGAACGTACATATGTTATCGAAGTAATGGGACGTCACGCTGGAGATATCGCATTATGGGCTGGTTTAGCTGATGGTGCAGAAACTATCTTAATTCCAGAAGAAAAGTATGACATGGAAGATGTTATCGCTCGTCTGAAACGCGGTAGTGAACGTGGTAAAAAGCACAGTATTATCGTTGTAGCTGAAGGTGTTGGAAGTGCAATTGACATCGGTAAGCACATTGAAGAAGCAACAAGCTTTGATACTCGTGTAACTGTATTAGGTCACGTACAACGTGGTGGATCACCAAGTGCACAAGACCGTGTATTAGCTAGTCGTCTTGGCGCAAGAGCAGTTGAATTGTTAATTGCTGGTAATGGTGGACGTTGTGTTGGTATTCAAAATAATAAACTGGTTGATCATGACATTATCGAAGCGTTAGCTCAAAAGCATACAATCGATAAAGATATGTATCAATTATCTAAAGAATTATCTATCTAATCGGCTTAATGCCTTGTATTTGGGAACGGTTTCATAATTTTCGGAGGTGCAATATGCGTAAAACTAAAATTGTATGTACTATAGGTCCTGCTAGTGAAAGTATTGAGAAATTAGAGCAATTAATGGAAGCGGGTATGAACGTTGCTCGTTTAAATTTCTCTCATGGTAGCCATGAAGAGCATGGAGCTCGTATTAAAAATATTCGTGAAGCTTCAAAGAAAACTGGTAAAACAGTTGGTATTTTACTTGATACAAAAGGTCCAGAAATCCGTACACATGACTTCGTAGACGGACAAGCTGAGCTTGTAACAGGTGCAGAAGTAATTCTTTCTACTGAACAAGTATTAGGAACTGCAGAGAAGTTCTCTGTATCTTATGCTGGTCTTTATGATGATGTTGATCCGGGTTCTCGTATTCTAATCGATGACGGTCTTATCGAACTAGAAGTAATCGAGAAAGCTGACGGAAACATCCGTACAAAAGTATTAAACAGCGGAACTGTAAAAAATAAAAAAGGTGTTAACGTACCAAACGTAAGCATTAAGCTTCCTGGTATCACTGAAAAAGACGTACAAGATATCGTTTTCGGTATCGAGCAAAAAGTTGATTTCATCGCAGCATCTTTCGTACGTAAAGCATCTGACGTATTAGAAATTCGTGAATTATTAGAAGGGCATAACGCTCAATACATCCAAATCGTACCAAAAATCGAAAACCAAGAAGGTATCGACAACATCGATTCAATCTTAGAAGTTTCTGACGGTTTAATGGTTGCTCGTGGTGATATGGGTGTGGAAATTCCACCAGAAGAAGTACCGTTAGTACAAAAACGTCTAATCAAAAAATGTAACGTATTAGGCAAACCAGTTATTACTGCAACACAAATGTTAGATTCTATGCAACGTAACCCACGTCCAACTCGTGCGGAAGCAAGTGACGTAGCAAACGCAATCTTCGATGGAACAGATGCAATCATGCTTTCGGGTGAAACTGCTGCGGGTCAATACCCTGTAGAAGCTGTAACAATGATGGCTAACATTGCGGTACGTGTTGAAAAATCATTACAATATGAAGATATGTTCAAAAAACGTATTAAAGAGTTCACTCCAACAATTACAGATGCAATTAGCCAATCTGTTGCGCACACAGCACTTGCTCTTGATGTAGCTGCAATCGTAGCTCCAACAGAAAGTGGACATACTGCGAAAATGATCTCTAAATACCGTCCGAAATCTCCAATCGTAGCTGTAACATCTGACGAGCAAGTAGGACGTCGTCTTGCACTTGTTTGGGGTGTTCAAGCGTTTATGTCTGAGAAACGTGCAGCTTCTACTGACGAAATGTTAGATACAGCAATTCAAACAGGTATGGATGCGGGTCTAATCGGACTTGGAGATACTGTAGTAATCACTGCTGGTGTTCCAGTTGCTGAAACTGGTACAACAAACTTAATGAAAATCCACGTTGTTGGTGAAGAAGTTGCTAAAGGGCAAGGAATCGGTCGTAAAGCTGCAAAAGGTAAAGTAGTTGTAGCGAAAACAGCTGCTGAAGCTGTAGCGAACGTAAACAAAGGAGATATCCTTGTTACAACAAGCACTGATAAAGATATGATTCCTGCGATTGAAAAAGCTGCAGCTCTAGTTGTAGAAGAAGGCGGTCTAACAAGCCATGCAGCTGTTGTGGGTGTATCAATCGGTATTCCTGTTATCGTTGGTGTAAACGGCGTAACAACAACTTTAAAAAGTGGCCAAGAAGTAACAGTTGATGCAGCACGCGGAATTGTTTATAATGGACATGCGGAAGTGCTATAAGAAGTAATACGGAGAGAAGGATCGGAGTCCTTCTCTTTTTTTTACACAAAAAAGGATAGAAATAGCTTTAAATACCTGAAATAGCTTTGAAAAACGTTTATTATAATGTTTAGTGGAAGAAGGGTTATTCGTCCTTTGTAAAGCTTGTATGAGCGTTATGAGGGGCTTATAAGGGGTTTTGTAAGGGGATTTGGGTATTTAACCTTTTGAATGAAATATGAAGGAGTGTGGAGCTGTGAAGTGGTTGTTATTCTTACTTATTGTAATACCGGCGATTGAGATTACGGTATTAATAGGATCGAGTCATGTAATAGGTTTATGGTCTACGTTCGCTATGATTGTATTTACGGGTATTGTGGGTGTATATTTGGCGAAACGACAAGGGTTTAAAGTACTTAGAGAGATCCAATTTAGGTTAAATAGAGGAGAAATGCCGGGTGATACGGTTCTAGATGGTATTTTTATATTCGTAGGAGGTATTCTTTTAGTACTGCCTGGATATGTGACGGATATAATAGGTTTTATCTTTGTTGTTCCTGTAACGAGGGCTTTATTGAAGCCGGTTGTTATGAAGTGGATTGATTGGAAATTTAGAAAGAGAACTACTATTATTGTTCAGAAATAACGCGTAGATTATAGGATCTACGCGTTATTTTTTTTGTTTGCTATTTATAGTCAATTGTTAGCTTCTTGTTGGGGCTGGATTGTTGTTAGTTATTAAACGATAGGATACAGAGGGTTCTTGTGAATTAAAAGTGTTACATTAGGGTGATGTTCTTGCTTATAGTAAGATTCGAGTAGTGAGCAGAAGTTAGACAGGAGAAGAAAAATTACTGATTAAAGGGTTCATCTGCCTCGCTTTGTATATTTATTCATTTACATAAAAAGTAATAAATGTAAGTAATAATTATAGAGAAAATAGAATAAAAATGTATTTACGTCCTAAAATATGCGTTTTCATGCAAAAAAATAAGAGAATTATCCTTTTTTAGGAAATTCTCTTTTGAATGTAGGTAGTACAAAAAAGTACAGTGAATAATCAGTGGGGAATTCCCACTGATTACAGTTGATTTTTTGTTGTGTATGAATTAGAAAATATTATTTTGATGGTGAGCCCTTAATGAATTTCCATAAGTCGTGGAATACATGAGCTTTGTGTAATGTATTAAGTAGTACTAATATGACTGGACCGATGATTAATCCTAAAAAACCAAAGAGCTTAAAGCCGACAAATAGAGCGATGAGTGTCGCTAATGGATCGAGTCCAATATTAGATGAAAGTACTTTTGGCTCCATGATTTGTCTTTGGACAATCACGACGATGTATAGGATGAGAAGACCGATGGCGAATGCAGTATCGCCTGTGAAAAATACGTATATAACCCAAGGAACGAAGACGGCTCCAGTTCCTAAATACGGGAGTAAATCTACAACCCCTGTAATAATCGCGATAGTAATTGCGTATGGCACGCGTAATATTAAAAGGCCGATTAGTACAATAATAGTTGTCATAGATACGAGTGTAAGTTGCGCTTTAACAAAACCGAATAAAGCTTTTCTTAAATCGACAAAAATAGTTTTTCCGTATCCATGTACACGATTAGGTAGAAGTTTTCTTACTTTATGAGCAAGACGGTGCCAATCGTAACTAATGAAGAAGGTGGCTAATAAGACGAATACAAGAACAGTTAAAGTTGTAGGTAATGCACTAATGAAATTTGTTAATCCACTTATAATGGCGGTTAAAAGTTCTTTCATTTGTGTCGTTGCTTCGGTGCCTAAGTTTTGAATGTTTTGTGTAATAGTGTATCGCTGTGGTTCTCCGAGATGATTAAATTTAGAGATTAAATCATCATAGAGAGGCATAATATGATTAAGTGCAAATTGTTGGGCGAATGCAACGATATCTGGAAACTTCACTGTAACAATTTGTAGTAAGTATGTTGTGGCAGATATTGCTTCAGTTACAAGGTATGTAACGAGTCCGACGATAGCTCCGAATACGAGAATTAAGCTAACGAGTACCGCTAATGCGCGAGGGAATTGTAGTTTTTGATTAAGGAAATTGACGACAGGATTAATCAAATAAGCGAATGCAAAAGCGATAATAAAAGGATAGATAAGGCCTGACATGTACAGCAATGCATAGAACCCAACTACCGTTGCTACAATGACAAATATGAGTCGTAATATCATATATAGTAAGTTTCGGTTCAAAGATGTATACCTCCCATTCCAATTTGGATTATCCTAATTCGTTCAACTTATAACTAGTGAGATTCACTGATCAAAGTTTCACTTTATGTTATAGTGGAATGATGGATTTAGCCTGCTTTTACAGCGGATTAATGACTACAGAAGCTTGTTGGTGATGCTTCTACTATATGGTAAAAACTTCATTTTCTCTCCTTTTTATTTTACCTGTTTCTTATTATAAAAGAAAGGAGAGACATCCGCTTTTAAATGTATATGCATGCTTTATTTTTTTCTGGTTAAAGTCTTGTTTGTAATTTTGAAATGTATATAAAAATCAATTTGTTTCTTTATTATAATTGACAAATATGAATCGATATAGCATGTATAACGATAGGTTTAAAGGTATTTTTATTTGGAAACAACTTCATTATTTTCAGAAAGGAAGTGTAATCATGATTAGTCAGTCAACGTTATTTTTATTCATACTACTAATTATAGGACTAATTGCTAAAAACCAATCGCTTACTGTAGCTGTTGGAGTGTTATTTTTATTGAAGTTTACGTTTTTAGGCGATAAAGTCTTTCCTTATTTACAAACGAAAGGAATTAACCTCGGTGTGACGGTTATTACAATTGCGGTGCTCGTCCCAATTGCGACGGGAGAAATAGGGTTTAAACAACTCGGAGAAGCGGCGAAATCATACTATGCATGGATTGCTTTAGCTTCAGGAGTAGCGGTTGCTTTATTGGCGAAAGGTGGGGTTCAATTATTAACGACTGATCCTCATATTACAACTGCGCTTGTTTTTGGGACAATTATAGCTGTAGCTTTATTTAATGGAGTCGCTGTAGGTCCATTAATTGGGGCTGGAATTGCCTATGCAGTTATGAGTATTATACAAATGTTTAAATAAGGAATTTTATAGTAATATAAAATTTTTGAATTCTTTCTGTTCACAAAAGTCAGATAATTGTTTATAATAGGATTAGAAACTTTGAAAAGTTACATAACAGCAGAGACTTTACACCAGATAAAATAAAAACAACATAAAACAATTTTATAATGATATTGTTTTATGTTGTTTTTATCATAAACTCTTCGGAATTCATTTTCCTCACTAACTTGTTGTTTTGAGCGTGAGGATTCGGGGAGACATTCACGCTCATGCTTTCCATGTAAGTAATGGACAACAGAGGGGAACATCGCAACAAATTTGCATGAACGTGCATTTTGCTTGCCTAAAGAGTGAACGAGCGTTCATAATTTATAAGGGGAGCAAATAGATATAAGGAGCAAGATTGGGAGAATTTTCAGGAAAAGGAGAGAATGTCATGACTGTTATTCGAGGTTTAGAAGGGGTAGTAGCAACAACATCATCTGTGAGCTCTATTATTGATGATACATTAACTTATGTTGGGTATAATATTGATGATTTAGCTGAGAATGCTACGTTCGAAGAAGTAGTGTACTTATTATGGCATCGCAAGCTGCCTAACGAAAAAGAACTAGCGGAATTTAGTGAAACTGTATCTGAATACTATAAAGTACCGGGTGAGATTTTAACATATTTGAAACAAGTAGATTTAAAAATCGCGCACCCGATGTCGGTTTTACGAACTGCGATTTCCATGCTATCATTATATGATGAGAGCGCTGAAATAATGGATGGAAAGTCTAATTATTTGAAAGCGGTTAAATTACAGGCTCAAGTCGGAACTTTAATTGCGGCTTATGCAAGAATTCGCAAAGGTTTAGATGTTGTTGAGCCAAGAAAAGATCTATCATTAGCTGCAAACTTCTTGTACATGTTAAATGATCGTGAGCCAAATGAAGTTGAAATTGAGGCTTTTGATAAGGCACTTGTACTTCATGCAGATCATGAGTTAAACGCTTCTACATTTACTGCACGTGTTTGCGTAGCTACACTTTCAGATGTGTATTCTGGTATTACAGCAGCAATCGGTGCATTAAAAGGTCCTCTTCACGGCGGGGCAAATGAAAATGTAATGAAGATGTTAACTGAAATTGGCGAAGAAGAAAATGTAGAATCATATATTCATAATGCTCTTCAAAATAAAGTGAAAATTATGGGATTTGGTCATCGCGTATATGAGCATGGTGATCCACGCGCGAAACACTTACGCGAAATGTCTAAGAGATTATGCGTGCTTTTAGGAGAAGACAAATGGTATAATATGTCTATCAAAATTGAAGACATTGTAACAAAAGAAAAAGGTCTTCCACCAAATGTTGATTTCTATTCAGCTTCTGTATACCATTGTTTAGGAGTTGACCATGACTTATTTACACCTATCTTTGCGATTAGCCGTATGTCAGGCTGGTTAGCTCATATTCTAGAACAATATGAAAACAACCGTTTAATCCGTCCGCGTGCTGATTATGATGGACCTACGCATCAAGTGTATGTTCCGATTGCGCAACGATAAGTGAAAAACACTATTTTGATAGTGAAAATACGCTTTCAAAAGTCTGATTTTTTCGGAAAGATATAATGATTAGAATATTTTAATTTGACTAACGGTTTGAACTGAGGGATTACTCCCTCAGTTTCATACATATGAAATTTCAAACATGGGGGTTATCACATTGACGACAGGTGAAAAAATTACTGTAACTAATGGTGTTATGAATGTACCAAGCAATCCGATTATTCCATTTATCGAAGGAGATGGAATTGGTCCTGATATTTGGGCTGCAGCATCTCGCGTAATAGAAGCAGCAGTTGAGAAAGCTTATGATGGTGAGAAGAAAATTGTTTGGAAAGAAGTGCTTGCAGGGGAAAAAGCATTCAACCAAACAGGCGAGTGGTTACCAGAAGAGACATTAAATGAAATTCGTGAGTATTTAATCGCGATTAAAGGTCCACTTACGACTCCAGTTGGCGGTGGTATTCGTTCTCTAAACGTAGCACTTCGTCAAGAATTAGATTTATATGTATGTCTACGTCCAGTTCGTTACTTTGAAGGTGTTCCGTCACCTGTAAAACGTCCGGAAGATACTGATATGGTTATTTTCCGTGAAAATACAGAAGACATTTATGCTGGGATTGAATATGCACAAGGATCTCCAGAAGCAGAAAAAGTTCTTGCTTTCTTAAAAGAAGCAATGGGTGTTAATAAAATTCGCTTCCCAGAAACATCAGGAATTGGTATTAAGCCGATTTCAGAAGAAGGGACAAAGCGTCTTGTTCGTGCTGCAATTCAATATGCAATTAACGAAAAACGCTCTTCTGTTACACTAGTTCATAAAGGAAACATTATGAAGTTTACAGAAGGTGCTTTCAAAAACTGGGGTTACGAAGTAGCGGAACAAGAATTTGGCGACAAAGTATTTACTTGGGCTGAATATGACCGTATTGTTGAGAAAGATGGTAAAGATGCAGCGAACAAAGCGATGGCAGAAGCAGAAGTTGCTGGAAAAATCATCGTAAAAGATTCTATTGCAGACATCTTCTTACAACAAATTTTAACTCGTCCACGTGAGTTCGATGTTGTTGCAACAATGAACTTAAATGGAGACTACATCTCGGATGCACTTGCTGCACAAGTAGGTGGAATTGGTATTGCACCTGGTGCAAATATTAACTATGTGACTGGACATGCTATCTTTGAAGCTACACACGGTACAGCTCCAAAATATGCAGGTTTAGATAAAGTAAATCCATCTTCTGTTCTTCTTTCTGGAGTATTATTATTAGAGCACTTAGGATGGAACGAAGCTGCGAATTTAGTAACTGCTTCAGTTGAGAAAACAATTGAATCAAAAGTAGTAACTTATGATTTCGCACGCTTAATGGAAGGTGCAACAGAAGTGAAATGTTCTGAGTTTGCTAATGAACTTATTAAAAACATGGATGTAGCGATAATCAAAAACGCATAATTAAAGCGGGGGGTAAATTATGACAATCAAACGCAAGAAAGTTTCAGTCATCGGTGCAGGATTTACAGGAGCAACAACAGCATTCTTATTGGCACAAAAAGAACTTGCAGATGTTGTATTAGTGGACATTCCACAGCTGGAAAATCCAACAAAAGGGAAAGCGTTAGATATGTTAGAAGCGAGCCCAGTACAAGGTTTTGATGCTAACATTATTGGTACATCTGATTACGCAGATACTGCTGATTCTGACGTTGTCGTTATTACAGCAGGTATTGCGCGTAAGCCTGGTATGAGCCGTGATGACTTAGTAGCAACAAACTCTAAAATTATGAAAAGTATTACGCGCGACATTGCAAAACATTCACCAAATGCGATTATTGTTGTATTAACAAATCCAGTTGATGCAATGACGTATTCTGTATTTAAAGAAGCAGGATTCCCGAAAGAGCGTGTTATCGGTCAATCGGGCGTATTAGATACAGCTCGTTTCCGTACATTCATTTCACAAGAATTAAAGCTTTCTGTGAAAGACATTACAGGATTTGTTCTTGGTGGACATGGTGACGATATGGTACCTCTTGTACGCTATTCCTATGCAGGTGGCATTCCGCTAGAAACATTAATTCCAAAAGAGCGTTTAGAAGCAATCGTAGAACGTACACGTAAAGGTGGCGGTGAGATTGTAGGCTTATTAGGAAACGGTAGTGCATATTATGCGCCAGCAGCTTCTTTAGTTGAAATGACAGAAGCAATCTTGAAAGATCAACGTCGTGTATTACCTGCTATTGCATACCTTGAAGGTGAGTATGGTTATAGTGACCTTTACTTAGGGGTACCAGTAATTCTAGGTGGTAACGGAATTGAAAAAATTATTGAATTAGAACTTCTTGAAGATGAAAAAGAAGCGTTAGATCGCTCTGTAGAATCTGTACGTAACGTTATGAAAGTTCTTGTTTAATAATTAAATATAAGCGGAAAAAGATTCGGGGCCCCGAATCTTTTTCTACTATTTACTAAATTATTTTTTTGGAATAATATGAAAACGCTATCATTCGGTGTATCCTATAATGAAACTATAGACTTATACTATACATTGCCCTCGTCATAGTAATTTTCGGATAAGGTATCGCTTTTAGTAGGATAATAAGGTGAAAAAATCGGAGGGGGTTGTAACATGTTAAAGAAAAAAGTTCAAATTGGTCGTAGAATGGATGAAATTACAGTAGGAGAGAAATTATCTATCACTGAAAAAATTGAGGATAAAGATTTGTTATTGTATTTAGGGTTAACGAATGATGCCAATCCATTATATATTCAGCATGATTACGCATCCCAAACTCCGTATGAAAAGCCGATTGTCCCAAGCATTATGCTAACGGGGCTGATTACAACGGCGGTTACGAAATATTTACCAGGTCCAGGTAGTCATATTACTAGGAAGGACCTTACGTTCGTGAAACATGTTCACCATTATGAAACGTTACAAATCCACTTTGAAGTTGTGACTGTTTCAGAGGAGGAACATACAATTGATATGCTTGTATTTGCTCATGATGAAAAAGGAGAAACTGTTGTAAAAGGTTCATTAACAGTAACACCACCTTTTAAATCTGTTTCTATTATGGAAAAAGCATTAGATAATTTTTAAAAAATGAAAGTTAGAATGATATAAAAGTAGCGCTAGTCATATTCTTATTAAGGGTATGCTAGCGCTACTTTTTGTTTGGAAAGGGTGATATAACTGTGAAATGGGAAAGGGAAGACATTATTTTTGAAACGATAAGAGAAGCTGAAGTATGGGCCGATTCAATCGCGAATGAAATGTACGGGAAAGTATTTGATGGATATGAAACACCAGATTATAAAATAGCGTATGCTCTTTCGTTTTTCCTAGCGCAAAATCGAGATTTTATAGTTCATACGGAAGTGAGCTTTAAAAAAGAGAGAGCAATCTATAAAGTTTGGAAAAATCCTGTGTAGCAGAAGGTGAGTCATAATTGCTTCTATTTTCTCAATGTTACATAAACGAGCTCCATGAATAGACAATTATATTGAGGGTGAACCTGTTTTCTAGTATGATGAGAATAACGGGGAAAATGCTAGGATGAAGAAGGTTTCAAGTCTATAACTTGGAGGAAAAGAATGAACAATCGTATTTTAGTAGTTGATGATGAGGAATTTATCTTAACTTTAATTGAATTTAATTTACAACAAGCTGGGTTTGAAGTTATTACAGCAATGGATGGAGAAATGGCGCTTCAAAAAGCGACTACAGAACGCCCAGATTTAATTATATTAGATTTAATGCTTCCAAAAATGGATGGTATGGAAGTTTGTAAAGAATTACGATTGCAGCGTGTTATGACGCCGATTTTAATGCTAACAGCAAAAGATGATGAATTTGATAAGGTGCTAGGTCTTGAGCTTGGGGCTGACGATTATATGACGAAGCCGTTTAGCCCAAGGGAAGTTGTTGCTCGTGTGAAGGCGATTTTGCGCCGTACGAAATTACAGCAGGAAGAACAAGTTTCGGAAGCACCAGATGAAGAGAGCATCAAAATTGCAGAGCTTAAAATTTTACCGGAGTTTTATGAAGCGTACTTCCAAGGAAGGAAACTGGAATTAACACCGAAAGAATTTGAGTTACTTGTTTATCTTGCGAAAAATAAAAGTCGTGTATTAACTCGTGACCAATTATTAAGTGCTGTATGGAATTATGATTTTGCCGGTGATACAAGAATTGTTGATGTCCATATTAGCCATTTGCGCGATAAAATTGAACAAAATACGAAAAAACCGACGTACATTAAAACGATACGTGGTTTAGGTTATAAATTAGAGGAGCCAAAAGGGGATGAATAAATTTCGTTCCAGGCTTCTTTTTACATTTGTTTCTCTTATCGTTTTTATTTTAGTTGGACTAGGTGTATTATTAGAAACTGTATTTGAAAAATACTATATAGATCATGCTAAAGAGAGAATGGTAAAAGAGACACAGTATGTTGCGGTATTAGCAGAAGAGCAAGGGTTTGATGCTGTTTTAAAAAAGCCTTATGTATTTGAAAAGTTAGAAGAAAAAATACCAGCTTCTATTATATTTGTTGATGAAAAAAAGAAAGTTCAATATAGCGGAGGACAACCATCTGCATTTAGTCAAGAGATGATTAAAGAACTTTCTTCCGAAACAGAAAAGAAAGAAAATAAAGTCATTACGAAAGAAACAGATCAAAAGAATGAATTTTATCATGCTGTGTTTGTCCAGGATGTAGAAGGGAAACAAGGATACATTTTGGTGAAAAGTACAATTGATACTTTGAGGGACGTTCACCAAAAAACGTGGGGATTATTAATTATCGGATTTGTCATTGCTTGTCTTGTAGTTGTATTCCTAGGTGTCAAAATTACAGGACAATATATTAGGCCGATTGAATCAGTTACGAAAGTTGCGATTGAATTAGCGAAGGGTAATTATAAAGCGCGTGCATATGAAAGTCATTCGGATGAAACAGGAATGCTGAGTAAAGCAATTAATATTTTAGCTCGTAATTTACAAGAGATGACACTCGAACAAGAAATGCAACAAGATCGTTTGCACACATTAATTGAAAATATGGGAAGCGGAATGATTTTAATTGATAGCCGTGGTTATATAAACCTTGTAAACCGTTCTTATAAGGAGACTTTCCACGTAACGGATGAAGAATATTTAGACCGTTTATATTATGAATCATTTCACCATACGGAAATTATTGAGCTTGTGGAAGAAATTTTTATGACAGAAGTGAAAGTGCGTAAACAAATGTTATTGCCACTTAGTATTGAGCGAAAGCATTTCGAAGTATATGGAGCGCCAATTATTGGGACGAACCATGAGTGGAAAGGGATTGTTCTCGTATTCCATGACATTACTGAGCTGAAGAAATTAGAACAAATAAGAAAAGACTTTTTAGCGAATGTTTCTCATGAATTGAAGACACCGATTACTTCTATTAAAGGTTTTTCAGAAACACTCTTGGACGGAGCGATGGATAATAAAAAATTCTGCGAACATTTCTTGCATATCATTTTAAAAGAAAGTGAGCGTATGCAAGGATTAATTGAAGATTTATTAGATTTGTCAAAAATCGAGCAGCAAGGGTTTAGATTAAATATGGGTACGGTTGATATGAAGGGGATTCTTGAAGACATTCACATGGTGCTTGATAATAAAGCGGGTGAAAAAGAAATCTCTTTACAAGTGAATGTATTGAAACGAGTTTCCGTTATTGGAGATCCGAGCCGCTTAAAACAAATCTTTATTAATTTAATTAATAATGCAATCGTATATACGCCGGATGGAGGCGTTGTTTCAGTTGAATTATTAGAGGATAAATATAATGCGTATATAAAGGTGTCGGACACTGGAATTGGTATTAGTAAAGAAGAAATCCCTCGTATATTTGAACGTTTTTATCGAGTTGATAAAGCGAGAAGTAGAAATACGGGTGGAACGGGTCTTGGTTTATCAATTGTAAAGCATTTAGTTGAGGCACATCAAGGTACGATTACGGTGGATAGTGAGGTTGGAGAAGGAACAACATTTACAGTTGTTTTACCAAAATCAGCTACTGAAAAATAGGATGAAGGATATTTACAATATATTAACATTGGCTTAATTAAATATTAATAAAGCTCTGTTAATATAATACATGAAAACCCCTTCATCCAAGGAGTAATTTTGGACGAGAGTAGTTATGCTATTCTCGTCACTTCCCTTTATGCCAATGTAAGTCTGTTTATATATGATAGAAAAAAACCGTTATTTTTCTTCTCTCTATTAGTCATGTTAATATAGAGAGAGGATAGGAACGGTTTTTTTTCTGTGGAAAAATCGTTTCAAATTTGTATGGGAGGTTTGTAGTTTGGAAAAAAAAGTCGTATTAGTAGATGGTAATAATATCGCGTATCGTGCTTTCTTTGCACTACCGCTTTTAAATAACGACAAAGGTATACATACGAACGCAATTTATGGTTTTACGATGATGTTAATGAGAATATTAGAGGAAGAAAAACCGACGCATATGCTTGTGGCGTTTGATGCGGGGAAAACAACATTCCGTCATAAAACGTATAGTGATTATAAGGGAGGGCGTCAAAAGACTCCACCTGAGTTATCAGAGCAATTCCCGTTTATTCGTGAGATGCTTGATGCATTCAATGTACCGCGTTATGAGCTGGAAAATTATGAAGCGGATGACATTATGGGGACGTTAGCGAAAGAAGCGAGTGAGCAAGGGTTTCATGTTAAAGTTATTTCAGGAGATAAAGATTTACTGCAACTTGTTTCAGATAATACACTCGTATGTATTCCTCGCAAAGGGATTACGGAAGTAGATGAATATACGAAAGAAGCTTTATTTGAGAAATATAGCTTATCACCAAAGCAAATTATCGATATGAAAGGTTTAATGGGAGACCAATCGGATAACATTCCAGGTGTACCAGGTGTTGGTGAGAAGACAGCCATTAAATTATTAACGCAATTTGAAACGGTAGAAGCAGTATATGAAAACTTAGATCAAGTGAGTGGAAAGAAATTAAAAGAAAAGTTAGAAGCGAATAAAGAACAAGCTCTTATGAGTAAAGAACTTGCGACTATTATTACAGACGCACCGATTACTGTGCATGTAGATGATATGGCATATAAAGGGTATGAACCAAGCGATTTGATTCCAATGTTCGAGAATTTAGGATTTACATCCCTTTTAAATAAATTAGGTGTTACGCCGGAGGAAACGGATCCAGCTGAATTAGATGATATTACATTTGATATTGTAGAAGAAGTTATAGAAGAAATGCTTCAGCAAGATAGTGCGCTTATTGTTGAAGTGCAAGAAGATAACTATCATAAAGCCGATATTCAAGGTTTTGGTATTCAAAATGAAAATGGTTGTTACTTCATTCCGGCCGATGTTGCTCTTAAATCAGATGCTTTTAAAGAGTGGCTTGCAAATGAAGAAATGAGAAAACATACATTTGATGCGAAGCGTGCTATCGTTGCTCTCAAGTGGAAAGGTGTAGATATTCAAGGGATTGACTTTGATTTATTAATTGCTGCTTATTTACTTGATCCAGCCGATACAGATAAAGATTTCCGTACTGTAGCAAAGATGAAAGAAACACATGCGGTAAAATCTGACGAAGAAGTTTACGGGAAAGGTGCGAAGCGTGCTGTTCCTGAGCAAGAGGTAGTAGCGGAGCATGTCGCTCGTAAAGTACATGTATTATTCGATGTGAAGCAAACATTCGTAGAAGAGTTAGAAAAGAATGAGCAATATGAACTGTTTACGGATTTAGAATTACCTCTTGCTCGTGTATTAGCTGACATGGAAGTGAAAGGTGTTACAGTTGATACGGAGCGTCTTCGTAATATGGGAGAAGAGCTTGCGGGTAGATTAAAGGAAATGGAACAAGAGATTTATGAACTTGCAGGAACGGAATTTAATATTAATTCACCGAAGCAGCTTGGGGTTATTCTGTTTGAAAACTTAAATTTACCTGTTATTAAAAAGACGAAAACAGGTTATTCTACGTCTGCTGATGTACTAGATAAGCTTATGGATCATCATGCAATCATTCCGAAGATTTTACACTACCGTCAATTAGGGAAACTAAACTCTACATATATTGAAGGGTTATTAAAAGTTGTACATGACGATTCGTCTAAAATTCACACTCGCTTTAACCAAGTGTTAACACAAACGGGACGACTAAGTTCAACGGAACCAAACTTGCAAAATATCCCGATTCGCTTAGAAGAGGGAAGGAAGATTCGTCAGGCGTTTATTCCTTCAGAAGAAGGATGGATTATGTACGCAGCCGATTATTCACAAATTGAACTTCGTGTGCTTGCTCACATTGCAAAAGATAAAGGTTTAGTTGAAGCGTTCCAACATGACATGGATATTCATACGAAAACAGCTATGGATGTATTCGGTGTTGGAAAAGATGAAGTGACATCTAATATGAGACGACAAGCAAAAGCTGTAAACTTCGGCATTGTATACGGTATTAGTGATTACGGCCTTTCACAAAACTTAGGAATCACGAGAAAAGCGGCAGGGGAATTTATTGAAAGGTATTTAGAAAGCTTCCCTGGAGTACAAGAATATATGGCTGACATTGTAAAAGATGCGAAGCAAAAAGGATATGTTTCAACGTTATTAAATCGCCGTCGTTACATTCCAGAAATTACGAGCCGTAACTTTAATTTACGTAGCTTTGCAGAGCGTACAGCAATGAATACACCAATTCAAGGTAGTGCGGCGGATATTATTAAAAAGGCTATGATTATTATGGCGGATCGCTTAGAAGAAGAAGGTCTACAAGCTCGCTTACTTCTGCAAGTACACGATGAATTGATCTTTGAAGCGCCAAAAGAAGAAGTGGAAAAACTAGAAAAGCTTGTACCTGAAGTAATGGAGCATGCAATTGAACTAGCAGTTCCGTTAAAAGTTGATTATTCTTACGGTCCAACTTGGTACGACGCGAAATAAGGAAGTGATAAAATGCCGGAATTACCAGAGGTTGAAAATGTTAGACGGACACTTGAAAATCTTGTAACGGGAAAAGTGATTGAAGATGTAATTGTCACCTATCCAAAAATAGTGAAACGACCGGACGATGCAGAAATCTTTAAAGACATGCTAAGAGGCGAGATGATCGAGAATATAAAGCGAAGAGGTAAGTTTTTGCTTTTGTATGTAACGAACTATGTAATTGTTTCACATTTGCGTATGGAAGGTAAGTTTTTACTTCATCAAGAGGATGAGCCAATTGATAAACATACACACGTACGCTTCTTATTTACAGATGGAACTGAATTACATTATAAAGATGTGAGAAAGTTTGGTACGATGCATCTCTTTAAGAAAGGTGAAGAGTTTGCTCAAATGCCTCTTGCTGATTTAGGACCAGAGCCATTTGATGTTGAATTGACACCGCAGTATTTACAAGAAAGATTGCAAAAGACAAATCGCAAAATAAAAGTCGTATTATTAGATCAGCGTCTTTTAGTAGGCCTTGGAAATATATATGTAGATGAAGTATTATTCCGTTCGCAAATTCATCCAGAACGAGAAGCTGCATCTTTAACAGAAGAAGAAGTAGAAAGAATTTATGAGGCGATTGTTACAACGCTGGGCGAAGCTGTTAAGCGAGGCGGAAGTACAATTAGAACGTATATTAATTCGCAAGGACAAATTGGTTCGTACCAGGAACTTCTAAATGTATATGGGAAAAAAGGAGAACCATGTGTGACTTGCGGTACGCTATTAGAAAAAACAGTTGTTGGCGGAAGGGGAACACATTACTGCCCAATTTGCCAACCTAGAATATAGAAAAGGGATAACATCGGATAGGCATTTGTCATATACATAGAGCAGAGCTATGTATAAGGGAGGAGCTTACCGATGTACCTTTATTTATCTCTTATTTTATTAGCTTTTACATTAAGCTTAGATAGCTGTAGTGTAGGGCTAACATATGGGTTAAGGAGCGTAAGAATTCCACTAAGATCAATTATAATTATCGGGATCTGTTCAGCAGCTGTCATGCTCGTTTCCATGGGAATTGGACATATGATCGCGAAAATATTTTCGCCTGTTATCGCAACGCGTATCGGTGGGCTTGTTCTTATTGGGATAGGTATTTGGGTATTATATCAATTTTTTCGAAGTGATAAAAAAGAAGAACCAAAGCAAGAGGAGAAGGTTTGGAAACTAGAAATTGCTTCGCTAGGGTTAGTGATTCAAATTTTGCGGAAGCCGACTGTTGCGGATTTTGATAAATCAGGAACTATCTCTGCAGGAGAAGCACTACTTCTCGGTATCGCTCTTTCTGTAGATTCGTTTGGTGCTGGAATTGGTGCATCTTTATTAGGTTATGCACCTGCGATGATGGCGATATTAGTCGCGGTTATGAGTTCTTTATTTTTATTTATTGGAATGAAGCTCGGTACGATTTTATCAAATATGAAATGGTTACAAAAATTTACATTCCTGCCTGGGGTATTACTCATTATTATTGGAATTTGGAAAATGTAAGTATGGGCGTGGAACATTAGTTTCGCGCCTTTTATTATGAGGAGGATTATTATGACAGTAGTAATTGGATTAACAGGAGGCATTGCAAGCGGAAAAAGTACGGTATCAGAAATGTTTCGTGAAATGAGTATACCGGTTATTGATGCAGATATTATTGCGCGAGAAGTTGTAGAACGAGGAAAACCAGCATATAACAAAATTATAGAGGTGTTCGGAACGGAAGTGTTACAAAAAGATGGAGAGCTTGATCGACCAAAGCTTGGGAGTGTCGTTTTTTATAATGAAGAAAAACGATTGCAGTTAAACAAAATCGTTCACCCTGCAGTGCGTGAAGAAATGAATGCACAAAAGGAGATGTACATAAAAGAAGGTATGCAAGCGGTTGTGTTAGATATCCCTCTTTTGTTTGAAAGTAAATTAACAAATCTCGTTGATCGTGTTTTAGTTGTAGCGGTCACACCGAATACGCAATTGGAACGTTTAATGAAACGAAATAACTTTTCAGAAGAAGAAGCAACGGCGCGTATTCAATCTCAAATGTCACTAGAAGAAAAAGTAACGAGGGCGGATGAAGTAATTTATAATGATGGCACAATTGCTGAAACGAAAACACAATTAGCGGCTATTTTGAAAGAATGGAACATTATTGATTAAAAAATTGTGAAATTAATGAAAATGCTTAGTGACATATCTCCTTTTTGTGTTATACTATTATTGGGATTGGAGATAAATAGTATAACGCATTCAAGGGGGATAACATATTATGACTCGTGTGGCAATTAATGGATTTGGACGTATTGGGAGAATGGTGTTTCGTCAAGCAATAAAAGAAAGCGCATTCGAAATTGTAGCAATCAACGCAAGCTATCCATCCGAAACGTTAGCACATTTAATTAAATATGATACAGTACATGGTAAGTTTGACGGAACAGTGGAAGCATTTGAAGATCATTTATTAGTAGATGGGAAAATGATTCGCCTTTTAAACAACCGCGATCCAAAGGAATTGCCTTGGAAAGAATTAGGTGTTGAAGTTGTAATTGAAGCAACTGGTAAATTTAACTCGAAAGAAAAAGCAATTCTTCATGTTGAAGCTGGAGCGAAAAAAGTTATTTTAACAGCACCTGGTAAAAATGAAGATGTAACAATTGTAGTTGGTGTGAACGAAGACCAATTAGATATTACAAAACATACCGTTATTTCAAATGCATCTTGTACAACAAACTGTTTAGCGCCTGTTGTAAAGGTGTTAGATGAGCAGTTCGGAATTGAAAACGGTTTAATGACAACTGTTCACGCTTATACAAATGACCAAAAAAATATTGATAACCCACATAAAGATTTAAGAAGAGCGCGTGCTTGCGGACAGTCTATCATTCCGACAACGACGGGTGCCGCGAAAGCGCTTGCAAAAGTTCTTCCACACTTAAACGGAAAACTCCATGGTATGGCACTTCGTGTACCAACACCAAACGTGTCTCTTGTTGATTTAGTAGTAGACGTAAAACGTGATGTAACAGTTGAAGATATTAATGAAGCATTCAAAACTGTTGCAAACGGTGCGTTAAAAGGAATTGTAGAATTCAGCGAAGAGCCTTTAGTGTCTATCGACTTTAATACAAATACACACTCAGCTATTATTGATGGTTTATCTACAATGGTAATGGGTGAGCGTAAAGTGAAAGTACTTGCTTGGTATGATAACGAGTGGGGCTACTCTCGTCGTGTTGTAGATCTTGTAACGTTAGTTGTAGATGAATTAGCAAAACAAGAAAATGTACAACATATTTAAGTGAAATAGAGGGAGGGCAAGTGAATATTTGCCCTCTTTTTTTATTTTTTTCTGAAAAGAAAAAATTATAGGAGTATATTTTCAAATATTGGACAGACCAAAAAACGTTGTGATTACTGTATTTGTGAATCATTTATTTTTTTTAGGGAAAAGTAAAGAGGAAATTATGACAGAAAATCGAAAAAACTGTTGTTGCAAAATGAAAATAAACAAAGTATACTAACACTCGTAAACTTAAGAGCTGAGGTACGTAGTCACTACTTAAAGGGTTAGGACCTCTCTGGACTAACTTTCCCCCGTGGTAGTGGAGCAAGCCAAATTGCAAATTAGTTTTCAATTCGAACAGTTAGAATAAATTTACAAGGGGGAACTGTAGAATGGATACTATGGATACGATGGGTCGTCACGTGATCGCTGAACTTTGGGATTGCGATTTCGACAAGCTTAATGACATGCCGTATATTGAACAATTATTTGTGGATGCAGCACTAAGAGCTGGTGCTGAAGTACGTGAGGTTGCTTTTCATAAATTTGCACCACAGGGTGTAAGTGGAGTAGTAATTATCTCGGAATCACATTTAACAATTCATAGCTTTCCGGAGCACGGTTACGCAAGTATTGATGTTTATACTTGTGGGGATCGTATTGATCCAAATGTTGCTGCAGAATATATTGCAGAAGGTTTAAACGCGAAAACGCGTGAGAGCATCGAGCTTCCTCGAGGCACTGGTAGCTTCGAAATTAAGCAGAGAGAAACAAAAGCTCTTTAAAAAAGAACATAATTGATTTAAAATGTAAAGAGGTGTATAATGCACCTCTTTTTTAGTTTATATAAAATAGGATCACGATATGTAATAACTTAGAGTGGTCATTATAGAAGAATGAGTTATATAATATTGTATATATATTTTCACATGTAGGTGAGTAGCGAAAGAATAAAGATTATAGTGTAAAGGAGTGAATGAATTGCGTTGTCCATCCTGTTTTCATAATGGAACAAGAGTGTTAGATTCGCGTCCGGTAGACGAGGGGCGCTCTATTCGAAGGAGAAGAGAGTGTGAAAGTTGTTTAAGTCGCTTTACGACATTTGAAAGAGTAGAAGAATCACCTCTTATCGTTGTTAAAAAAGAAGGAACACGAGAAGAGTTTAATAAAGAGAAAATTTTACGCGGTTTAATTAAAGCGTGTGAAAAAAGACCTGTATCTTTAAGGCAGTTAGAGGAAGTAACGCAAAGTGTGGAGCGTGAACTTCGTAACTTAGGTATATCAGAAGTGAAAAGTGATATGATTGGTGAGATTGTTATGGAAGAACTTCGTGATATTGATGATGTTGCTTACGTACGTTTTGCTTCTGTGTATCGTCAATTTAAAGATTTAAATGTATTTATTGAAGAATTAAAAGATATACTGCAAAAAGAGAGAGAGTAGAAGGAATCTCTTTATATACTGTAAGTAAACGAGATAAGAGAGCTAGAAGCGGAAGCTAATAGCTCTTTTTCGCTAATAAAGTGAAACTTTAATCATTGGGGGGTGTTCATCCCCAATGATTATTAGTTGAACCAATCGGGCATTTACGGGAAGTTATCTCCCACCTAACTTCCTCGCATTCGCCGAATTTTGAGGTGGGAGTCTTACTGCCCGTTAATGCGGGATAAATTATATAATAAAGATAGAACGAGTGAAATATAGGTTAGATTGGATGAGAGAAAGGAAAAGCAAGAATGGAAAAACAGTCATGGATGGAGCTATTGCCGATTGATCGTTATAAAGTAAGTGCGAAAGGGTTGTTACATAATTACGACCGGAAAGTATTAACGATGTTGTATCAGCCGTTAATAGGTAGTAGAGCTTTTAGCTTATACATGACGCTATGGGGAGAGTTAGAGCAAGATCGTGTGTTTGGAAAAGAGAATACACATCACTCCCTTATGGTGACTATGCAAATGCAACTTCCTGAAATATATGGGGAACGAGTAAAGTTAGAAGCGATTGGTCTTTTAAATGTATATATTAAGAAAGAAAAAGATATTCGAATGTTTATATATGAATTGCAACCACCTTTATCTCCGAAGCAGTTTTTTGATGATATTGTTTTAAGTATCTTTTTATATAATCGCTTGAGTCGGACAAAATACAACCAAGTAAAGCAATATTTCTTAGAAGAAGAATTCGATTTTGCTTCTTATGAAAATGTTACGCGCTCCTTCAACGATGTATTTGATTCTTTTAACCCAGGTCAGTTTGAACATGCGCAAGAAGAACTGCGTATCCCGAAAACGACAACTATGCCAAATAACGAGAATGGGGATGCCCCGAAAGTTTGGAATGATTTCTTTGATTTCTCTTTATTTGTAGACGGACTATCAGCGCTTGTTCCTAAAAAGGCGATTACAGATCAAGTGCGAGAATGTGTCATTACACTCGCTTATGTGTACGGTGTGGATGCGTTATCGATGCAAAATATCGTTCTTGGCGCAGTGACAGAGATACAAACTATTGATATCGAAAGGCTTCGGAAGGGAGCACGCGATTGGTATCAATTTGAAAATGGTCAAGCACTACCTGTATTAAGTGAAAGGGTGCAACCTCATGCAGCTCGTACAATGAAAGAGGAAGAGCCATCTACGCAAGAAGAGATGCTAATGAAGCAGTTAGAGGAAATCTCGCCAAAACAACTATTGAAAGAGATTTCAGGCGGTGCAGAGGCGACGAAAGCGGACTTGCAAATCGTTGAGGATGTAATGATAAACCAAAAATTAACGCCAGGGGTTGTGAATGTACTTATTTATTACGTTATGCTACGCTCAGATATGAAGCTTGCTAAAACGTATGTCGAGAAGATTGCTGGACATTGGGCGCGAAAAAAGGTCGGTACAGTAGGCGAAGCGATGGCGCTAGCGAAAGAAGAGAATCGTCAATATCAAGAGTGGGCTGAGACGAAGAAGAAAGGCCGAACAGCTAAGAGAACGGTGCGTAAAGAAATGGTGCCTGATTGGCTTAAAGAAGAACCGAAAGAACAAGAGAAAGAAACTGTGAAGAATGACGTAAGTGTGGAAAAAAAGGCAAGTACGTTAGAGGATGAACGAAAACGATTAGAAGAAGTATTGAAAAAATATAAGCGTGATTAATAGAAGAGAATGAACGCTCTTTGAGGTGAGGAAATGGAGCATATTCAAAATTCGTTTGCGAAGTTAATGGAAAATAAAAACTTTAAAAATAGATATGAAGTGTTAAAAGCAGAAGTAATGACGCACCCACGTGTGAAAGAATTTATAGACGAACATAAAGGTGAAGTAACGACTTCGATGATTGAACGAAGTCTTGTGAAGTTATATGAATACATTGGACAAAGTGTAGGGTGCACTGATTGTCCAAATTTAGGGTCATGTAAAAATATGCTGCAAGGATATGAGCCGAAGCTTGTCATTCAAGGTAAGATGATTGATATTCAATACGATCGCTGCGTAAGAAAAGTAGCGTATGATGAGAGAAAGAAACATGAAAAACTCGTTCAAAGTGTGTATATGCCAAATGATATTTTACAGGCGTCTATGGAAAACTTAGACCCTTCAGGTTTAGATGCACGTATTGAGGCGATTGGTGCAGCGAATGAATTTTTACGTGCATATGAACCGGGGAAGAAAGTGCAGGGCTTATATCTTTACGGTAAATTTGGTGTAGGGAAAACATATCTTTTAGGGGCGATTGCAAATGAGCTTGCTCTAAAGAAAATAAGTTCGATGATTGTATACTTCCCGGAATTTTTACGTGAAATTAAAAGTTCGATTCAAGATAATACGATTGGGGAAAAGATTGATGCGGTAAAACGCGTACAAGTATTAATGTTAGATGATATCGGAGCGGAAGCAATGTCAAGTTTTGTACGTGACGATGTTCTCGGTGCAATCTTGCAATTCCGTATGTTAGAAAACTTACCGACGTTCTTTACGTCTAACTTTGATTTCAAACAGTTAGAACATCATTTAACGTATACACAGCGCGGTGAAGCAGAAGAGATGAAAGCAGCCCGTATTATGGAACGAATTCAATATTTAGCAAAGCCGATTTCTATTGGTGGAAAGAACCGTCGTCATAAGTAAAGAGCAAGCTAAGAAGCTTGCTCTTTTTTATTTTAAACATTTTTTCAGAGTAGCTTGTATCATTTTTTTCTCCCTCCCTTAATATATATAAAATTAGCAAGCCATATCGAGTGGATGTTCTAACAATGGGAGATAGGTTTCTACTAAGAGTGAACTTCCATAGATCGGACTCTTATAGGATTTTAGATGCAATCCTTTAGAGCGGGGATAAAAGGGGGGACAAAAGTGATTGAAATTTGCTTCGAAGAAAAAAATGATGCTGTGCACGTATACAGACAACTAACGAAAAGAACGGAATCCTTATATAAGGAAACAAGTGTATATTTAAACGAACAAAAGGTTGTTATTCATATACCATTATGTGAATCGAATTATATTGAAAAGATTTTATTGCCAGTATTACTATATTTCATTATGAATGTGAAACAAAATGAATGGATTCATACCATTTTAAAGGAAAAGTTTTTTTATGAAGAACAAGAAGAGTGTCATCAAATATTGCATATGGCACATGAGATTTTAAAGGAAAGAAGAAAAGGAGCAGCTCGTGATTTAACACGTCAAAAATTTGAATCTTATATTGCGTCGTCTTTGAATGATTGGCTTTGTGATCCGCTCTCATTCTCGTTTTCATCATACGTTCGTTTTCGTCTTCGTACATATAGGGAAATGGTAGCTAAGCTTGCTGAAGTTGCAATTGATGAGTATAAGATGGAGCAGGAATATCAAATGTTCATTGAGACACTTCGCCAACAAGTAAGTAGCCGAAAATCACGTTTGTCCTGTGTACATCTTATTTTTGATGAAAGTTTTATTTTCTATGATGATAAAGGTAGACGTTTAAAACAGGAGAAATTAGTTCAATATATAGATGAAGAATTATTAAAGAACCAGGATGTATATATCGATACGAAAGTAATTGCACCACTTCTTTCTATTTCGCCGAAAAAGATTTATTTATATACGAAAGAACAAGATCATAATATGATTATTACTTTGCGAAATGTATTTCAGGAACGAGTGCAACTACATGGATTACATGAATTTGAGCGCAACGTGAAAAATTTAAAAAATAAAGGTAACGCCCTTGATTTTCTAAGTTTTTGAGCATATAATTACCTACATAAATGAAATATATCGAAATGTTATGATGAGGACATGGGTAGTTTTCTACGATTTTCAGAGAGGGAAGCCTTAGGGTGTGAGCTTCCTAGTACGGGATAATTACTTACCACCTCTAAACTTTAGCAGTGAACGTTTTTCTAGTAATTGCTAACGGACAACACCGTTATGTTGAACTTGAGCAATTAACAATAAGGTTAATTGGAACAAGGGTGGAACCACGAATTCAACACTCGTCCCTTTTTATGGGATGAGTGTTTTTTATTTTGAAAAAAAAGAGGAGTGACCAGTGATGGCAGATGTAGTTAAAATTACTTTCCCTGATGGAGCTGTGAAGGAGTTTCCAAAAGGAGTAACAACTGAAGAAATCGCAGCTTCTATTAGCCCAGGCTTAAAGAAAAAAGCTGTGGCTGGAAAATTAAACGATGAGATGATCGATCTTTCTACACCAATTGAAGAAGATGGTGCAGTTTCTATCATTACATTAGATTCTGAAGATGGCTTATATATTTTACGCCACTCAACAGCCCACCTTTTAGCGCAAGCGTTAAAACGTTTATATAAAGATGTTAAGCTTGGCATTGGTCCAGTAATCGAAAATGGCTTCTACTACGATATCGATATGGAAGAAGCAATTACAGTTGAAGACTTCAAGAAAATCGAAAAAGAAATGCAAAAAATCGTGAACGAGAACTTAGAAATCGTTCGTCATGAAGTACCACGTGCAGAAGCACTTCGTCGTTACGAAGAAGTTGGCGATGAGTTAAAATTAGATTTAATTAACGATCTTCCAGAAGATGCAGTTATTTCAATTTACGAGCAAGGCGAATTCTTCGACCTTTGCCGTGGCGTTCACCTTCCATCTACAGGGAAGATTAAAGTGTTTAAATTATTAAGCGTTGCAGGTGCTTACTGGCGCGGTGATAGCAATAATAAAATGTTACAACGTATTTACGGTACTGGATTCGTTAAGAAAGCAGAATTAGATGAGCACTTACGTATGCTTGAAGAAGCAAAAGAGCGCGATCACCGTAAATTAGGTAAAGAGTTAAAACTATTTACTAATAGCCAAAAAGTAGGACAAGGTTTACCACTTTGGTTACCAAAAGGTGCAACAATTCGCCGTATTATCGAGCGTTACATCGTTGATAAAGAAGCAAGCTTAGGCTATGATCACGTATACACTCCAGTATTAGGAAGTAGAGAGCTTTATGAAACTTCTGGTCACTGGAACCATTACCGTGATGGCATGTTCCCATCAATGGAAATGGATAATGAAGAGTTAGTTCTTCGTCCAATGAACTGCCCTCACCATATGATGGTTTATAAAAATGATATTCACAGCTACCGTGAATTACCAATCCGTATTGCGGAACTTGGAACAATGCACCGCTATGAAATGTCTGGAGCATTATCTGGATTACAACGTGTACGCGGAATGACTTTAAACGATGCGCACATTTTCGTTCGTCCAGATCAAATTAAAGAAGAGTTAAAACGTGTTGTAAACTTAACTTTAGAAGTGTACAAAGATTTCGGTTTAGAAAACTATTCATTCCGTCTATCTTATCGTGACCCAGCAGATACTAAAAAGTATTATGCTGATGATGAGATGTGGGAAAAAGCACAAGGTATGTTAAAAGAAGCTATGGATGAAATGGGTCTTGATTACTATGAAGCTGAAGGTGAAGCGGCATTCTATGGTCCAAAACTTGACGTTCAAGTTCGTACTGCTCTTGGAAAAGACGAAACACTTTCAACTGTACAATTAGACTTCTTACTTCCAGAACGCTTTGAATTAACTTACGTTGGTGAAGACGGTAAACAACATCGTCCAGTTGTAATTCACCGTGGTGTTGTATCAACTATGGAACGTTTCGTAGCCTTCTTAATTGAAGAATACAAAGGCGCATTCCCAACTTGGTTAGCTCCAGTTCAGGCGCAAGTAATTCCAGTTTCTCCGCAAGTACATTTAGACTATGCGAAGAAAGTACAAGATGAATTACGACGTGCTGGTATCCGTGTTGAATTAGACACTCGTGAAGAGAAAATTGGTTACAAAATCCGTGAAGCACAAATGCAAAAGATTCCGTACATGCTTGTAGTAGGTGACAATGAAGTTACTGAAAATGGCGTTAACGTACGTAAATATGGTGAACAAAAATCAGAAACAATCGCATTAGATGCGTTTGTTGACATGATTAAAGTAGAAGGAAAACGATAAGAAAAAGCCGCGGTATACCGCGGCTTTTTTATGTATTATAAAAAAGAAAATCTAGAAAAAATAACCAAACAATACTTATCATAAAAAAGTATTGCAAGTATGCTGGTTGTTTGTTACAATATTTCTTGTTGTTAGTAAAACACATCGCGTCTTCTTGACAGACGTCATGTCCTATGATAAACTCATCAAGGATAATAGAATATGGTTTTGACAAGTAGAAGCACCCGCTTCTCACCTGATGGACGCATTCGCAGTTAGCAGGTAAATGTATTTCTTACTAAAGATATTACAAGTGTGGGTGCCGTGTGCCCGCACTTTTTTTGTTCGGGTTCTACAATTGCAAAACGTATTCTAAGAAAACCTTGGAGGTGGCTTACTATTAGCAAGGATATGATGATTAACGAGCAAATTCGTGCACGTGAAGTACGCTTAGTTGGCGCAAACGGCGATCAACTTGGAATCAAGTCTCGTAATGACGCTTTAGACTTAGCTGCAGGTCTTAATCTTGATTTAGTATTGGTTGCTCCAAATGCGAAACCGCCAGTATGCCGCATTATGGACTACGGTAAATTCCGCTTTGAGCAACAGAAGAAAGAAAAAGAACAGCGCAAAAATCAAAAAGTAATTAGCATGAAAGAAGTTCGTTTAAGTCCAACAATTGATGAACATGACTTTAACACAAAACTTCGTAATGCTGTCAAGTTTTTAGAGAAAGGCGACAAGGTTAAAGCGTCAATTCGCTTTAAAGGACGTGCCATTACTCATAAAGAAATCGGTCAACGTGTTTTAGATCGCTTCTCAGAAGCTTGTGCTGAAGTTAGTACAATTGAATCTAAGCCTAAAATGGAAGGACGCAGTATGTTCTTAGTTTTAGCACCGAAAAACGATAAGTAATAGATAGAGGAGGAAATACCTATGCCTAAACAAAAAACTCATCGCGGCGCTGCAAAGCGTTTCAAAAAGACTGGATCTGGTAAACTGAAGCGTTCTCACGCTTACACAAGCCATTTATTCGCTAACAAATCTACAAAAGCTAAACGTAAACTACGTAAAGCTGGTGTAGTTAGCGCTGGTGACTTCAAACGCATTCGTCAAATGCTTGACAACTTAAAATAAGTTCGGCTGATATATAGAACAAACTAGGAGGTAATATTATGCCAAGAGTAAAAGGTGGTACAGTTACTCGTCAACGTCGTAAAAAAGTTATAAAATTAGCAAAAGGTTACTACGGTTCTAAGAGTACATTATTTAAGGTTGCTAACCAACAGGTTATGAAATCTCTAATGTATGCATTCCGTGACCGTCGTCAAAAGAAACGTGACTTCCGTAAATTATGGATTACACGTATCAACGCAGCAGCTCGTATGAATGGTCTTTCTTACAGCCGCTTAATGCACGGTTTAAAAAATGCTGGCATCGAAGTTAACCGCAAGATGCTTGCTGACTTAGCTGTTCATGACGAAAAAGCTTTCGCTGAATTAGCAACAGTTGCAAAAAACAACATTAACTAATTGTTTAAAACCTTAGAAGATCTTTCTTCTAAGGTTTTTTTATTTGTATTCATTATAACGATTCAATAACTTGTGAAATTTCCCGCTTAGTGTCGTCACAATTAAATGAGTTATTTCTATCTAGTATATTAAGATGTGCTTGTAAGAGCTTTTGTAACGATAACGAGGAGACTTTTACATGAAAGTAGGAAAGATTAACGGACGTGTCGTTATCGATATGACAAAATCAATATAAAAGAATATATAAAAAAAGTCAGGAGAATCCTCCTGACTTTTTTTTATTTGAACTCATTCGTAAAGAAGTGTATCTTTCCTAGCAGAAACGACACTGCTATAATGGAAAGATGATATGGAACTTTCATCAAGTGAACAATCTATGAGTGATGATTGAAACGTATTTGCAAATTAAGGACAAGCTATCTTTATAAAGATGTAGGTAGCTGACTTTTTAATAAGAAACGAAAAATAATAATGAACTTTGAGATGAAACAACATTGTTGCGGAAAATGCGATGTTGGAGGAGGACAATAGAATGGACTTACTACAACTATTTAAATTACAAAAAGAATTAGATGACCGTATTGTGAAAGAACATGACTTACAACCGAAGAAATTGTTAAAAGAAAAAATGTTAGCTCTTCTTGTAGAAATTGGAGAACTTGCAAATGAAACACGTTGTTTTAAATATTGGAGCAATAAACCAGCGTCAGAACGTGAAGTAATATTAGAAGAATACGTAGATGGTTTACATTTTATTTTATCAATCGGAATCGATTTAGGAATTGATAAAAACTTCTTATTCTATAAATGTGCGCAAACGAATAAAACACAAGTGGAAATTTTCTTAGACACATATGCGAAAGTAATTCGCTTTACAGATCAACCTTCTATTACGAACTATATTGAACTATTTACAAGCTATCTTCGTCTTGGACAAGCGCTTGAATTTGAACAAGAAGAAATTGAAAAAGCATATTTAGATAAAAATGAAGTAAATCATCAGCGTCAAACACAAGGATACTAATTTAATTTTTGAATATTTCAATTTCCTTTTGTATAATAAAGTGACTGAAGAAAAAGGAGGGTGTTGGCAATGACAAAATTAGACGAGACATTGACAATGCTAAAAGAATTAACAGACGCACGCGGTATTGCGGGTAACGAGCGCGAACCACGTGAAGTAATGAAGAAATATATTGAGCCGTTTGCAGATGAACTTTCTACTGATAATTTAGGAAGTTTAGTTGCGAAAAAAGTTGGGAAAGAAAACGGCCCGAAAATTATGGTTGCAGGTCATTTAGATGAAGTTGGCTTTATGATTACGCAAATTGATGACAAAGGCTTCCTTCGTTTCCAAACGGTTGGTGGCTGGTGGTCGCAAGTTATGCTTGCACAGCGCGTAACGATTGTAACGCGTAAAGGAGATGTAACAGGTGTAATTGGTTCAAAACCACCGCACATTTTACCTCCAGAAGCTCGTAAAAAGCCAGTTGAAATTAAAGACATGTTCATCGATATTGGTGCTTCTAGCCAAGAAGAAGCGATGGAGTGGGGCATACGACCAGGAGATCAAGTTGTACCGTACTTCGAATTCCAAGTGATGAAGAATGAAAAGATGTTACTTGCAAAAGCATGGGATAACCGAATTGGTTGTGCAATTGCAATTGACGTATTAAAACAATTAAAAGATGAAAAGCATCCAAACGTTGTATACGGCGTTGGGACTGTACAAGAAGAAGTCGGTCTTCGTGGTGCGAAAACATCTGCAAACTATATTAAGCCCGATATCGCATTCGCTGTAGATGTTGGTATTGCTGGGGATACACCGGGTGTAACGGCAAAAGAAGCGCAAAGTAAAATGGGTGATGGTCCGCAGATCATTCTATATGATGCTTCTGTTATTGGTCATACAGGTTTACGTGATTTCGTAGTTGATGTTGCTGATGAATTACAAATTCCATACCAATATGACTCTGTAGCAGGCGGGGGAACGGATGCAGGAGCAATTCACATTTCTGTAAATGGTATTCCGTCTATGGCAATTACGATTGCGACACGCTACATTCATTCTCATGCAGCGATGTTACATCGTGATGATTATGAAAACGCAGTGAAGTTAATTGTAGAAGTTATTAAACGTCTTGATAAAGAGGCTGTACATAACATTACATTTAATTAATAGAAAAAAGCGAAGGGTAATTTCCTTCGCTTTTTCCATTTTTAAAACGGTCGTTCTAATCCTGCTGCAGTATGGGCTCCTAAAATAATTAAGCGAGTTAATTGCATTGCCATGAAATGCGGGGTATAAATCATGCCTCTTTTTAACCATGACATAATCATACCGATATGAGCCCCTGTAACATAACTAATAAGAATGTCACGAGGAACCATGAGTTCTTCATCATCAGGTTGTGAAATAGATAAGCTTAATGTTAAATGTGTTTGGACTGTTTTCATCATTTTATAAGAGTAGTTTCTAGCGGCTTTATCACCAAGCATAACGTTATAGAAGTTCACATTTTCTGCTATATGTTCAAATAAAGCTAAAAATGTTGGATGTGGTGAGTCAAATGTGAGCTGAAAATCTTCTTTATTTCGTTTTTGTGGTTTAATTACTTCAGCTAGTTTTTCTAACATTTCTTCTATGCTTTTTTCTAATAAATCATATTTATCATGGTAATGGCTATAAAATGTAGCACGATTTACAGGAGCACGTTCCGCGATATGTTGCACAGTTACATTTTCAAAGCCCTTTTCGCCTACTAAAGCGACAAAAGCATCCTGTATGAGTTGTCTCGTTCGTTTTACACGTGGATCATTTGTATTTTTAATAGACATTTTTACTTCACCTCGTTTAATTTTTTTAACTTAAACAACACATGTATAGTGTAATGTTGTTTAAACGACATATGGGTTTAAATTGTTGGTTGTAGATTCGGGATAATTATTTATAATTATAAACGATAGTCCTTTAGAAATCAGCACCGCTAGGATGCAGACAAAACATAGTTTGCGTCGTAAAAGGTGTGCTTTTTTTGTTTAAAGGTTAATATAATTAACAATTAAACAATGTAAACACTAAGGATGTAAATAGTTTAGAAAAAAATTATATGCGATATAAGGAGAGGAATGCAATGAATCAGTTTCGAAGAATGGTAATTATCAACATTATCACATTAATTGTATTAGTTGGCGGCGGTATTGGCGGTTATTACTATTACAATCAAGCGGAAAACTATTTAAAAACAGAAAATGCGAAGATTGACGGGAAAGTAATCCCAATTGCATCACCAGTAGCAGGTAAGTTAACGGACTGGAAAGCTGAAGTCGGAAAAAACTACAATGAGAACGATAAAGTAGGTGCGGTTACTGTAGCAGGAGCAAATGGTGAGCAAACAGTAGATGTAACAATTCCGCAAAATGCAACAGTTGTACAATCAAATGCAACAACTAATGCATTCGTTGGAGCAGGTAGCCCGATTGCTTATGCATTTGATATGAACAATTTATGGGTAACGGCAAATATTGAAGAAACAAATATTGATGATGTTCAAAAAGGTCAAACAGTAGATGTGTATGTAGACGCATACCCAGATACAACGTTAACAGGGAAAGTAGAACAAGTTGGATTAACAACAGCGAATACATTCTCGATGTTACCATCAAGTAACGCAACAGCGAGCTATACGAAAGTAAAGCAAGTTGTGCCAGTGAAAATTTCTTTAGATCATAGTAAATCAGTAAATATTGTTCCTGGAATGAATGTGTCAGTTCGTATTCATAAGTAAGGGGGAGATGAGATGTCCTCAATTGCAATTGTAGGATATGCACTATTTTGTATAATCGTCTTCTTCCTTATAAATCGTCTTTTACGAAAGAAAAAAACGAATGTGGGAGAAGAACAAGTCCCAGCCGTAAGTAAGATAGAAGTAAGTCAAGCAGAAACAGTAGAGAAAGAACTTGAACAAGAAACAGAAGCTTCTAACGTAGTGGAATTAGAAACAGGGAAGCAAGAGCAAGTAAAACAGGAAAAAGAAATGCTGAAGAGACAATTACCGGTAGAGAATGTGAATGTAAAGGCAGTTGTAGCTGTATTAATTCTCGGTATGTTCGTTTCTATTTTAAACCAAACGATCATTAATGTTGCATTGCCTCCATTAATGAACGAATTTAACGTATCAACTTCAACAGCACAATGGTTAATTACAGGCTTCATGCTTGTAAACGGAATTTTAGTACCGATTAGTGCATTTTTAGTTTCACGGTTTACGTATCGTAAATTATTCATAGCAGCAATGTTATTCTTCACTGTAGGATCTATCATTTGTGCTACATCAGGTAACTTTACAATGATGATGACGGGCCGCGTTATTCAAGCGGTTGGTGCAGGTATTTTAATGCCAGTTGGTATGAATATTTTCATGACATTATTCCCGCCTCATAAGCGCGGAGCAGCTATGGGGTTACTTGGGGTAGCGATGATTTTAGCACCAGCTATCGGACCAACTGTAACAGGTTGGGTAATTGAAAACTATAGCTGGAACTTAATGTTCTATGGGATGTTTGTTATCGGTTTAATTATTACGTTCTTATCTTTTAAATTCTTTACACTAGCTCAGCCAGTGTCTAAAACAAAGTTAGATGTATTCGGTGTTATTAGTTCAAGTATTGGACTAGGTAGCTTACTGTACGGATTTAGTGAAGCTGGAAATAATGGCTGGACTAGTGCAGAAGTTGTTATAACACTTATTATCGGTGTCATTGGTTTAGCTGTATTTATTTGGAGAGAGTTAACAACGGAAAATAAAATGCTTGATTTGCAAGTGTTTAAATATCCAACGTTCACTTTCACATTATTAATTAACGCAATCGTAACGATGGCATTATTCGGAGGTATGTTATTACTTCCAGTATACTTGCAAAACATTCGCGGTTTTACACCGATGGAATCAGGTTTATTATTACTTCCAGGATCATTAATTATGGGGATTATGGGACCAGTTGCAGGTAAACTATTTGATAAGTATGGTATTCGTCCGTTAGCAATTGTCGGATTAGCCATTACAACATTTGCGACATATAAATTTACAACGTTATCGATGGATACACCGTATAGCGTTATTATGACGGATTATATTATACGTTCAATTGGTATGTCATTCATTATGATGCCAATTATGACAGCTGGTATGAACGCGTTACCGATGAAATTAATTTCTCACGGTACAGCAACGCAAAATACGTCAAGACAAGTAGCTGGTTCAATTGGAACAGCGATATTAATCACGCTTATGACGCAACAAACTACTGCTCACGTAGCGGATTACGGCAATATGTTAACAACGTCAAACCCGATTTTAGTTGATAAAGTACACGGTATGGGCCAAAGCTTAGCGGCATTAGCCGGATCAGCTCAAGCAGGAGATGCGATGAGCACGCAACTATTATTCGGACAAATTTCAAAGTTATCTGCAATTAACGGTATTAACGATGCCTTCTTAATTGCAACAATATTAGCCGGTATTGCTTGGGTGTTATCGTTCTTCTTACCATCAGGCAATAAACCAAATAGAAAAGCAGGGAATTAATAAAATGTACCCTATAGAATAGACACTTAAAAAAAGTCTATTCTATAGGGTATTTCTTGTATAATAAGAGGAAAATTGGGATCGGAGAATGTTCAAAATGACAAAAAAG
>NZ_JAKUGX010000013.1:0-104196 GCF_022664195.1 Bacillus cereus group sp. BfR-BA-01316
CTTGACCATCCTATATGTGATGGTCTTATTTTTTTGTTCTTTCTATCTTTTATTTGAAACTCCCTCTCTCTTTCACTCCATGTTCACATTTAGGTCACATCCACCTTTTATAGTATACGTATCGGAGCTATTCCTCCCTAATTTATAAGACATTCCCCAGTGTCTTTGAATAGCTTCCATCCCTAATTAAATTGACATAAATTGTCCCCTTCCCTAGGCCATCATGTGATGGTCTTATTTTTTTGTTCTTTCTATCTTTTATTTAAAACTCCCTCGCTCTTTCACTCTATGTTCACATCTATCTTTTATAGTATATGTATCGGAGCTATTCCTCCCTAATTTATAAGACATTCCCCAGTGTCTTTGAATAGCTTCCATCCCTAATTAAATTGACATAAATTGTCCCCTTCCCTAGGCCATCATGTGATGGTCTATTTTATTTTCCAAATACATAATTTAACTCTCTTCGCTTATTTCAGCAAAATCGGTCTATCTATATTCAAACAGATATTTTTATACAAAATATTCAGAAAATATTGTCAAAATAGGTATTTTTTCGGTACAATTAACTTAGAAAGTACTTTTACAAAAACAAGGGGGGCTTTTATTGAAACAAACAAAAGCAATCTTAATTGCATTATTTCTCGGCCTAGTAGTTGGACTCACTTTAAATTTAGCTGCTCCATCCATTTTCGAGCCACTAAATCAATATGTGTTCAATCCACTTGGTCAATTGTTTATTCGACTCATTAAAATGCTAGTTGTTCCTGTTGTATTCATTTCTATCGTACTTGGGGCTGCTGGTCTTGGAGATCCGAAACAGCTTGGAAGAATCGGCTTAAAATCAATTTCATTCTTTCTCGTAACAACAGCAGTTGCCATCTCCATTGCGGTTACATTCGCACTTATTATAAAACCAGGGGCTGGCGGTAATTTTAAAACAGAAGGGCTTAAGTATGAAGGTGCAAAAACTGAAACATCTTTCGTCGATACATTGCTGAATATTGTACCGGATAATCCAGCAAAAGCGATGGCTGACGGAAACATGTTACAAATTATTGCCTTTGCCGTATTGATCGGACTCGGTATAGCTGTTTTAGGAAAACGAGTTCAAGGTATCCATTCATTACTTGAACAGGGCAACGAATTAATGATGTATCTTGTTAATCTCGTTATGAAATTAGCTCCAATCGGAACATTTGGGTTGCTCGCTTCATCCGTTGGTAAAATGGGTCTTGCAGGTGTCGCTGCGATGTTCAAGTATATGATTGTCGTTATGTTGGTACTCATTATTCACGGTGTCTTCGTATACGGCGGCTTATTAAAGGTATTAGCCAAAGAAAGTATTATTCGTTTCTTTAAAAATTTCGGGCCGGTAATGGCAATTGGATTTAGTACATCTAGCTCTAATGCGTCCCTTCCATTTGCCATGAAAACCGCCCAAGAAAAACTCGGAGTTCCAAAAGCGATAAGCTCTTTTGTACAACCACTAGGTGCAACGATTAATATGGATGGTACTGCCATTATGCAAGGTGTAGCAACTGTATTTATCGCTCAAGTATACGGCGTTGAACTTACATTACCGCAATTAGCTATGGTCGTATTAACTGCTGTACTAGCTAGTATTGGCACTGCTGGTGTACCAGGTGTTGGACTTGTAATGCTTACGATGGTTTTAAATCAAGTAAATCTACCAGTAGAGGGTATTGCTTTAATTATTGGTATTGACCGCATTCTAGACATGTCTAGAACAGCTGTAAATATTTCTGGCGATGCAATTTGCGCAATGATTGTTTCAAAATCAGAAGAAAAATATAATACGGATCAATCTGCAGCATCCTAAATCAAAAAGGAGTGAAATGATTCACTCCTTTTTTGACTTGCTTCCTTTTTTCGAACGATATTCTTTTCCTTTGTTATCATTACCTGTTTCAAATTCAGCACTAAACTCCTGCTGAAATTGCCCTGATTTTGGTGAACCTTGATTTCCACTTCCTTGACTACCATTACGATTCGTCATATTTCTCCCTCCTTCCTTTATTAGTAGTATGGCGCTCTATCTTTTTTCATACACATTTTATTTTTCATCATCTATTACACACAGAAGAAGACCTTCCGTATATGAGGAAGGTCTTCTTTGTTATTAAGTAAGCGTTTTCTTATTTATAACTACTTAAATAAGTTTTTTAGAAATAGATATCATTACATTCATTTCGTCTTCTGAAAGTGCGGAGAATCTTTCTTGTAAATATTTCTTTTTCTCACCTTCCATTTTCGCAACTAAATCTTTCCCTTGTTCTGTAATCTCTAAATATACAACACGGCGATCTGATGTAGAACGTGAACGGGTTACAAAGCCTTTATTAATTAGTTTTTCTGTGACAGCTGTAATATGGCTATTCGATACATTTAACTCATTAGCTACACGTGATACCATTTCTTTATTCGTGCGATTCAATATTCTAAGGACAATGAACTCATTCCACGGTATGTAACCACCAAATATTTTTCCAATATCATTACGCAACGTGCGAAACATTGCAAAAACATTTGTCGATAGTTCTTCCATTAATTGTTCTCGATTTTGAGACAAATTTGACAGCCCCTTTTATTTAATTTAGTTAAATAAAAACCTTATTAATAATTCTACATGAAATCTTACTTTTTGTCACCTTATTTTCCCATAATTCGTAGTTTTTTAAAATATATTTCATGATACAATGAAATTGATTTCCCAGAAAAAGGAGTGCTTTTAATGAATGATGAGGACAAGTTCTCTAATTTCAGCCTAAAAGATAAAACAATTATCATTAGTATTATTGCTCTTTTTCTCATTATATTTTTTGCATTTATATTTTTTGTATATGTAGGAATCTTTCAAATTACAGGTATAGAATACTCATCACGAACTGCTTTACTACTCTTTTTTTTATTTATCCTCCTCTTAGATGGCATTACATACTTTATCTTAATCTTCTTTAAAGTACTGTTATATCCAATGACGACAAATATGCCAAATTGGCTCTCACTTGCACTTTTCTCACTCATTGAAATTACGCTAGATTGGTTCGTCATTCATACTGCCGATGATTGGATAGAAAGCGTGCAAATGTCCAACATAGCTGAATTATGTGTCGTACTATTCTTGTTCGTCTTAAATAAATTATTAAGCGATAAGAAAGAGTAAGAATACAAGCTTTTCTATATAAAAATTGGTACAATGAAAGCAAATCATACTAAAGAGGTGTTAATTATGAATTTAAAACAATGGGCTGATAAAGGCATGTCCTTTGATACATATGTAAATGAAATGCAAGTAAACCAATATGAGCTATTACACATCTACAATAACTTTTTAATTCCAAATGAATTACTTCCCGTTCTAGAAGAACGTCAAAATGATGGCTGGCGTGTTATCGTATTAACAGCTGACTGGTGCGGCGACGCTCTTTTATGTGTACCTGTTATGAAACGAATTTCTGAAGTTGCAAACATTGATATGAGATTATTAATTCGTGACGAAAACTTAGAATTAATGGATCAATACTTAACAAATGGAACAGCACGTGCAATTCCAATCTTTATTTTCATTGATAAAGACGGAAATGAACAAGCCGTCTTTGGACCACGCGCTCCAAAGGTACAAGAATTAGTAACTTCCATGCGCGCTACATTGCCTGAAAAAGAAGATCCAACATTCGAGGAAAAACAAAAAGAAATGTATGCTAATTTCCGTGCTACATTAGCTGATGATACTTCTCTTTGGGAACATGTAATGGAAAGCATGATTGAAAAAGTAGTAAAATAAAAAACCTGCCGAGTTCGGCAGGTTTTTTATTACATAATGAAGAAATAGAATACCGCAGCTAAAATGAAACGGTAATAAGCGAACGGTGTTAGTTTTACACGACCTAATAATTTTAAGAATGAAACAATTGCAAGCATCGCAACAACGAATGCTGTAATAAATCCAGTTGCAAATAACGGTATATCTGCTGCACTTAATATATCCCAGCTTTTAATTAAATCTAAACCACTTGCAGCTACCATCATTGGTACTGCTAAAATAAACGTATATTCAGCTGCCGCTGTATGCGAAACGCGAGCTAATAAACCACCACTTATTGTAGACCCAGAACGAGAAAATCCTGGCCAAAGTGCTAAACATTGGAACATTCCGATTGTAAATGCTTGCTTATATGTGATTTCATCTAACGTTCTTGCTGTACTTGGTTTTGAAAACTTCTCAGCAACAATCATTAAAATACCACCAGCTACTAAGCTAATAACAACCGGTCCTGGACCGAATAAAACTTCTTTAATTGCACTATGGAATAATACACCGAGTATGCCGGCAGGAATCATCCCGATAATAATATGTAATAAATTTAACGATGGTCCATCAGTTACTTTCCCTATTCCAACTAATGACCATAGACGTTTCCAAAATATAACAACAACTGCTAAAATCGATCCCAATTGGATTACAACTTCAAAAACTTTCGCTCTATCGTCTTCAAATCCAATTAAGTGTCCTGTTAAAATCATATGTCCTGTTGATGATACTGGTAAAAACTCTGTTAACCCTTCAACAGCACCCATGATTAAACCAATTAACCAATCAGCCACAAGTAGTGCCTCCTTAATAACGAATATGTAATTTTTTCACACCTTATCATAATACCTTATCCCTTTTCAAAGCGCATCCTTTTTTATTGATTTCATTTATTGTATACGCGTATTTCTTTTCTATTTTTTGATTAAATTGTATGATAGTAAGAGTTTGTTTTTTACGTTGAAAGGGGATTTTATGAAAGAAACTACTTCATTCTCACAAAAGTTAAAGCAATTTTTATTACTCTTTTTCCCGATTTTTGTAACGCAAATGTCATTATTTGCGATGAGTTTTTTTGATACGACAATGTCAGGGCACGCGAGTCCTATTGATTTAGCGGGTGTTGCTATCGGAACAAGTATATGGCTTCCCGTTAGTACCGGCTTAACCGGAATTTTAATGGCTACTACTCCTATTATTGCACAGCTCGTTGGATCAAAGAAAAAGGAGGACGTTCCCCACATTGTCATACAAGCAGTATATTTAGCAATTTGTGCTAGTTTTGTTGTTATCCTTATCGGATTCTTCGCTGTTTCACCTATTTTAAATGGCATGCAATTAGAAGAACCCGTGGAACATATTGCAGCACAATTTTTAAGTATTATCGCGATTGGAATTATCCCTTTATTTACTTACACCGTCTTACGTGGATTTATTGATGCATTAGGAAAAACTCGAACAACGATGATTATTACATTACTATCATTACCAATTAACGTAGTATTAAATTACTTATTAATTTTTGGTCACTTTGGCTTTCCAAAACTCGGTGGTGTTGGTGCGGCAATCGCTTCTGCAGCAACATATTGGTGTATTTTAATTATTACCGTCATTATTATTCGTACGAAAGAGCCCTTCGCTTCTTTCAATATCTTTAAACAGTTATACCGCCCTTCCTTTACGAGCTGGAAGGAATTCCTGAAACTTGGCGTCCCTATCGGATTTGCTATCTTTTTTGAGACGAGTATTTTCGCTGCGGTAACACTTATGATGAGTAATTTTAGTACGACAACAATAGCAGCACATCAAGCAGCTATGAACTTTGCTTCCTTGTTATATATGACTCCTTTAAGTTTAGCAATGGCAATGACGATAGCAGTTGGATTTGAAGTTGGAGCAAAACGATACAATAATGCGAAACAATATGGATTTATCGGAATTGGATTAGCTCTTGCTTTCGCTCTTTTATATTCAATCCTTCTTTATTTCTTTGATGACGAAATTGCTTCTATTTATACGACAAATGCAAATGTCCATCATTTAGCAAAAGAATTTCTTATATTCGCGATTTTATTTCAAATTTCAGATGCGATTGCAACTCCCGTTCAAGGAGCACTACGTGGCTATAAAGATGTAAATGTTGCCTTAATTATGACATTAATCGCTTATTGGGTAATAGGCCTACCTCTTGGATACATATTAGCAACTTATACTGACTGGGCAGCGAAAGGTTATTGGATCGGTCTTATTATCGGTCTAGCATTTGGAGCAATCTTCCTGCTTATCCGTCTCTTTCAAGTACAAAGAAAATATACAACGCAAAACAGCCGCTAATGATATAACGGCTGTTTTCTTCATGCATATTTTTTCTTGTAACGTGTAACATAATGAAAAAGAAAGGTGGATACATATGGACGAAAAACAAAAGAAACAATCATTCGATGAAGAATTCGCCCCTGAAATTTCACCTGGATATCGGCAAGATGTACATAAGCCACCTAAATATAAAAACACTTCTTTTTTAATGGGCATTACCATTTTCGCAGCCGTATTACTCGTACTCATCATTTTCGTTTATTTTTAATGGAAGGTGGTCTATTATATGAAGAAACAAGAATCTAATCGTTCAAAAAGAACTGTTAAAACAGAAAAAGGATATGCAGGAGATTCTGTTCATACACTGAAACAAGTTGAGCAAGGAAACTTATACATTGCTCAAAAAGAACTTGGGCAACAAAATGAAAATCTTTAAAGTCCCTCTTCTCCTTGAGGGATTTTTCATTGTACGTACTGTTTTTGATCTAACACCCTAAATATACTATTAACCTTTACAATTTTCATGTCATAATTTAATTTAATTTCACTCCTCTTACCATTTTCAGTACCAGCAACGTACACTACAGCATGATAGCGAAAACTCTCATCCGTCACTTCACGTATCTCCTCGTTTGTAAATTTATACTCTAAATCTCGAAAACGATTTAGATAATAATTTTTCATTAATTGTTCATACCCTTTATTTACAAATAGCTCTTCGCTTTTTTGCTTTACATCATTTTTATTATTAAACTCAAACACTGATAGCTGCGCTGTCACAAAACATTCTCCTACCTTTTTCATTTCTTTATGAGTTAAAGTTTCTATACTCTTGTTCTTTGTTTTCTGATTTAACTCGTACTGATCTATCGGTTTAAAGGTAGCAAAAGCCGTTTCTTTATATGACCCGAACAAATAAAAAACGATAAATAACGAAATGATTAATATTCTTTTCTTCGTAATACACACCACACCCACCACCTTCATAATGATAGTCATATCTTAACGTATAGAAAGAAAATTCTGATATCATAGAGTGGAATATCCTAACTTTAACTTAGAAACGAGGAACGACTATGGACTCTTACAAACAATATATAAAAGAAGCTCTACCAGATCTTTCTATACATTCATATATGCAAAATGAAGAAGGGTGGGATAATATAACGGTTATTATAAATGACGAACTACTATTTCGTTTCCCGCGAAAACTTGAATATGCACAGCGAATTCCGTTAGAAAAAGAATTGTGCATACTTCTCTCTCATTCGCTACTAGAAATCGAGATTCCAAAGTATCACCTATTATATAAAAATGATGCTATTCCGCTTTGTAGTTACTATACTCTCATTCATGGTGAACCATTAAAACCAGAAATAGTTACTACGCTAGAGAAAAAAGAAATAAAAGCACTTATTACACAATTAGCGACTTTCCTTGCGGCTCTACATAGTATTCCTCTACAACGTGTTACAACGTTAGGATTCCCTATCGAAAAAACTCTCACTTACTGGAAAGAGCTACAAACAAAATTAAATCAGTATGTTACTAGCAATCTTAATTCATCCGAGAAATCAGCGTTAAATCGTTTATTCAAAAATTTCTTTGCGTGTATAGCTACATCCACTTTTCAAAATACAATTATTCACGCTGACTTTACACATCATCACATTATATTTGACAACCAAAACAAAACCATTTCAGGGGTTATCGATTTTGGAGATGCCCAAATTGGCGATCCCGCTTTTGACTTTGCTGGGCTATATTATGATTTCGGACGTGAATTTACTACATCTGTATACGAACAATACAGTACACTTAGTTCTCATCATGATCCATTACTCATTCACCGCATCACTACCTTTTATCAATACAGCCCTTTACTACACAATATTATTTATAACTTTGAAACAAAGAATGCGCTTGAATTCATAGCTGGTACAAAACAGCTAAAGGTGATATTACAGGAATGAGATTACATTCTCTCCTTATATTCTCTCTCCTCATACATCATTAACTTTTTATCCATTTCAACAATAACTTTATACAATTGAAACGCCTGTAAAATTTGCAGTTGAATTCCAAAAGGAGCATTTTGTTCTTTTAACCATTGAAATACTTTCGTTTCATCTTTCATTGATTATTCCTCCCCTTATAAAGTGAAACTTTAATCAGCCCTCACCAATAGGGCGTTTACGGACAGCCCGACTCCCAAATAGCGGGATTAAAATCTGCTACAAATATACCGTAAATGATGAAAAGCTTTTCATGTCAATAATAAAAAGGATGCAACATTGCATCCTTTAATGTACGATATTTTTCTTCTGCAGCGTTTTCTCTTTTGCCTCTTCCACTTGGCATTCAGTACGAAAGGCACAGCTCATGCACTCAGAACGAAAATTACGCTCTGTGTAGTGCTCAGGTTGTTGCAGCATTTCTTTCATTCTAAATAAATCATCCATTCCAGTTATAATATCTTCCTGTTTTGGAATGTACTCATACTTAGTTCCTTCTATTAAATTAATCACTTCGATTTTTCCTGGAAGAATGCCGAAAGCTTTATAACTAAACACAGTCATTAACTTCTGACAAAGAGCTAGCATTTCTTCATTTGCATCAATAACATACTTTTTAATTGTAAATGATTCTGTACTCCACTCACCAACTTCAAATGTCAATGAAATATGAACACCTAACTCTTCCATATACGTTTGAAACTTCTCATATAAAAATAACGGCGGCGCCTGACTCTCATCTCTTTCAACAAACTGTAATAAGTGATCTGTTAGCTTCGCTAAAACAATATAACACTCCGCCTTTGAAGCAAACATATTAACCCTTACTTTTTTCCAATACTTTTCTAAAAGTATTAAAAGCAAAATTTTTGTTTGTTGCCCGGCAGGTACCGTGTAATATTCATTAATAATTTGATTTACAATCATTTGTGCTATTTGTTGCCATTCAAATGAAGATGGTTCTCTTCTTTTTATATGACGGAAATAAAATTTGTGTGGACAACGCATAAAATCATACAAATGGTAATCTGTCATCGTTTTGATTGCGATTTTTTCATGCAATTGCTCTTCATCTCCCTTCTGCCATTAAGAAAGGTGTTTTACGAATTCAGCTCCAAACTGTAAACATTTTTCTACATCTTCATCTTCTGGCGTTAATTCTACTTTCAATCCTTCTAACACAACTCCTGCCCCACGCTCTTGTAGCTTTTCTATTAAAATATCAACCGCTACCCCGTATTTCGGATAAGCAGAATCACAAGAGCCGAATGCTGCTGCTTTTTTATCCGTTAAATCAATAGAATCCATTGCATCATAAAAATCTAAGAAATCATCAGGAAGGTCACCATCTCCCCATGTGTAAGCGCCTAAAATAATACCATCATACTGTTCTAATATAGAAGCTTCTGGTGAATCCATAATATCAATGACTTCAATTTCATTTCCTGTTTCACGAATTGCACCTGCAATATGATCGGCCATTTCCTCTGTATTTCCACTCATACTTGCATAAATCATTACTAACTTACTCAACTGAATCTCTCCCTTTACTATGTATCGCTTTTTCTGTTTTAGTTGTGTTCTTCTCACCTACATATTCGGAACGAATTACATTTTGTTGCCATTCAATATGCTTATCTATATCTTTACTTTTATCTTTTAATCCCCTTCGTAGAAGGTGAAATGTTTTTCTCATTAATATTCCTCATTTATTTCATTGATAATAATAATCAATTTCAACTATACACTTAGATTAATTGAAATTGATTATCAAAGTCAATAACTATTTTTTAAAAAATAGTTAAAATGTACAAGCTTGTCCGTTAGCTATTCATATACTATAAATGAGCATAGTTCTTTCTCAGCCCTCTCTGACGGAAGAAATAGAAGCAACTGCGATAGAGCGCAGTTGCCTTTTTTTATTCCTTATGGATTTCTAGTAATCTTATAGTCGTCTCTAAAAACAATTCTACTCCATAAATTAGGGCTGATTCATCTACATCAAATTTGGGATGATGATGCGGATAACAAGTATTTTCCTTTTGATTCCCTGTTCCTAATTTAATGAAACAACCAGGTGCTTTTCTTAAATACGCTGAAAAATCTTCTCCTCCCATAGAAGGTTCAAGATGAACAATACGCTGATTTCCGAACAATTTTATCGCACTTTTTTCTACTATTTTCGTAATGTACTCATTATTAACAACTGGATCATATCCGTAACGATACGTATATGTATAATCCCCTCCATGCGCTTCTGTAATTCCTTTCACAATTTGCTCAATTTTCTCTTTTGCTTCCTCTCTTAATGTTTGATTAAAAGATCGAACAGTTCCCATTAAAGCTGCTTTGTTTGGAATGATATTATCGGCCATCCCCCCATGAAATTGTGTAACTGACACTACTCTATGCATAAAAGCACTTGTATTTCTTGATACGATATGTTGTAAATTTGTAATAATTTGTGCTCCGATAGCGATAGGATCTATCGTTTCTTCTGGTCGTGCTGCATGACCGCCCTTTCCTAAAATTTCAATTGTAAATACGTCTGGTGCTGCCATCATAGGGCCATATACAATCCCTACCTTCCCACTTTCTAATCCAGACATAACATGCAAACCTATTACATAATCGACGCCGTCCATAACACCGGCCTCCACCATTTCTTGTCCGCCACCGGGATACACTTCCTCTGCGTGTTGAAAGAACAGACGGATTTCGCCTGCAAAATCTTCCTTCATATTTGCTATCGTCTCTGCTGTACTTAATAAAATAGCTACATGTGCATCGTGCCCGCATGCGTGCATTACACCTTTATTAACCGATCCATATGGCTTTAGTGTCTCTTCTTGAATTGGTAATGCGTCTATATCCGCTCGAACAGCAACTACTTTTCCTTTTTTCACGCTCCTTTTAATTGCTAGTACACTATGCTTAGTCGGTCTTGTTACTTCAAAATAAGAAAATGAACATAATGTATCGTATATAAATTGCGAAGTTTCTTTTTCATGAAATGATAATTCTGGATATTTATGGAGATACCGTCTCCATTTAATGATATTTTCTTCTGAAATAAAACTCCTCCACTCTCTTTTCATAATAATTACCTCCTTTTAAAAGGCTCTATACCTTGACAATGTACTAAGTACCCAGTGATTATTAGCCCACTCCAATTCAGGAATAACAAAACAAATATTATATTTTTACGTCTTCTCACAATCCACTTTTATGTATTCACACAATCCACTTTCTATTTACATGTCAAACCCATTACAAATTCATGCTGAATGTAATATAATTGCTAAGTTAGGGATTTTCTTTTTTAGTATTTAGTGCTAATATCAGAAAAGAGCCTTCTGTCTTATTTTTACCTAAAATGTGGAATTTTGTTTTTTTCACAATAATGTAGGACATGATACCTACAAAGAGCTATTATTTCATTAAGAGAGGGAAAGACATGGAAAGATTAAAAGAGATATGGTCTCAACCACTCACACAATGGGTTGCAAAGACGGTTTATTACCTTGCAATTTTATTTGCATTGCTTTGGTTGTATGGATTCCATGATACAAACACAAGTACATTTATTTACAACGAATTTTAGGGTGGGAACGTTATGAAGTTATTAGAACAAATTGAAAAGTGGGCTGAAGAAACGCCTGATCAAACCGCTTTTGTTTGGCGAGATGCGAAAATTACGTACAAACAATTAAAGGAAGATTCTGATGCGTTAGCACATTGGATTTCTTCTGAGTATCCAGATGATCGTTCACCAATTATGGTTTATGGCCATATGCAGCCTGAAATGATTATTAACTTTTTAGGATGTGTGAAAGCTGGGCATGCTTACATTCCTGTAGATTTATCTATTCCAGCTGATCGTGTACAACGTATTGCTGAAAGTTCTGGTGCGAAATTACTTTTATCAGGGACAGAAGTAACTGTAACTGATTTACCAGTTCGCATCGTATGTGAAAACAACTTAAAAGATATTTTCTTTACTCATAAAGGGAAAACTCCAAATCCTGAACATGCGGTAAAAGATGATGAAAACTTTTACATTATTTACACGTCAGGGAGCACAGGTAATCCGAAAGGGGTTCAGATTACTTATAATTGCCTTGTTAGCTTTACAAAATGGGCTGTTGAAGATTTCAACTTGCAAACAGGACAAGTATTCTTAAATCAAGCACCTTTCTCATTCGATTTATCTGTGATGGATATTTACCCATCGTTAGTAACAGGCGGTACACTTTGGGCAATCGATAAAGATATGATTGCACGTCCAAAAGACTTGTTTGCTTCTTTAGAGCAATCGGATATTCAAGTATGGACTTCGACACCATCTTTCGCAGAAATGTGTTTAATGGAAGCCTCTTTCTCTGAAAGTATGCTACCAAACATGAAAACATTCTTATTCTGCGGTGAAGTGTTACCAAATGAAGTAGCTAGAAAATTAATTGAGCGATTCCCAAAAGCAACAATTATGAATACGTACGGTCCAACAGAAGCTACTGTTGCTGTAACAGGTATTCACGTTACAGAAGAAGTGCTTAATCAATACAAATCACTTCCAGTTGGCTACTGTAAATCAGACTGTCGCCTTCTTATTATGAAAGAAGATGGTACAATTGCACCCGATGGTGAAAAAGGTGAAATCGTAATTGTCGGTCCAAGCGTAAGCGTTGGATATTTAGGAAGCCCTGAATTAACAGAAAAAGCATTTACTATGATTGACGGTGAGCGCGCCTATAAAACAGGCGATGCTGGCTATGTAGAAAATGGTCTTCTATTCTATAATGGTCGTCTTGATTTCCAAATTAAGCTTCATGGTTATCGAATGGAATTAGAAGAAATTGAGCATCATCTTCGTGCATGTTCTTACGTAGAAGGAGCAGTTATTGTTCCAATTAAAAAAGGTGAGAAATACGATTATTTATTAGCGGTTGTTGTTCCTGGAGAGCATTCGTTTGAAAAAGAATTCAAATTAACATCTGCAATAAAAAAAGAACTCAATGAGCGATTACCAAACTACATGATTCCACGTAAATTCATGTATCAATCTTCTATTCCAATGACACCAAATGGAAAGGTAGATCGCAAAAAATTATTGAGTGAGGTTACAGCATGACCGCATATGGATCATTTTATTTTTTCGCTATAGTGGGCATTTTATTAATACCTACTATCATAGCTGGATTAAAAGGTAAAATGTTGCGTAAATATAATGCCGTTTTAACATTAGTAATGCTTGCTATTATCTTCTCTGATAAACCGAAGCAAGCAATGATGTTAGCTGTATTTATTATTTGGCAATATGTCCTTATTAAAGGCTATTTATTATTAAGAAAACAAAATAATAATACGTTCATGTTTTGCATGGCTGTTATTTTGTCTATTTTGCCACTTATTTTAGCAAAAATTGCACCGTTTGTACCTGAGCTAAAGTTTGTTGTATTTTTAGGAATGTCCTATGTAACATTTAGAGCAGTACAAATGGTATTTGAAGTTCGTGATAACTTAATTAAAGAACTTTCCTTCTTTAATTTCTGGGAATTCGTTTTATTCTTCCCAGCTATATCAACGGGACCTATCGATCGTTACCGCAGATTCCAAAAAGATATTCAAAAGTCACCTAGTGCAGAAGAATATCAAAATTTACTATATACAGGGATAAACCGTATTTTCCAAGGTTTCTTGTATAAATTTATTATTGCTTACTTAATAAAGCAATATTTTATGGATCCGGCATTCACTCAGCAAGATACAATCCTATCAAATATGATTTACATGTATAGCTATAGCTTATATTTATTCTTTGACTTTGCTGGTTATAGCTCATTTGTAATTGGTGTAAGTTATATGATGGGAATTAAAACTCCAGAAAACTTTAATAAACCATTCATTAGTCGTAACATTAAAGACTTCTGGAATCGCTGGCACATGAGTTTATCATTCTGGTTCCGTGACTTTATTTACATGCGTTTCGTCTTTTTCGCAACGAAGAAAAAGTTAATTAAAAACCGTTACACAATTTCGTATATCGGTGCATTTTTAAACTTTTTCATCATGGGAATATGGCATATTACTGGTGAGCATGTGTATCAATACATTATTTATGGTCTTTATCACGCTGCCTTGTTTATCTTGTTCGATATTTTCGAACGAAAAAACAAGAAGCATAAGTTTTGGCCAAACAATACATTTACACACGTCCTTGCTATTGTAATTACGTTCCACGTTGTATGTTTCGGTTTCCTAATTTTCTCTGGACACCTTAACAGATACTTTTAATGCACCCTTCTTATTCTATTAAGAAGTTGCACATATAATATATTCGGATATAAAGGAGATTTTAAAAATGGCAGAATTCAAAGAGCAAGTATTAGATATTTTAGAAGAAGTATGTGAAAACGATATTGTGAAAGAAAATTTAGATGTTCAATTATTTGAAGAAGGTATTCTTGATTCTTTCGCTGTAGTATCTTTATTAGTAGAATTCCAAGAGCGTTTAGAGATTGAAGTTTCTATTTCTGATTTTGACCGCGATGAGTGGGCTACACCAAATATGGTTATTAAAAAGTTGGAAGAAATCCGATGAACAAAGTAAAATTTGGTCCGATGCTTTTAGCATTGGCCCTTTTTGCTGTATTCTTACTTATTCCTACGCGCTTCCTACTCCCACTTTTAAGTGATGAGAAAGTAGAACAAGCTGCGACTTCTTTAAAAGAAGAAAAGATTCAAAGTATGATTTTACAGCAAAAGATGTTAGCAGACCCGAAATATCTTCCGATGTACGGTTCATCGGAATTCGCACGTATGGATGCTTTCCATCCATCGAATTATTTCAAAGTAAAGCCTGAAGGATTCACACCATTCCTACTTGGACGCGGCGGAACACAAGACCTTGTACATGTATTAAACTTCGCATCTACAATGGATCAATTGAAAGATAAGAAAATGATATTCGTTCTTTCTCCGCAATGGTTTGTACCACAAGGTATTGATGAGACACACTTTGCACCTAACTTTTCAAAACAACAAGGTTACCACTTCATTTTCAACGATGATTTAAAACCTGAAATGAAAAAACAAATTGCAAAACGCTTATTAAACTTTGAGATTGTTAAAAAAGAAACTTTATTAAAAATTTCGCTTGAAGGTATCGCCTACGATGATACAAAGTATAAAGTAAAAGCACTTGCTGCTAAACCTTTCGCTTATATTTATCGTAACATTCTAGATCGTAAAGATTTATTTACAGTTATGTTTGATATTAAGCCGCATAAAGAAAAGCTTGATCCATCATTGAAACAAATGGACTGGGAAGAAGCTCGTAAGCATGCTGATCAAACAGGTGCAATAGAATCAAGCTCTAACGAATATGGTATCGAAGATGATTACTTCAATAGCAAAATTAAGAAGAAATTAAAGCAACGTGAAGGTTACTTAAAAAATGATGCTTATGACCAATCACCAGAATATGAAGATTTGCAAATTGTACTTGATTTATTAAAACAATCAGGCGCAAAACCGCTCTTCATTTCTGTTCCTGTAAAAGGTCCTTGGTATGATTACGCTGGCTTCCCGAAAGAAAAACGCGAATTATACTACAATAAAGTTCATGAGCAAATTGAGAAAGCTGGTTATCCAATTGCTGATTTCTCAAATCATGAATATGATAAGTACTTCTTAAAAGATCATATGCACTTAGGTTGGAAAGGCTGGGTTTACATCGACGAAGCCATCCAACAATTTTATAAAGCAAACTAACGAAAAGACCGCTTGAATTATTCAAGTGGTCTTTTTCTATATACATCTTGTAAATTGTTCAATTACGTTCTCTGCTTCTTTCATGATACGTTTCACTACGTGCTGAGCTGATTCCGTTCGTGCTAATGATGATGCTTGTCCCGCCCAAAGCGACATATACTCTTCCTTATTTTGCTTCGCTGCTTCTTTACGTATTTTTGAAGTTAATACGTTTTGCACTGGATACATCGGTAAATTCTCTTCTCTTCCTTCATGTTTCTCTATAAATTCATTACGAATACCCCGTGCATATTTCCCGGAAAACGCACGAGTTACCGTTGTACTCGTATCTGTACTATGTAAAATCCCTTCTTTATACAGGTCATGCGTAATACTTTCTTCGCTCGTTAAAAAGGCTGATCCCATTTGAACAGCTTCTGCCCCTAACGCAAATGCCGCAACAAGCCCTTGCCCATTCATCACGCCACCTGCTGCGACAATCGGGATATGAGGTACTTCCGCTACTAATTGCGGGATTAATGCAAATGTACCAATCATCGCATCTTGTTCTTTCCCAATAAACGTTCCTCTATGCCCACCAGCTTCACTGCCTTGTCCAACAATAATATCCACTTCTAATTCTGCGAGTGCTTTCGCCTCTGCAACATGAGTAGCTGTTCCGATGACCTTTATTCCTTCCCTTTTTAAAGCATCTACTTCTTCTTTTTCTAACATTTGAAATGCAAAACTAACGACTGGTACTTTTTCTTCTAATAGTACTTGTAATTGCGCTTTATAGCTTTTCGGCAGCTTTAGCGCCTGCTCTTCTTCTATACCCAATTCCTTATTCACTGCCGCAAGTAATGCTTTCGCCTCTTTTATCTTTTCTTCTTCTATCTTCAACTCTTTTGTTAAAAGTAAATTAACACCAAATGGTTTATCAGTTAACTTCCTTATCCTATAAATAGCTTCACGAATTTGTTCTGGGCTCATATATCCAGCTCCAAGCGTACCTAATCCACCGCTATTACTTACAGCTGCAACGAGTTCTGGCGTCGTAATGGCACCTGCCATACCTGCCTGAATGATGGGATACTTAATTTGCAATATGTCTATTACTCGACTTGTAAACATCATTTCCCCTCCTATCCCCCTTATATCTTCTTTATTTGACAAGCTTTCCCCTTCTTTTACAAGGGTTGAACTTCATATGAAACGAATATATTGAAAGAGAAGGAGGCTGAGAACAATGATTTATCCAAATGCGTTAAAACAAGGTGATACAGTAATGATTATTGCACCGTCTGGTCCACCTACAATTGAAAATGTATTAAAAGGTGTGAATGTATTACAAGAGATGGGATTATCCGTAATAATTGGGAAGAGTATTTATGAAAAGTATGGCTATTTAGCTGGAAGTGATCAAGTTCGTCTTGATGATATACATGAAGCATTTACAAATAATGAAGTAAAGGCAATTTTCTGTGCACGAGGTGGTTACGGAAGCGCTCGTCTCCTCCCTTATATTCAATATGAAATCATTCAACAGAATCCAAAGATTTTTTGGGGATATAGCGATATTACGGCTTTACATACTGCCTTTTCACGTTATGCAGAGCTTGTTACGTTTCATGGTCCAATGATTGAAGAATTAGGAAAAGGTATAGATTCTCTCTCTTTATCTTCTTTCAATCAACTATTCCATCCGTATTCATCTATCTTATCTGCATCAGAATGTATTATACCTAGCTCCCCATGTACAGTTACAGGCACATTAGTTGGAGGGAATTTAGCTGTGTTAACGAGTATAATCGGCTCGCCCTATGAAATAAATACAACCAATAAACTTTTATTGCTTGAAGATGTCGGAGAAGAACCGTATCGCATTGACCGGATGTTAAATCAACTACTTTTATCTGGAAAGTTTAATGCATGTAATGGCGTTATTTTTTCAAGTTGTCATGACTGCACTCCTTCTAAACCATCCCAATCATTACAAACAATATTATATGAATATTTCACGCCATATAATATACCTGTGTTATTCGGTTTACCAATTGGACATATAAGTCCAAATATCGGTATTCCCCTCGGAGCTACAGCAACAATAAATACAAATAACAAAACTGTTTCTATTTCTTCTGGTATAGCCACTCCCTGTTCAAATTAAAAAGGAAAAGCTACTAAGCTTTTCCTTTTACTTATAATAATTAAAGATCCGTCCTGATGCTATATCTGTAATTTCTTCTGGAATAAATGTTTTACTCATATCTGTTCCAACATTTAATACAGCTGTTGCATCTTTATCGATACTTCCAAACAGTTCTTTTCCACGTATCGTAATAAGGGGCGTCCCTTCCGGCAACACATCTTTTACAAATTCCAATTGTGTAAAGAACGGAACGATCCATCTACCATCTCCTTGGAAATGGCGTAAACGAAGTGTCCCTTCTGTCGCCGCATCCTCTGCCTCTACCGAACCAGCAACATAAAACTCAGTTGATAAGAGCAATTCATAAAATTCCTTTTGCTTTTGTTCATCATCCCCTGCTAAAACGAGTACTTCTTCTATTTTCTTTACTGGAATTTGCTCCATATGATGACACCCCTATTTTCAAAATGATTATACTTAGATTATACGAAATATTCTTATTTTTTTCTACATAATTCTGCAATTATTTTATCAAAATAGTTTTTAATATTTCTTTCGTCGTCACGATAGCAGCAAATTCATCATGCAAGTTTACAAGCGTCATATTGTGAATATCCTCCTAGTTAATTGGGCTGTAATTGAAACAGAAAACCAAGTTGCTGTGACGCAGTAATAAAACAAATATAGGCACAAAGCTCTACAATTTCTTTTTCAGTCCAATATTGTTTTAATACATGAAACATATTATCATCTATCGCCTTTTGGTCATGAACAAATGCATGTGCAAAAGTAACTGCTACGCTTATCTCCTCTATTTTTTGCACGTCATCTGGTCTTCCCTTTGCCATACAGTACGGACATTCATTCCCAAACGCTAATGTTCTTCTTACTTGCTCCTTTAACTCTGCGGAAAGCGTCCCTGTACTATACAGTGTATTCTCTAACGTACTCCACGAATTTAATATATCCAGATTATGCCCTAATAATTTTTGAAACTTTGTATCTCCTATATTTGATAATGTAATTCTCTCCATCATTTTCCCTCCTATTCCCTTCTTTTTTATTGTAAAATAAATAAAGTTCACTTTACATTTCATATGAATCTTAATTTATATTTTTCCTTTACAAAAATCATCATTTTACTGGAGGTATATTTACAAATGCAATTAGACCGTGTTGATCGAAAAATTTTAAATGAATTATATAATGATAGTCGCCTTTCGATGCGAGAATTGGCAAAACGAGTAAACTTATCCGCTCCGTCTACTACAGAACGTGTTCGTAAACTTGAAAGTGAAGGAATTATTCAAAAATACACAATCGATATCAATTATAAAAAAGCTGGACTTGTTTTAGATTGTATTTTAGAAATCACTTTAAAAAATGGTGATACAACACGTATGCAACAGTTTATTCAGTCTTATCCATCTGCAAGTTTTTGTTACCGAGTAACAGGAAGCTTATGCTACATTGTAAAAATCTCTGTTCCTTCACTCGTTGAACTTGAAGAATTTATCAATAATGTTTCTTCATATGCAACGACAGTTTCTCATATCGTATTATCAGAAGTAGCTCTTACTCCGGATATTGAACATATCTTCCCAGAAGATTAATTCATCTTTATTCACAAAAAAGAGTTAAAACCTCTTACATTGAGAATAAAAATGATATATCATGTATTAAAATACACAAAGTTCGAGAAAGGGGCTTTACATTGAAAATCTGGTTTTATGAAAAAACGGCACAATTAGATGACTTGCTTGGTATTTGGGACAATGTTCCGACCATCCCTCGAATTGGTGAAAAAGTTGAACTTCTAAAAACCGTTCGGATCGTTACAGATATTAAATACGTGAAAAATGGAAATAACTTCCGTGTAGAAATTATTACAAATTAAAAAGCAGCTCTCCTTTTCATACTGGAGAGCTACTTTTTCACGGCCTATAATCCGCCTTTTTTATAATAATCTTATCTTCTTCTACAGCTATTGTTACATACTCATTTTCTTCTAACTTGAGCTGGTTGACAGCCTCATCTGGCAGTTCCACCGCCATCAATCTATTCGTTAGTATAACTTGGCTATACATTTCATTTTCACGTGATGAATTCATCACTTTTTCTTCATTTATTAAGCGAATCGGTGGTACACCTACTTCTTTTACAGTACGCCATTGTTTCCAGGTAAAAGGAATTAACCATAATAAACCGATAATCACAAGACCAATGCCGATCCATAAATTACTTTGTGCTTGTAATTCAGTACTCGAGATTGCGTCACTTCCATCTCCACCTACAAATTGCATACTCGTTGCAATCAAATTATTTAGAGCATGCACAGCAATATTCGTCCATATATTTTTTGTCTTTATGTATAGAAGGCACATAATAACACCGAACATGAAAGCACCGATAACATCAAAATGCCCTAGTCCAAAAATAAGAGAGGATATAATAACCGCTCGTTTAATCCCCCATTTGTAAGCCATTCGTTGTAAGAAAAAACCTCTAAAAATAACCTCTTCCATTATTGGGGCTAGTACACATGCTGAAATGAAAGTAAATATCGTCATGTATATGTTACTCGTATTAATTACATTTCCATCTTCTAACATGGTAACTAAGAAATTAGGTAAAGTATGTGCTAAAATATAAAATTGAATTTGGGATATACCGACTGCAAAAATCATTCCCATTATCGTTGCTAATACAATTAACCCCCAATGTAAACGTCCGGGCTTATCAAAAAAACTTTTAAAAACAACATTATTTTTACTTGTTTTTAAATGTAGCCACAATAGTGGAAATGCGAAAAATATTGATATTTGTGACAGGAACTCTATCGTATTGTCAGAAGCACCTGATAAACTTAATGGAATCATCGTCAGGAACATCCCTATAATCATCCATCCAAAAAAACTACGTAGCCTTATACGTGAAAATGCATATTGCATATTGAACACCTCCAGAGATGATATAAAGTGAAACTTTATTCAGTGTTTTATGGGTAGCCCTTCTCCCACAAATGGCCGAATAACTAAATTATAATATGAATATAGTTGAAAATCTTCCTATTTTTCTCAGATAATTCCAAACAACATATCTATTAAAATAATTTTATTGATATAATGTATCACTATAATTGACATGGTATTTTTAAGTTCAGTCACTACAATTCAAGTAGTATAGGATTTAACTGATCTATTTATCGGTGTTATAGCAGTCTTCAACTTAGTGACAGTTATATCCTTAAATAAATATGTGGTCGCTGCATTTTATAAACCAAAAAGAAGCTGAAAAAGACCCAATGTTTTATGCTGACAGCATGTTAGGAACGTGAAACGATTGAAGAAAGAACTGGTTAATAAAAATCCCCGTGTTAACGGGGATTTTTATATTATAATACGTCACGTTTTTGGAATAATACACTTGATGCTACAAGTAATACAGCAAAGTATGCAACTACAAGTAATAATGAAGTTGTAAACGTAAATTCTGTAAATGTTGGTTCCATTCCACCGCTAACCAATTTATTGCTGTCGTAAACACTTAAATTCAAATGGAAAAATACTACAAATTTCGCTACACCTTTTGCAAACATCATTAGCACCATATTAATTGCTCCTTGTAAGAAAAATAGGAACATCGTAATAATTAATGGTAATACAGAGTTTCTAAATACGTTTGCTAAGAAAAATGCAAGCGTTGCAAAGAAAAATGGTGATAAAAGCTGATATAAAATCGTTTTTAAAACAATTCCTAACGTTAATTCTGTTTTACTACCGTCCATTACAATCCCGCCAATGATCATGGCAATTAACGTACTAGCAAGTACAATAAATAACATCGTTAATAACACCGTAATATATTTAGAAAATAAAACGGTAATTCGTTTTCTTGGGCGAATTAATAATTGTTTAATCGTTCCTTTTTGAAATTCATCTGTAATTGTGCGAGAGGCTGTTGTGATTCCAAAAATCGTTGCGAATATCATAATTAAGCCGATATCTGAACTTACAAAATCTAAGTAAGATCCACTCAAACTACCAGCTTCACCCCATTTGGCCGTTACTACGGCCCCTAAAATCTCCAATAAGGCGATCACACCGATTAAAATATACATACCTTTTTTCGCATGTAACTTTAAAAATTCATTTTGAATTAATTTAAACATTACGCTTTCACTCCCCCAGTAATCGCTAAGAATTCATCCTCTAACGTTTTATTTTGTACAGTAACACCATATACAAGTACATCAGCATTCACTAACTGTTTTACAATTTGCGGAATCTCTTCTTTCATTACAGATGTCACAGCTACATTTCCTTGTACTTTACCTTTAATAATTTCGTTCGCTTTCTGAACTTGATCTACTTCAAATGCGACTACAACTGTTTCATCATGCTTCGTTTGTTCATGTAAGTTATACTCTTGTACGAACTCACCTTGCTTTATAATAACAACACGATCACACATTAATTCAATTTCACTTAGTAAGTGACTTGATACGATTACAGCAATATTTTCTTCTTTCGCTAATCGCTGCAAATAATCACGAATTTGACGAATACCAGCAGGATCTAATCCATTTGTCGGTTCATCTAAAATTAAGATTTTCGGCTGATGAAGTAACGCCTGTGCAATTCCTAGACGTTGTTTCATACCAAGTGAGTATGTTTTCACCTTTTTATGAATCGCATGCTCTAATTCAACAAGCTTTACAATTTCAGCGATGCGCTCTTTACTAATAGGTGTAATTGCCATGTTTGCAAAATGCTTCAAGTTTTGCATACCGGTCATATAATCATATAGTTCAGGATTCTCTACAATCGCTCCAATTTGTTCTAACGCCTTTTCACGCTCTGTACGAATACTATGACCACAAATTGTAATATCGCCTTCTGTCATCGAAATAAGACCTGTCATCATACGGATTGTCGTCGTCTTACCGCTACCGTTCGGTCCAAGGAACCCGTAAACTTCCCCTTCACGAACTTCAAATGATAAACCGCGAATAATTTCTGTTCCACCAATCCTTTTTCGAACATTTTCTAATTTCACTACTACATTTCCCAATTGTGATTCCTCCTTTAAACTTCTAGCTTTTTGTCGATGATGCGACCTGTAACTATTAATAATATAATTGTTAATAAACAATTAAAACATAGATTTAAAACTGTAATCTCTGTACCAGAATAGAATGATATATTTAAAAAGCCGTTTTGATCTATAAATCCAATATTATTTATAGCAAACACATACTTTTCTATTTGCTGAAAGATATACATTACTCCCAAATAAAATGCGCTAAAAGCGATGAATAAGACTACACAAATGACCTTACTCATTGATGATTTTATATTGAGTAATTTCACAATTACTATAATGAAATAAACAGAAACTAGCATATTAACAAAATCTAGTCCCCATAAGCAAATAGATATCATATGCTGTAATATTCCATAATCATATAAACTGTGGATTGCTTGCTGGACACCTAAGTCTGTTTTTTCTTTGTAAATATTTAAAGAAAAATAATATAGAAAAATGATTCCTATTCCTAGCAAAATCATAAAGAGTAGTACACAAAATAAAATATTTGCACATATATACTTTTGTGCTGAAATAGAAGTATAACGAAGCATAGAATTTTTTAGCATTTTCCGAAAAGACGATATACCTGTTAGAAGAATTGCAAATCCAGATATACATAGTACAATCAAAAATATAATAATTATTATATCTTGCCTCCCTGAAATTCTAACTCCTGAAACTCCCTTCATATTAAATAAAAGAATTAGTGAAATAGTTATAAAGCCAAAGTAAATAATTGCTATCTTCTTCTTATTACAATTAAACAAATATCGAAAAAGCTGACTCATTTCTCATAGGCCTCCTTAAACAGCTCATGTACCGCTTTACCTCTTTGAAATCGTAGTTCTTCTACATTTTCATACAAAATCATTTCTCCATCTTTCAAAAAAATCACTTCATCAAATATATTCTCGATTTCTTCTATTAAATGAGTTGAGATAAGCATTGTGCAATCTTCTCTGTAAAATTTAAGGATAAGTTCCAATACATGTTCTCTAGAAACAAGATCTATACCACCGAGTGGTTCGTCTAAAACATACAACTTAGCTTTTCGTGAAAATGTTAATATAATTTGCAGCTTCTCAATCATTCCTTTTGATAATACTATAATTCTTTCTTCTAGCGGTATTTTAAATTCAACTATCGTATCTACCGCTTTTTGAATATCAAATTCTTTATAAAAATCCCGATAGAAAAATAAAGCATCTTTTACAGTCATCCAATCATCAAATACCGGCTTATCAGACATAAAAGAAACGATTTCTTTCGTCTCTAACCCAACTTTTTTACCGCTAATTGTAATGCTGCCTTCAGAAGGATGCTGCAAGCCTGCAATCATTTTCAATAACGTCGTTTTCCCGCTCCCGTTATCTCCAACAAGCCCAACGATTTTTCCTTCTGTAATCTCTATGTTTAATTCCCGGATTACTGCTTTCAATCCGTATCGCTTCCATAGATTTTCTATTTTTAATAGCTCAGTCATTCATTCTCCTCCCTTTTCTCATGTAATGAAAAACGAAGAATTGAAAGAATTTCTTCTTCTGAAAAACCTAAATTGTCCATTCCATCTATAAAAGAATGAAGTAATTCTTTCGCCATATCTTTTCGCAGCTCCATAATTTTCTCCCCTTCATTCGTTACATATCGCCCCATTCCTCTACGTGTTACAACAACTCCATCCCGTTCTAGCTCTTGAAATGTACGTTGAATCGTATTTGGATTTACTTGCAATTCACTCGCTAATTCACGTACGGAGGGAATTTTATCACCTGACAATAAATGTCCTGTTACAATTTCCTTTTTTATGTATTCCATTACTTGAATGTAAATTGGTGTGTTTGGAGAAAACTCGATTTTCATTTCTCCCCTCCTGTCTTAGTGTTTTAGTTAAATAGTACACTAAGACAAATTATATGTAAATACTTACAACGTAAAATGTAATAAAAAGGCAGTGTAACTTTTCGTTACACTGCCTTCCTGTAATAAAATACAGGTAAATCTATTCTAATTATAGTTTCAATCGTTTGAATTCACATATAACCTTTTGCGAAATTTATTTTACTTTTACTTGAGTTAGCACAGATTTAAACGTATTAATAACTGTATCTACTTCTTCATAACTAATTGTAAGGGATGGTTCAATACGAATTGTTTTTGAGTTAATTAATGTTCCCGCAACAAGAATTCCTTGATCAAACATCGCCTTTGACACTTCATAACCAATCTCGTCTTTATGGAATTCAATCCCAATCATTAAACCTTGACCACGAATTTCAAAGATTTTATCTTCTTGTCCTTCTGCTACTTGTTTCAATCCCTTTAAGAAATACTCCCCAACTTCCATAGCTCGTTCCGGTAATTTCTCTTCCAATAATACATGGATTGTTGCAATTGCAGCAGCACATGCAAGAGGATTTCCTCCAAATGTTGTTGTATGCATAAATGGATTTTCAAACCAACTTTTGAATACTGTTTCTTTCGCAACAATAGCTCCCGCTGGCATTACCCCTCCACCAAACGCTTTCGCAAGACAAATAATATCCGGCACAACATCATATAATTCTGCAGCAAACATTTTTCCTGTACGTCCCATTCCAGTTTGTACTTCATCAAAAATAAGGAGTGATCCAAACTCATCACAAAGCTCTCGCACTTGTTTCAAATAATTTTCTGGAGGTAAAATAATACCGCCCTCTCCTTGAATTGGTTCTAAAATAACTGCTGCAACATCTTCTCCCACTAATGCACATGTCTCAAATGTTTTTCTCATCATATCAATATCGCCAAATGGAACATGACGGAAACCCGGAATTAATGGTAAGAATGGCTTACGGAACATTCCTTTTGCCGTCCCAGATAAAGAACCAAGGCTCTTACCATGGAAAGCACGAGTTGTAGCAATGAATGTTGTTCGTTCACTATACATTTTTGCTAGTTTTAATGCTGCCTCTACGCTTTCTGTTCCACTATTTGTAAAGAAGGAGTATTTCAAATCACCAGGTGTAATATCCGCTAAAATCTTTGCAAGAATCGCTCGAAGTGGATCAAGTAAATCCTGACTGTGCAATGCTTGACGCTTTAATTGATCTGTCACAGCTTTTACTACTTTCGGATTACGGTGACCAACATTGTAAATTCCAAATCCACCTAAACAGTCAATATATCTTTTACCATTAATATCCATGAAACAAGATCCTTCATCTGACCATTCTACTGCTGCAAATTGTCCATCTTTTGTTACTGTTTTTCTATAAGCAAGAAAACCAGGGTTTACATGCTCTCTAAATCCATCTACTGTTTCTTTTTGAATCCAGTTTGCCTCTTCTTCAGTAACCTTTTCTTTTTCAATTAACTGTAGTACTTTCGTAATATACTCATTTATATTTGAATCTTTTTTATCTTTCTCATTCAATTTATTTTTCACGTTCGTTTCCATCTAATTCACCCCTACGTTTTTTTTATTTGCAAACCAACCTATTGGTTCTACTTCTAGATTTATATTAATCTGCTTAATTTCTTGAAATTCTTCTAAACCAAACGTTCCTAGGCTACGTCCAATACCGCTTTGCTTATATCCGCCCCAAGGTGCCTCATTATATGTTGGATGATAACTATTAATCCACGTAATTCCTGCGCGAAGTTTACGAATCACACGCATTGCTTTTGCACCATCAACTGTAAATACCCCTCCAGCCAAGCCATAGTCCGTACCGTTTGCCAACTCAATTGCTTCCTGTTCGTCTTTAAACTTTTGAATTACTACAACAGGACCGAAGATTTCTTCCTGGACAATGCGCATATCAGGTTTTACATTGACAAAGACTGTTGGTTCAATAAAGAAACCATCACCTTTTCCATCCTCCATTATTCGTCTACCTCCGCAAGCAACGTTTGCACCTTCGTCTTTCCCAATTTCAATATAACGTAATACTTTTTCCATATGTTCTTGACTTACAAGTGGCCCCATTTCTGATTCTGGATTATCACCAGGCCCAACGTTAATTTGCTGTGCTCGCTCTACAAAACTATTAACAAATTTATCATAAATATTTTCTTCTACAAGGATTCTTGATCCTGCTGAACATACTTGTCCGCTACCTGCATAAATACCGAATAGGGCATAATCAATAGCGGTCTCAAAATCTGCATCTGCAAAAATAATATTTGGAGATTTCCCTCCAAGTTCTAACGAAATCTTTTTCATATTATCTGCCGCTGTTCTCATAATGTGCTTACCTGTTTTTGTTCCACCTGTAAAGGAAATCATATCCACTTTATGACTCGCTGCAATTTCATTTCCTACTATTGGACCGGCACCCATTACCATATTGGCAACACCTTTTGGTAGCCCTACTTTTTCAAGGATTTCGAATAGCTTTGTCACAGTGATTGGTGTCACTTCAGAAGGTTTAAACACAATTGTATTTCCAGCTGCTAAAGCAGGTGCAATTTTCCATACACTCATCAGTAACGGATAGTTCCATGGAACAATTAATCCACAAACACCAACTGGCTCTCTTACAACCATTGCTTGCATTGGATCGGCTACATGATATGTTTGACCATCTGGTTTTGTAATCAATCCGGCGTAATAGCGAAAACAAGCCGCTGCATCTCCAATATCTCCTTCTGCCTCACGGTATGTTTTTCCATTATCCATTGTTTCAAGATACACTAACTCTTCCATATTTTTATCAATTTCATCTGCTATTTTAAATAAATATGATGCCCTTTCAGCAGTGGATGTTTCTGACCAAATTCCACTATCGAAAGCCGCTCTTGCCACTTCGATCGCGTATTTTGCATCCTCAATTGTTCCCTCAGGTGCATATGCTATACCCTTTCCATTCGCAGGGTTAATAATCGTTCTTTTCTCTTGATTACTAGACTCTCTCCATTCACCGTTTACATACATTTTTAAATCTAGCACTATATTGAATCCCCCTTCATCGATCGTTTATATATTTATAAGCAATTTTCATGCCAATATTTAAAATGCAAAGGAATCATACATAAACTGACTATTTCCTTAAAAACAATAAACAATTTATGCACTCTCGCATACACTATTCCATTTTGCATAAAACGGAACGTTAATCATTTCCGCTCCCGCCTTCACCACTCGGGACTTGAATCCTAGAGAATATGTATATGCTGAGCGCACACAAAAAAGAGAAGTCTATGTGACTTTCTCCTTTTTTAGAAATAAGAGATTATATCAGTTGGTATTTCTTTTTCACTAACAATTCTTTGATATTTTCGACTCACTGAAGATTGGCTGATGCCAAGAGCTTTTGCTGCCTTAGTCGTTGTTTTATACTGCTTCATTGCAAGTAAAATCAATTGTTCTTCTACAGAATGTAGTGCTTCTTGTAACGGTAATACTCTCGTAATAACTGGTTTTGATTTTTTAAAGTCATAACCGGGGGTTAAAAACTTACTAACAAACTCAGCTTCAATTACTGGATCGTCTGCTGATACTACTAAACGTTCAATCATATTTTGTAATTCACGTACATTTCCTGGCCATGAATAAAACTCTAGTAAGTTAAGTGCATCCGGAGTTAGATGATAATTTTTATTATATTTTTCATTTAACTGTTGTAAAAAATGAAAGGCAAGTACTGGAACATCTTCCATTCTCTCTCGTAGAGGAGGAACTTCCAATGGAATTACATTTAAGCGATAAAATAAGTCTTCACGGAACGTTCCTGCCTCTACCATCTTTTCAAGACTCTTATTTGTAGCAGCAATGATTTGCACATTTATTTTCGTAGGTATTGTACTTCCGATAGGAATTACCTCTTGTTCTTGTAGGACTCTAAGTAATTTCACTTGCAAATGTAAAGGCATTTCTCCAATTTCATCTAAAAATAAAATACCTTGATCAGCCCGCTTAAAATAACCTTCTTTTCCATTTTTATCCGCCCCTGTAAAGGCACCTTTCGTATAACCAAATAGTTCACTTTCTAGCAAAGTTTCTGGAATTGCACCACAGTTTAATTTTAAAAATGGCTTTGAAGATCGATTTCCAAGTTGATGAATTGCTTGAGCGATTACTTCCTTCCCGACGCCCGATTCTCCAGAAATAAGAACGTTGGAAGAAAAATCTGCTATTTTTTTAGCTTGGTTAATAATTTGCTCCATTTTCGGACTACAATAAATAAGCTTCTTAAGAAAACGATCTTTATTTTTAAAGTCATCTAATTCCTTCTTATATTGCTCTGATATCTTCTTTATTTCATGTAATTCCGTCTTCAATCTCGTTGCTTCTGTAATATCTCTTGAGGCAATAATAATGCGATGAAGCTCTCCGTTTTCATTAAATACAGGATTTCCAACCGCTAATATTTTTCTTCCGCTTTTTGTTTCTTGTACAACTGATACCTTTTTTTGTTGTTCCAGCACTAATCGTGTAACAGATGGACTAAATAACCCTTTCTTTTCTAAGTCTAAAAGATTTTTTCCTAAAAGATCTTTCAAATTACTCCCCCAGAAATCATTGATAACGGTTTCACTGTAACGAATTAATTCCCCTTTATGATTAACAACTAATATTTCATCATAAATACTAGACAAGATTGCATGTAAATCTTTATTTAAATCCTTTATATATTCAATTTCCATCGCCATATCCTCAACCATCGGCAAATCTTGTACGATAATAACCATTCCTTCAATGCTTTGATCAAAGTTTGGAATAGGACTGTAGTCAACTAATACACCCATCTCATTTGTGATTTGTAATTGATTCAAAATTGTCTTTCCCGTTGCAAATACGCTATTAATATATTCTTCATTAAAAATTTGTTCTGCTGGTACATTCATCACTTTTTCAGGTGTAGATTTAATCATCTTCAAACCAGATTCATTGCAATTTACAATTTTCTTTTCACGGTCCACTACAAAAATCCCCATTGGAATAGACGTTAAAATAATTTTCAATATATCAACACTCTGATTTTCTTGTTTAAATAGTTCTGCAAAAATATCTTCTCTTCTTATATATCCTATTAACTCATCCATTTCATTTTTCACTATGGCAATCGGCGCTCCAATAATTTGAAAAAGAGCTGTTAAAGAAATATTTTTACTAAAATAACATATTGTATCTAGCGAAACTGCATTTGAAAGCAATGCCTTGGAATTTAATTCCTTACTGTTTGATAGCAGATCCTTGACATGAACGTATGCAAATAATTTCTCTCCTCTTTTTAAAAATAGAAAAGGTTCTTTTATATTTTCAACATCTATATTCCATTCCTTTTCGGATTGATCGATAGGTAGAGAAACAATGGGTCTAATTTTATTACGAGCAATGGAAAACATTCTGCTATTCCTCCTTTGGGATACTTAATTTGTATTGTATCATTAAATACAGAGTTTTTTAATTAATCTGATAATAATCTTTTTCCTTTATTTAATACAGCGAAACTTTAATCAGTGGGGGGTTTTGTCCAGCCCCCACTGATTATCATCCCTCACCAATCGGGCTTTTACGGGCAGTCGATCTCCCACCTAACCCCCTCGCATTCGCCGACTTTTGAGGTGGGAGTCTTACTGTCCACAAATAGCGGGATAAAAAAAAGGAAGATGAGCACCTCCATCTTCCTCATTGTTCTATCATTAATCACTACCACTAACGAAAAGGTCTTCTTGAATATAAGCTAATACCATACCTGGAATTACTTTATCTCCTGCCTCTACTTCTAAAGATTGAACTTCTCCGCTACATCCCATCTTAATTACTTCCAGTTTACCATTCATATCTTTAATCGAAAATAATGGCTCCCATTCATAAACTCGAGAATCCTTAACAATAGACACTTTTTCAATTATTCCATAGCATGGACTCGTAATAATATCATAGTACATAATCAATCATCCCCTTCTTTTTTTCTATTAATATTGTTCTTCTAACCTTTGTGACTGAAGAATCATATAGAAAAAGCTTTGAAACTCTTCTATGCCTTCTATCTCAATTCCTAACCTTGGTGCCCAATATTGTTCCTCTACAGTATCTTCTTGACTTAATAAAATCATTCTCCCATTTTGAATAGAGGTAACCATTGCTTTTCCAAGAAACTGTTGTGAATACGTAACAGCTATATCGTAACGATGACTTTTCGACAAAATACAATAATAACCGATTGGTTGTCTCTCCACTTCTTCTAATAAAATATCCAGTTTCATTTGAGCCCTCCTTTAGGTTAAAAATGCAACTAGCATATTAGACGTAATATTCCTACAATTGCGCAACCACCTTCAGTGAAATGATTTTCAAGTTCAACTGTATTTGTTTTCTGCTTGGATTACGACCATAACACCCCGCTTTTATATTTTTACTAATTGTACAAAGCAATAATTGTGCCAAATGAAAATACTATATTGATCATCTTTTATCAGCCATACTCCCTAGACTTGCCCCTCTTCCTTATGAATCTTTGAATAACTTATGCAATACTGCATGATTATCAAATAAAAAGAAAAAGACATCGTAATTTATCCGATGTCTTTTTCTTTTTACATTTCCTGTACTTCTTCAAAATGCATTTGCGGAGGGGCTGAACGAAACATATTTGTAATATATAAAAGGTATCCCATTCCAATAGCAGCCCAGCAAATACCGAGAATAAGTGAATGAATATTGAGGTTAAACCATAGTACTGCTACAGTACCAGCACCTAAAATAGGCATAACTAAGAAATTTAAACAGTCTTTTATCGTTTTATATCTTTTTTTCTTAATTACATAGTAGGAAATTACAGATAAATTAACAAATGTAAATGCAATAAGCGCTCCAAAATTAATAAGTGATGCTGCCGTTTCTAAATCAATGAATATAGCAGAGAGTGAAATAACCCCTACAATAACGATGTTATATACTGGAGTTCGCCAGCGAGGATGAATGTATCCGAATATTTTCTTCGGAATTACATTATCTCGCCCCATAACATACAATAATCTAGATACACTTGTATGGGAAGCTAAACCAGACGCAAGTGTCCCCATAAGCGTTCCTACTAAAAAGAAAGCTTGAAATAGTTTTCCGCCAACATATAGCGCAATTTCTGGAGACGCTGATTCTTTATCTTTAAATACAGATGTATCTGGAAAGAAAGATTGTGTAAAATACGTAGTTGTAATGAATAAAACTCCACCGATTAAAGCAGTAAGAAAAATAGCTCGAGGAATTGTCTTCTTCGCGTTTGGTGTCTCTTCCGAAAATGTAGTTACTGCATCAAAACCTAAAAATGAAAAACAAAGAATTGTCGCACCTGCAACTAACGGTGATATTTGTATATCTGATTGAAAAAACGGCTGAATGGAAAAAACTTCTCCTGTTCCCTCTCCCGCTAATAAACCTTTTATAACTAGAAAGACAAATATGGCCATTACTAGCACTTGAAATATTACTAAAAACGTATTGAAGTTAGCAGTAACATTTACGCTAATAATATTTATAAGTGTAATCAGTAGAATAAAACCAATTACCCATATCCAATTAGGAACACTTGGAAAAAATGCTGACAAATAAATTCTCGTTAATAGTGCGTTCACCATCGGTAGAAACAAATAATCCAATAACGCGGACCATCCAACAAGAAATCCAAGCCTTGCACTAATTGTTTTCTGTGTATACGTATAAGCTGATCCTGCGGTAGGAAAAACCTTTACCATTTTGCCGTAGCTTGCAGCGGTAAACAACATCCCTGCTAATGCAATCAGATAAGCTCCTGGAACATGCCCACCTGTTTTTTCCGAAACGATTCCAAAAGTATCAAATCCAACCATCGGTGTCATATACCCGACCCCTAGCATAACAATTGACCACAGCCCTAACGAACGTTTTAAACCAACTACTTTTCCCACCTATCATTCCCCCTACTTTCTCTATCTAATTTCCATTTAAAAATTGACAGTAAAAAGGAAACGCTTTCAAATAACTGTATACACCACACCAACTATTACAATCTCCTTTTATTTTTAAATATTCATGCAATTTCCGAGCCAAAACTTCTGTAATTAAAAAATTCAATCCGAAAAAGAACATATAGGTGGAATGAGGCCTCATTTCTTCTCATTTTTTATTCATTTTGACATAAGTTATTCAATCTCTCATACGACTAAATATGAAAAATAAAACTTTAATCCTTGTTTTTTATTCCCACTTCCTCAAAAATTGGGCTTTTACAAGATCAAAATATTTCCATGAAATAATAACATTATGTAAACTATTCATAGCAAAAAAGCTGTCTTTTCTATAAAGACAGCTTTTTCTATAACACTATATTAAAAATTGAATACGAAGTCATCGTCTGCTAACTTTTCAACATTCGTTGCTTTTACGTAACCATTTCCTTTTACAGAGAAGAAGTCATGGTTTTTCGTATCTGTACGTAAACCATTTAAAACGATTGGATTAATTTCTTCTTCTTCAAACTTCGGCTCAAGCCCTAAGTTCATAAGTCCTTTATTCGCATTGTAACGAACGAAACGATTTACATCCTCTACAAGACCTATAGAAGTGTAAATTTCTTCTGTATATGCCAATTCAATTTCATACAGTTCCATTAATAACTCTTGCGTTTTCGTTTGTACTTCTTGTTGCTCTTCTGCAGAAAGTTCCGCGAAGATTTGTTGTGCTAAAATACCGACGAATACGCCGTGAATGGACTCGTCACGAATTATTAAGTTAATAATCTCACCACTTGCCGTCAATTTACCTTGACCTGCTAAGTAAAGTGGATAGAAGAATCCACTATAGAATAAGTAACTTTCTAAGAACACACTTGCTACCATTGCCATGTATAACTCTTTTTTCGTTACTTCAGGCTTTAATAAACGACGATAGTAACTAGTAACAATACCAGCTTTTTTCTCAAGTAATGGATGGTTATCTACCCATTCAAAAATATCATCAATTTCTTCTTCAGTAGCTAACGTTGTGAAAATATGACTGTAACTCTTCGCATGTACTTCTTCCATAGCGCCCATGAAAGCTAATACACTTTTCGCTTGTAAATTTTCAAGATGAACAAGTACAAGAGGCATCCCTTCGCCGCCTTGTTTCGTATCTAAAAGTGTTAAACCACCTAATACACGCTTATACGCAATTTGCTCTTCTTTTGATAATTGTGCCCAAGTATTTTTGTCAGAAGACACTGCGATTTCTTCTTCTGTCCAAAACTGAGCGATGTTTTGCTTCCAAAACATTAAACTAAAATCATCTTCTTTTTTGTTCCAGTTTACCGCACGCATTAAATCGCCCCTTCTCTAAATAAACATAAAAAATTGATAACTAAGCATGAGCAGGGTTCAGAAAAACCCTGCTCATAATGTCTCACTTTTTATATTAAACGGTACAAGCCACGCACTCTTCCACGCTTAATTTACGTGTTCTCGTATAATAAAGACTCTTCAAGCCTTTTTTATGTGCATAAATGTAGTAACGTGCTAACTCACGTGTTGAAATATCACTATTAACATAAAGAATGGTACTAATTCCTTGGTCAATATGTTCTTGAACTTCTGCGATTAAATCAATTAATTTAAACTGATTCATATCGTAAGAAGATTTATAGTACCAGAACGTATCTTTTGATAAATATGGCATTGGATAATATGTTGTCGCATTTGCATACGTTCTTGATTCAATTTGACTTACGATTGGCATTACGCTTGAAGTTGCATTTTGAACGTAACTGATCGATTGTGTCGGAGCGATTGCAAGACGATATGAGTTGTATAAACCATTCTTCTGTACTTGCTCTTTTAAACCTGTCCAATCTTCTTTTGTTGGAATATGAATTCCTTCAAATAATTGCTGAACTTTTTCAGTTACTGGGCTGTAATCTGTCGTTTCATACTTTTCAAAGTACGTGCCGTTTGCATAATCAGACTTATCGAAGTCTTTAAATGTTTCGCCTTTTTCTTTAGCAATCTCCATACTTTTCTCGATTGAGTAGTAATTTAACATCATAAAGAATGTACGAGCGAATTCTTTCGCTTCAGCACTTTCATAAGCGATTTTATTTTTTGCTAAATATCCATGTAAGTTCATTGCTCCAAGTCCAACTGAATGAAGCTCATCATTTGCTTTTTTCACAGTTGGGGCATTCGGAATGATTGTCATATCAGAAACAGCTGTTAAAGCTTCCATTCCCGCATGAACTGCTTCACGAATTTCTTTATTTTCCATTACGTTTACGATATTTAACGATCCTAAGTTACAGTTAATATCACGACGGATAATGTCTTCTGTACCGTAATCATTTATTTCAGAAGTTTCTTGTAGCTGGAAGATTTCTGTCTCGAATGTTCAACCGAGTTCGCTACTCCTCAGTCCGTTGCTCATGCAACTGCTGTATGTCACCATACAGGACAGACTATATCATCACCTACAGCATTACCTGGTTAGGTGCTCCGCTTTTCGAGCGCCAATCGCTTGCGCTCTACTCCCAAATGGGATAGTCGTTAGGCTTTTACTTATCTTAATCTTTCAGAAAGTCTCTTATTACTTTATGTTGTTCAATAACTCTGCTATACAAAATAATAAGATACATTCTGAACTTTTATATTTTCATTCTAAGATAAGATTTAGCACGGTAGGTTACCTCAAACTTGAGGCTTTCCCCGTTTAACGGAGTTTTCGACTAGCATTTCTACTAGAAGGTGCTACATATTTAACACAAGTTCGACATCTTCACAGTTCCAATATCCTTCAGTGGATGTTGGTTATTTGCATTTGATTTAAACATTAAGTATGGGTAACCAGACTCAAGCTGAATCATAGCAATTTTAATAAGCATATCACGCGCACTAATATCTAGTGGCTTCTTCTTCACTTTCGGATTGCTCATTAATTCATCGTACATTTCGTCGATATCTATATCATCTAAATGTTTTCCGTACTCTTTAAATACTGTATAAGGTGCGAAAACATGGAAAGGTTCGTTTTTCTCAGCAAGCTCAAAGAACTTACTTGGAACGATAATTCCGATTGATAGAGACTGAATACGGCTCTTCTCATCGGCATTTATTTTTTTGGTATCAAGGAATTCAATAATATCCCAATGGAAAATGTTTAAGTATACAGCGCCGGCACCTTTTCGTTGGCCAAGTTGATTCGCATATGAAAACGAATCTTCAAGTAATTTCATAACAGGTACTACACCACTTGCGGCGTTATCAATACCTTTAATTTGCTCACCACGTGCGCGTAGCTTAGATAAGTTTAAAGCTACTCCACCACCGATTTTCGATAATTGCATTGCAGTATTAATGTTAAAGCCGATTGAATTTAAGCTATCATCCATCTCTAACAAGAAACAAGACACCATTTCTCCTCTTCTACTTCTTCCCGCATTTAAAAAGGTTGGTGTCGCTGGTTGGTAGTTTTGTTTTACAATCATGCTTGCGAAGTGTTTTGCCTTCGCAACATCACCGCGTCCTAAGTATAATGAAACAATTGCTACACGATCTTCATAGCTTTCTAAGTATTGTTTTTGATCATTCGTTTTTAACGCATAATCTTTATAGAACTTAGATGCTGCCATATAAGATTGGAACTCGAAGTTTTCACCATAAGCGATGTTATAAACTCCTTCTACTTCCTCCAAGCTATACTCGTCCAGAACGTTGTAATAGTAATCATGTTCTTTCATATACTCCATTCGCTCTGCCACGCTATTAAAATGAACGGTATTCTCTCTAGCTTCTTCCATAAAGACTTCTAATGCCTCTTTATCTTTATGAAGCTGATAAAAACCGTCCTGCATTTGCGTGATTTCATTATTCAGTTCAATGTGTCGCAATCTCCCGCACCCTTTCTTTAAAATATTCTACATCATTATTTGTTCCAGATAACTCAAATTTTGATACAATAGGCACTTCATATTTAGTAGAAATTTTGTCAGCACTTGCACCAAACATGTCTCCCCAATTACGATTGCCACTTGCAGATACGCCTTTTAATTTTTCATTATTGCGCTCTAAAAAGTCTAAAACACGTTCCGGTACATTGCCAAAACCTGTTGTATACGTAATAAGAATAAAGTCTTCATCTAATACTAGAGCTTCTTCAATTTGAACGGCCGGCATATTTAATTTGTGGATGAAACGCTTCACGTTTCCTGTCATAGAATCATATGCAACTAACATTTCCGACCCTCCCTCTCCAATCTATATTCTCTGTATGTCGTTTCTTGATTTCTCTATATATTGTATTACGTTTCAAAATAAGACACAAGATATATGTATAAATTCTTTCTTTTTTTAACTTTTACTTTTCGACATGACCGTCGATTTTTTTCAATACAAAGACTATGAAACAACATTCTAAAACTCATGTCAATAAAGTGCTTTTCAAAAAAGTTGTCAACGAATTTAACCTTATTTTAAAAAAAGTTAACAATATTTTTTGTCATAAAACAGTAAATGCTGGAGTAATATATTTCTCCAGCATCACGCAAAAAAGAACAGACCTTAAACGATAATCTGTTCCAAAAAACGATTACATTTATCAATTTTACTTTATTAAATATTATACATACTCTTTCGTTCCTCGTTACATACTAAAAGATAACTATTATAGAAAAAGATTATTATTATGGAACTTCAATTTATTTATGAAAAAAATTATTCAGGGTGCTCAATACGCAAAATGTCTTTTACAAATATATGATGTGGATTCTCATCTTTATCAATCATTGTACATACAGGTGCTTCTTCATCAAAGTATACGATCATTCCTTCTACGTACTGATATGTATGTTGAACTTGTACAGTTACTTTAATTTCTACTGCTTGCTCATATGCTCTTTTTATTTTCTGAAGCATTTTTGCTGAACATTTTCGTTTCTCTGGATACATAACCATTCCCATAAACCTATTCCCAGCTCTATCTTTCCACATATAATCCCAATGTGGCAATATGCCTTGTTTAAAATCTCCCATAATTCTCCTCTCCTTTATCTTCTATTTATGAACGTGGTGTTTCTGAATATGTATAAATTACCTGTCCACCGCGCTGTGCGTTCCCGATAATATGTTTAAAATCTTCTCGATTTACAACAACTTCCCTGAACGTATAAAATACATCTTTCGTCGCAACATACTCCTTTATTTCACCATTTTTCAGCTGATCCAAAATTGCATTTGCTAATTGTTTATCCATGTATTTCACCTCTCTGCAATAGTTTATTTTATCGCATCTTCTATAGGTCGACAACGGTAAAATTATCCCGTTACTATTATGTAATTCACTTTCATTATTTTTATAGCTATATCACTTTATTATATTCGCACTAAATATCATATACTAACATAGCTACTTCTCTATATCAAACTTTTTAACACTCTGTATAACAAAGTTCCAAGTCACTGTTTGTTATTTTATTTTATGCTACAATATACACATAGAACTAGGAGGGATACTATGATTCGGAAAGCAAAAAAGACAGATGCGGTAGGAGTAGCACCTTTACTGTATGACGCTCTGCACGAAATTGCTGAAAAAATCACAGGTAGCACAATTGAAGCAAAAGTAATACTAGGACTTGAAACATGGTTCGCAAAAGAAAATAATCGATTGAGCTATGAAAACTGTTTAGTGGCTGAACAAGATGGAAAGGTAGTTGGAGTTATTGTCGTTTATCACGGTAGTGACACTGAACAACTTGATGCACCAATCGTACACCACTTAAGAGAACTACATGAAGACGAATCCATTACGTTAGAAAAAGAAGCTGAATTTGATGAGTATTATATTGACACGTTGTCAGTTTCAAATATGTACAGTGGACGTGGCATTGGCTCTAATTTAATCGATGCAGCTGAACTTCATGCAACTGAAAAAGGGCATGAAAAAATTGCCTTACTTGTTAATTTAGAAAACAAACGCGCTTTTTCACTATATGAAAAACTTGGTTACAAAGAAGATAAAACCGTTATGCTCGTTGGTGAACCGTATGCCCATCTAATAAAACCATTACGGTCATTGGTTTCTATATCTTAACAGGACAATTCTTTTTTACTTGTTATGTAGAGAAAGAGGCTGCCAAAGGGACAGCCTCTTTTAAATTAATTTTGTATTTAATATATTTCCATCCATCGCCTCATGAAATGTATACGTTGTACATCCCCATGGCTTCCTATGGAAAATAGGCGAACCAGACCACCCCATTGCCCTCAGTTCAGTCCCAATCATCGCATTAAAATAACTATGACCTACAAGGGCAATACGTCCATGTACGAGCGCATAGCGGTGCAACATATTAGCAGCTTGCCTTGCTCTTTCTCGTACTTCCTTATAGGACTCCACCTCTTTACTATAACCAGCTATCCATCGTGTACGTCCAATAAACATCCATACATTTGGTTTACATTTCAACCATTTTGGAGCATAAAAACTCGTTGGAACTTCAGCTTCCCTAAAAAGAGGATTTTGCACAAAAGATAGGGAATCCAATAACTCAGCCGCTGACTGTACAGCGCGCCTTTGATCACTCGTTACAACCAGTTTCGCTGATTCAATCGCCTCAATTGTTTCAATTGGTATAGGAGTTTCTTTTACTGTAGTCCCTAAATCATATTTCTTCATCCATTCACGAAATGAAATAATTGTCATTGGCTCTATAGTACTGTCCAAACGACCATGATGAATAAAAGAAATTCGCATTCTTTCCACTCTCCATTCATCACTTACGAACTATATTACGTACTATTTCTTATTGCCATCATACCATGCATAAAAAGAAAGTTATATATCCCCACCACTATTATGTGTTATCGAAGTGTGCACACCATCCAGTCCATCACAATATGTAGTTGTTTCATGATGACGCACTTTCTTCAACTGTATATAAGAAAATAAAAATAATAAAATCGCTATAAAGCTCCCCACAATTTCAAACATCATTTTACCGCCCCTAATTTCCCCCACTTTAGTAGGTCATTTTATCTTTTATTATACTCCCATATAAAGATGTATGTATTTTCATCATTCCTCTCCTAAACAATATTTTTTACATATTTTCTTACAAAAAGTGAATATTTTTCGAATTTTTACTTTGGAAACATTTACAAAGTAGTAAATATAGTTCAAAATAAGAGGAAATAAAAAAGCCCAAATTATTCTTTTTTTGGGAAAACTGGAACAAGGAGAGTTGCTTATGCAGATCGCAGAAACTGGAGATATCATTGAATTTAAAGGTGGAATGCAAGGCCGTGTTCAAAAGGTAAATCAAAACTCCGTTATTGTTGATATAACAATTATGGAGAATTTTAGAGAACTAGATATGGAACCGCTTACAGTTGTAAGCCATAAAAACTATACTGTCATTAATCAACATGCATAATATAATAGAAAGAAAGGATCTGTATATCATACAGATCCTTTCTTTCTATTATATTAACGATTATCGATCGTTTCTGGATATAAATCGTGATTCATCATGCGGTAGTCTGCCATTTTCTCATACTTAGTTCCTGGGCGGCCGTAGTTACAGTAAGGATCGATTGAAATACCACCACGTGGTGTAAATTTCCCCCATACCTCAATATAGCGTGGATCCATTAATTTAATTAAATCATTCATAATAACGTTCATGCAATCTTCGTGGAAGTCACCATGATTTCGGAAGCTAAATAAATATAGCTTTAAAGATTTACTCTCTACCATTCTTTGTTCTGGAATGTAGCTAATATAAATTGTTGCAAAATCTGGTTGTCCTGTTTTCGGACATAAACTTGTAAATTCAGGACAATTGAATTTTACAAAGTAATCACGGTTTGGATGGTTATTATCAAATACCTCTAAAATTTCCGGGCTATATTCAAATAAATATTTTGTATTTTGATTTCCTAATAATGTTACATCTTTTAAATCTTCATCTAATCTTCCTGCCATTTTAAACATCCCTTCTCATTATACCCCTCGTTTATTTCCCCATACTAACGTATGAAGCTGAGGCAGTACTTTCGCATCATTCATTTCTTTACAATTCACAGCTTTTTCAATAAGCCACTCATATTTTTCTAATAGTTTTTTTATAAGCACCGCATCATCCACTGTTTTCGTATCATCATTCCCTACTTGTAAGAAAAATGGTACATTCGGATAACGCTCGTGCATCTTAACTGCATATTCAAAATCTTGATTATCGAATACTACTACTTTTAAACTAAAATCTTTCCCTGCTAGTTTATGAATAACAGAATCTAACATCTGAAAATCTGTTTTCATAGTTGAACTTGGTGGTTTTGGAGAAATCGTTACCTCATCAATTTGAAGCAACCAATCTTGCCATTTACTCCCTTGCGTTTCTACCGCTGTTCGCATTCCATTCTCCTTTAATATAGAAAGAAGAAATTGCATATTTTTCAGCAAAACAGGATTTCCACCCGAAATCGTAACATGAGAAAAATTTTCTCCACCAATTTCTACAAGCTCATTCCAAATGTCTTCCGGTGTCATTTGTTTAATTTGATCTTTGGCCGATCCATCCCATGTAAAAGCAGAATCACACCAAGCACAGCTATAATCACAGCCTGCTGTACGGATAAACATTGTCTTTTGTCCTACAACCATCCCTTCTCCTTGAATGGTCGGACCAAATATTTCTAAGACGGGGATTTTACTCATCGAGCATCCACTCCCGTCTTACTTCCGCATAACTAGTCGGCGTCTCAAAAAGACGAACAAATTCAACACGAGCTCCCTTGTATTCGTTCGCACGATTATCTTTCGTTAATGCTTCTGCCATCTTTTCATAAATCCAAACGACCATATTTTCAGCAGTCGTATTCATTTCTGGCAATGTTTCGTTTAAATAACGATGATCTAAATAAATTTCTATTTCATTTTTCCAAATCTCTTTTATATCTCCAAAGTCAATTGCAAGGCCTATTTCATTTACATATCCGCTAATTCCAAATACGACTTTATATGTGTGACCATGTAAATTTTTACATTTCCCTTCATAGCAGTGTAAATGGTGCGCTGCGTCAAATGTAAATTCCTTGCTGACCATTACTCTTTTATTATGATATTTGAGTTGTTCACGTTGAATATCCTTGTCCATTTTTTGTAAATTTTCTACGATGCGAAATCCAAAAAAGTTATCCATTAGTTGCTCGCTCCTTCGCGTTCTTGTAGATACGTATCTAATCCTGCTTTACGAAGTTGACATGCTGGACATTCACCGCAACCATCACCAATGATTCCGTTATAACATGTTAATGTTTTTTCTCTAACAAACTCAAATGCTCCAAGTTCATCAGATAATTTCCATGTCTCTGCTTTATCAATCCACATAAGTGGTGTATGAATAACAAACGGATAATCCATAGATAAATTTAATGTAACGTTTAATGATTTCACAAACACGTCACGACAATCTGGATAACCACTGAAATCAGTTTCACATACACCCGTTACAATATGACGTGCTCCAACTTGTTTTGCTAATACAGCCGCAAATGATAAAAATAGTAAATTTCGTCCATCTACAAATGTTGATGGCAATTCACCTTCTTCATGTGTAATCTCCATATCCGTTCTCGTTAACGCATTTGGAGCAAGTTGATTTAATAAACTCATATCTAGTACCGTATGTTTAATTCCTAACTCTTTCGCGATTTCCGTTGCACAATCAATTTCTAACTTATGACGTTGATTGTAATTAAACGTTACAGCTTCCACTTCTGCAAACTGTTGTATTGCCCAAAATAAACATGTTGTACTATCTTGTCCACCACTAAAAACAACAACTGCTTTTTCTTTTTTCATTTCACTCATTCTCCTTCTCTACTACGAATAAGAAGAAAGAACGTTCTTGAACTGTCACAATAAAAAAACAAAACAATACCTAAGGATATTGTTGTTTCCATAGTTTTTTATAGAGGGAGTTCGCGAACCTCTCCCATGCAGTGCACGGAATTTCTTCTTTCATTGACAAAGATTATTGTAACATATTGTATACTACCAGAAAAAATTTCTGATTTTTTCCGCTATTTCATATTTTATTTCTTTCATTTTATAGTATGATTAATTTAATGTGAGAAGAGAGGAGGCATCCCACTGAAACTCTTTATTATTTATCTCTTTTTAAATATATTATCCATCCTTGTTACAATGCTTGTATATCATTTATTTTGGAATCAAAAAGGGAAACGCTCTCCTAAATTAAATTCATCTATGTTTATTGTATTATGTTGCCTCGCTACCATACTATGTATCACTTTCGCGGCAAAAACAAATTATGGATTTCAATTTGATATGCGTCATATCGTATTAATTGTCGGCACATTAACAGGTGGTCCTATTGCCGGTGCTTCCATCTTAGCTGTATTAAACATATACCGCTTTTTATTAGGAGGAATAGGTGTTTTCCCATCCTTTATCGCTTCGGTTCTACTATTCATTGTTCTACTATTAACATACAAACTGTTTAACCGAAGTTCTAATCGTATAAAAATAGCACTCGCTATCTTTTACAGTCTTATATTCGGATTTGGCTGGATACCATTTTTCCTTTCAGAGGTTACAAATACGGCAGATTATATACCACATATTATCGTGTACGAACTATGTACGATACTTGGTACAATCCTTATTTTATATTTGCTACACATATTACAAACGCAAGTTCGTCTCCAAAATGAACTTATGAATGCTGAAAAATTTCATTTAATCGGTGAAATGGCAGCTTCTATCTCTCATGAAATTCGCAACCCTTTAACTTCAACGAAAGGATTTTTGCAACTTTTACAGTCAGATACATGTTCTGAGAAGGAACGAAAATTATATATCGACATAGCCATTAATGGTATCGAACAAGCAAATCATGTTCTTACAGACTACTTAACTTTTGCAAAACCGAGTATTGAAAAAGAACAACAATTACAAGTAGAGGAAGAATTACTTCATGCGTTATCTTTAATTACACCTCTCGCCAATTTAACAAATGTTCGTATACATTACATAAAACAAAGTACATCTTTCTTTATAGCTGGTGAAAAGCAAAAGCTGAACCAATGCTTATTAAATATTTTAAAAAACTGTATTGAGGCTATGCCTAACGGTGGTGACCTTATTCTTACATTAGTTCCAGACCATAAACATATACAATTATATATAAAAGATACAGGTATTGGTATGGATCAAGAACAAGTAAAACGCCTTGGGTCACCTTTCTACTCGACGAAAGAAAAAGGGACCGGACTCGGGATGATGGTCGTCTTCAGTGTTATTCAAGCAATGAATGGAAAGGTTGATATTATTAGTGAAAAAGGAACAGGTACAACATTTTTATTAACTTTCCCAATCATACAAAAAACGTGATGAAGTTCATCACGTTTTTTCTGTTCCTTCAACTAATTCTGCAAAAGCTTTCACCTTTCCATGCGGCTTTTGATTTTCTTTCCGAGCTTTCCAAGCGCGCTCTTCTTCTCTCTTTTTCTTTGACATACTTTTCAACTCCTTTTTCTCTTCCTCATGTAGTATTCCAAAATAAGAAATAAAACTATGCATGAGTAAAAAAGGAAAAGAAGCGGTTCGCCGCTTCTTTTCCTTTTTCTCGTTATTTGATAGCAGCCCGATTGTTGCGGACTAATAATCAGTGATATGCCCCCTACCGCTGTAAAATTGCATGTTTCGCTTCTTTTAGCTGTGTAAGATGTCTTTGTTCGTGTAAATCCAGAAATTGAACCCATTGATATAAATTCAAATCATTAAAAATAGGATGTTTTAATCCATTTTCAAATAATTCTTTTTCATCTATCACACTATGAAGTGCATGAAATAATTCTTGTCGTGAATGTTCTAGTAATTGAATTCCTTGCAGTTTTTTCATTAATGTTTCTGTTGGTTTCATTTGTTGAGGAGCTTCCCGTTTATGTGTGCGATCAAGCGTAAGTTGGAGGTCTTTAAATGGAGCAAGTTTTCTTTCTTTTTTTTGCAAAGCATATACAAGGGCAGATGTGACAGACTGTTCAACTAAATGCAAATGATGCAAAATTTGAATAATACTCCATTTATCACGGCGTGGCTTTACATTCACCTCCGTATCATTTAACATTTCAATTTCTGATAACAGCGTGCTTCGTGTAGACTGTAATGAGTGAACTAAAGTTTCTAAACTAACATCCATATTAGATTGAAGCATAGTGCTTTCCCCCCTTTTGTTGGTGAAAAGGGGTGCTCCCCATTAGAAACACCCCTAAAATGATTCTGAATTTTCTTTTATTATCTCATCATTTTTCCATTATGTCGATGTTAAACATGTGAAAAAAGTGCATGTTTTTTACAATTTTGTGTCGTCAACAGCACGTAACCACGCTTCAATTTCTGTAATTACACTTTTTACACACCCCTCAGCGAATGGTGATGTTAAATTTGCAACTTCTACTAATTCTAAGAATGATTTACTTCCACCTTGTTGACAAAGATTCACATAATCTTCCCAAGCCTCTTGTCTATTATCTCTTGCACGTTTCCAAAATTGCAGTGCACAAATTTGAGCTAACGTGTAGTCAATATAATAGAATGGTGAGCTATAAATATGGCCTTGACGTTGCCAGAAACCACCACGCTCTAAATAATCATTATCTTCATAATCACGATGTGGTAAATACTTCTTCTCTATGTTACGCCATGCTGACTTACGTTCTGCTGGCGATGCTTCTGGATTTTCATATACATAATGTTGATATTCATCTACAGATACACCGTACGGTAAAAATAGAAGTGCTGAACTTAAGTGTGAGAAGTAATATTTATCCGCATCTTCTTCAAAGAATAACTTCATCCATGGCCATGTAAAGAATTCCATACTCATTGAATGGATTTCACACGCTTCATATGTTGGCCAATTATATTCTGGAATTTCATACTTACGACTTTCATATACTTGGAAAGCATGACCAGCTTCATGCGTTAATACATCAATGTCACCAGACGTTCCATTAAAGTTTGAGAAGATGAATGGTGCTTTGTAATTCTCGATATATGTACAATATCCACCACCAGCTTTTCCTTTTTTCGCAACTAAATCTAATAAATCATTATCTAGCATGAAATTAAAAAATTCATCTGTTTCAGCTGATAATTCTTTATACATCGTTTTCCCGTGATTAATAATCCAATCGGCATCGCCTTTTGGATTTGGATTACCTGTAGCAAACTCAAAGTTTTCATCATAATAAGCGAGCTTTTCTACACCAATGCGTGCTTTTTGTCTATTTCTTAACTCGGTTGCAACCGGAACGATATAATCTAATACTTGCTGACGATAGTTCGCTACCATTTCAGCATTATAATCTGTACGATACATTCTTGCATATCCTAATTCAACAAAGTTTTTAAAACCAAGTGTTTTTGCGATTTTCGTTCTCACTTTAACAAGCTCATCATAAATACGATCTAACTCTTCCTCATTCCCAGCTAAAAATCCGTAGTATGCTTCACTTGCTGCCTTACGTTCGCTTCTTTCTTTTCCTTGCATAAACGGAATAAGTTGCGATAACGTTCTTTCTTCTCCTGCAAAGTCAATTTTTGCAGATGCTAATAACTGTGTATATTGTGAAGACAATTTATTCTCTAATTGTAAATCTTTCACTACTTCATCTGAATATGTTTTTAAATCACATTTAGCTAGAGCAAATAATTGCTTTCCATAATACGCTTCTAATTCTTCACGGAATGGCGAATTAATTAACGCCTTATAATATTTTGTTCCATAGCCTTGTACAACTGGTGAGTATTCATCAAAGAAATCTTGCTCTTCCTTATAAAAAGCATCTGTCGTATCAACAGAATGGCGAATGTAACAAAGATTCCCCATTGTACCAAAATCATTACGAATTTCATTAATTGAATTAATTAATTGTTTTTGTTCTTCAAGCGTTTTTGCCTTATCGAATTTTTCTAAAGCAACAATAAACTTCTCTTTTAATTCTTCAATATTTGGCCGTTTATATTCATAGTCTTTAAATGACATGAACGAGCCCCCTCTCCATTATATGCATCATTACTATAATTCAATTCTTACTTACAAATCTCCTCTTATTCTTCAGCAAAATGCGGTAGATGATGTCATAAATACATGCACACAAAAAAGCCTTGGATTTCTTTATCCAAAGCTCCTTTGGAACATATCATCATTTTTCATACTTTCCAATTTTTTTCAAGAGCTCGAGTAATTCATCCTTCTCATCCTTCGTTAACATTTCAAAAGACTGATGTATAACTTGCTCATGACCTGGAAAAATAGAAGCAATAAAGCTCTCTCCAGACTCCGTTAATTGTGCATAAATAACACGCCTGTCATTTGGACATGGAATTCGTTTTACAAGCCCTTTTTTCTCTAGCTTATCTACAACGTATGTAATGCTGCCACTAGCTATTAAAATACGTTCACCGATTTGCTGAAGTGGTTGGCCTCCTTTATGATATAGTAATTCTAATACAGCAAACTCAGTTGGATTTAATCCGTTACTTTGTATGGATTTATTTGTAGTATCCATAACAGAACGATGTACACGGGATAATGCAATAAATACTTTTAAAGATTGAGAAATGTCTTCTCGCTCATTATTTGATATCATACCATTTCAACCCTTCACTTAAATTCTCCGCAACAAAAAGAAAAGCAACGTAGCACTTCATTACAACTTCCGAATGAATATTCACTCATCCCTTTTCCTTTCCCTAATGTAATGCAAATGATTCTTGAATAAAAACATGACAATTTTAACATAGTTTATATATAATGATAATAAAAAAAGAAGGAGTACCAAATTTGAAAGTCAAATTACAAAGCATAGTTTTTTACATACTGCTTGTTATACTGCCAACGATAGGGATTGGTGCCACATTTTTTTCGTATCACACTTATCAAATGAAACAGGCAAACAAACTATCTGCTCACACTGTTCTCTTTTTATATAGAGACTATTTAGACCATCACCTTGGTGAAGCTATGTCTGCCTTAGAAATGCTCGCAAAAGTCGTAGGGACCGAAACTGGAAACATCAATGAGATTAAACAGATTGTACATGATACCGATGGAAATGATGAACGTTTTTCCGGTCTATATTACGCTACGACAGATGGGATGATTACAATCGCATCCCAAGGCGATTCGCCGCCTATTGACGTTTCTGACCGCCAATACATCCAAGATGCATTGCAATCTAAGGAAACAACTGTATCATCAGTTATTACAGATCGCGTTCTTGGACATCAAGCTATTATGATTGCCTCTCCAATATTTAATAAACAAAAGGAACTCTCGGGCTTACTATTAGCAAGTTTACGCTTTGACTACATTTCAGCCTCTTTAAATGCTATTAAACCACAATATCATTTCGAAGTGACTGATAAACATGATGTAGTTTTTCTAGCCGATGATAATAACGAAACAAGCGATGGGCATTCTAACATGCTTACTACCCCACTCCAAAGATTAAATTGGAAAGTCTCTGTTTCTCCGTTACCTATTCATCAACAAACTTTATACCAGTTAGTTTCAATAGAGTGTATAGCTACTTTATTTTTAATGTCTATTTTATTTTTACTTGTTCAATATATGTTATTAAAACGTCAAACAAAACTAGAAAGACAACAAAATGAACTACAAAAAATTGAATTGGTTGGAACTTTTGCAGCTAGTACAGCTCATGAAATCCGTAACCCTCTTACTGGAATTAAAGGACTCGTCGCTCTGTTAAAAGAGAAATATAAAGATGAACAGGATCAGTTCTACTTTTCCATAATCGAACAAGAAATAGAACGGATTAATGAAATTGTAAGCGAATTTCTTATTCTTGGAAAGCCAACTGCCATCATTGAACAAACATATGATGTAAGAACGATTCTTAATGAGGTAGCATTAATTATCCAATCTGAAGCGAATCTACATAACATTGTATTTCATTTACATTTGCCAGACCACCCTGTTCATATACGTTGCTCAAAAGACCATATGAAACAAGTGGTTTTAAACATTACAAAAAATGCAATTGAAGCTATGGCTTCTGGTGATACATTAACCATTGTAGTAACAAACAACGAAAAACACGCACAACTGCAAATTATTGATACTGGAAAAGGGATTCCAAAACATATTCAAAAACACCTCTTTCATCCGTTCTTTACTAATAAAGATACTGGAACAGGTCTTGGGCTTGTTATATGTAAACGAATTGTAGAGATGTACAATGGGCATATATTTATTGATAGTAAAGAAAACAAAGGAACGACAGTTCATATAGAGATTCCATTACACATAGTATAATTATCCTTATCCTAAAAGGGTAATTATACTTATTTCATAAAACCAGCCACAAACATTCTCCAAAAATTGCTCGATTTCCCTTCATACCCAATTTGAAAAATAGGAACCTTTATAATTGAAAACCATTTCGGTGTTTGTTTTTCTTTGTAACGCTGATACTGTACGATAAGCTTGTCCAATTCTTGACTAACTTGAATTGTCTCCATACTATTTAACCCACTTGTTAATCCTAAATGAATCATTTCTTCACGTTTCATATGAATATCATGCGAAAGCTTTTCTAATGTGTACTTCCTTTTTACAGTAAACATCCATATCCCCCTTATTTTTCTTCCATACTCTCAACGTCTCTTCTACTTTAGCCCTTTAAACACTTAATCTTATTTGAATTTGAAGAATCAGAAAATTTAACATTTTCCCCCTGTAATTTACAAATCTTTACCCTCACTTTGAGAATTATTACAAATTATTCTATCTTTGTAAATACATTCGCAATAATAGACATTTTTTTCATCTTCTTTTTTGTAAATACTCAGTAAACAGTGGGTTCTCTATTTTTAATGTACTTTTCTTCGACATTTTTTGTTTAATTTATATAAAAACGCAAAACATAATGATGATTGATAAAGTGAAACTTTAATCAGTGGGGGTTTTGTTCATCCCCCACTGATTATTAGCCTTCACCAATCGGGCGTTTACGGGCAGTGGATCTCCCACCTAACTTCTTTGCTCCAGCCGAATTTTGAGGTGGGAGTCTTACTGCCCGCAAATAGCGGGATAAAATAGAAAGGAAATATTTATATGCGCAAATATACCATTGCATTTCTCGTCTTCACCCTGTTCATACCCTTCTTCTTATTTCCTATTCAAGCAAACGCTCATACGAATAAGGTTGCTATTGTCATCGATGATTTCGGCAATAATATGAAAGGCACAGATAAGATGTTATCACTTCCAATTCCACTCACTGTTGCTGTTATGCCATTTCTTCCTTCTACTAAACAAGATGCAATAGCTGCCCATAAAAAAGGGCATGAAGTTATTATACATATGCCCATGGAACCAATTAAAGGAAAAAAAGAGTGGCTTGGACCAAAAGCGATTACAACAGATTTAAGCGATGAAGAAATAAACAACCGACTCGAACAAGCAATTCAAGAAATACCTCATGCAATAGGAATGAACAATCATATGGGATCAAAAGTAACCGCTGATGAAAGGATTGTACGTCTTATACTTTCTGCCTGTAAAAAACACGGTTTATTTTATTTAGATAGTAAAACAAACCCTAATAGTGTTGTCCCAAAAATCGGTAAAGAATTAGGCGTGCCTATTATTGAAAATCAATTATTTTTTGATGATGTATATACGGTAAGTCACATTTCAAAACAAGCACAATTACTCATAAAAAAAATCCAAGACAAACCCATTATGGTAGCTATCGGACACGTTGGGGCTCCAGGTGAAATTACATCACGTGTTATAGAAACTTCTATTCCTAAAATTCGTGAGCATGCAGACTTTATTTTTTTATCTGATTTAGCATTGTCTCCACCTTCTGTTTCAAAATAAGATTCATTTCTCGCACTAAAAAAGGTACCTATCTACACATAGCAGATAGGTACCTTTCCTTTTCAACTTAAATATAATCTACATGACTCACCCTGAATCCCTTTTTCTCTATCTTTTCAATTAATTGCTTTAATTTTTTTTCATTTAACTCATCCGATATATTTACGATAACACGGCGAATATATTGATCACCGTTATCAAGCGTAAACAGTCCACCGATATTATATGCTTTTAATAATGTCCCAAGCTCTTTAATTGTTCCCTTACAATCTTGTGTTGCAATTGTTAATATATAACCACCCGTCCGCATACCGAACGAATCCTCAATAACATCAAATACATTAGAATGTGTTAAAATGCCGACAAATTCATTATACTCATTTAAAACCGCTAAAAACGGGAGACGACGAATAACGTAAAAAGCTCTAAAAAAAGAATCCTTTTCAAAAATAAACGAATTTGGATTTTCCAGTACATCTTTTGTACTTACATCCTCTAATCTGCTATTACACTTCTTTTCTAAAAGATCTACTTTATAAATAATCCCCGTGAATTCCTTCTCATTTTCTGCTAATACAGGGATTGCGCGAAATCCCGTTTCATTCATAATTTGTAACGCCTTTTCACCAGAATCATTCGTTTTGCAAAATGTCACCTGCTGTTTTGGCAGAAAATGATATTTAACTCGCAAAATATGTTCCTCCTTACATGTCAACATGTAATCTATATATAATAAGGAGACCTATATTTTATGAGTGAAATTTACTTTTAAAACGCTTTCATTTTTATGGGATTTTAATCTCTGTGAATACATCTTTATATAACAGAACTTTTTGCCCCTTTTATCATTAAAAGCTTTACGTGATAGTTCATTAAATACTCTATACCTTCCAACCATTTTTTTGCTTCTTCTGGGGTTTTCCCCCACACGATCATTCCGTAATTATGAACAAGGACTACTCCTCCACCTTCAATAAAATTTGGAACATTATTTTCTAATAAATTAGCGAATTTTTTTTCATCTTCTACAATTGGAATTGTCATTTCTGTAATACCATCTTTACCAAAAACACGTTCCACACTGCGTTTTTCGAATGTTACTTCTCCTTCTTTCCCATATAGCTCTGACATTAAATGACTATCTACAGTCTGTACTTGTAAAATGCATTCTGCACTACTTTTTTTATAAATATCCGCATGCATAAATGACTCTGTAGCTGGTTTTTCTTCGTTTTCAAATACTGGCTCACACATGCAATTTACGACAATAAAATCTTCTTCAGAAAATACCCCTTTATCTCTTCCCTCTACATTCACTAAAAATGTTAATGGCTCTTTTGACGTACACATCGATAAACTAATTTTTGTACCATAAAACCAATCGCGAAGTGCCAATTCTGCTTTCACATCTTTTAATTCGTTCCATTTCTTCAGAAAAAATAACATTTCGTCACCCCCGGCGTAATATTAACATAATGTTCAAATCCTTTCTATATAAAAGGAATATTTTTTGATTATTCTAAAAATTTAATTGAATTATCACACGAGAATGCCTTTTTGTCAATATGGTTTCAGCACCTATCGGAAAAATAGGCCTATCACATGTAAGCACTCCTGTCTATTTAGTACTTGATTTTGTACATATAAAAAATACGTTATTCTTCTTATTAAAGAATAACGTATTTTTCTCATTTATTATTTTTTTATTGCCTTATACAGAAATTGCGCATATTGCTCACGTGTTACGAAATCATCCCCTAAAAAGTTCCCATTCCCGTCACCTTTTGATATATTATTATCCACTAAAGCTTTCACATATCCTTCTGCCCAATGACCTGTTGGTACGTCTGTAAAGTTCTCCAAATCATTTTCATTTTCATTTAACTGAAATACTTTTTGTAATACTACTGACATCTCGTACCTAGTTAATACTCCTTCTGGACGAAACTTCCCTGTACCATCTCCTTGCATAATTCCAGCTTGTGCAACTGTAGCAATATCTTGCTCAAACATATGCCCTTTCGTATCAGTAAACATCTCTTTCTGCTCTACTTTATTTTCTAATTTCAAGTACCTTTGTACTAAAGACGCAACTTGTCCACGAGTAATATTATCCCCAAATCCAAATTGTCCATTTCCATATCCTTTAAAAATATCTTCTTTCGCTAAATAGTTAATTGCTTTTTCTGACCAGTGACCCTTTGGCACATCTTTAAATTCTACTACTTCTATTTTCTCATCTTCTTTAGACGTATTGTCCTCTTTACTTTCTACTACATTTTGAATAACAGAACCTGTGAAAAAGATTCCTGTATCTGCAAATGGGTCTTTCACACCAAATTCATATACTTTCTCACCTGGTGTACTCCACTTAACTACATCGTTACTATACGTACCATCTTCACTCTTCAAACGAATTTTTGTAGAGATTTTACCATCTTTTTCGTAAACAGGTACTTTCACTTCTTTATTTACTTCTGTTTCCGCTAAAAATATTTTTTGATTTTGAACATTAATGTAAGCTGTCTTACTTAACTCCACAACTGGTCTAACATCGCGAATTTCATTTGCAACAAAACTTAGAAATACTAACTTTTTCAAATTGCTAACTGGTGTTAAGTCTGAAATATAATTTGCTTCTAAATCAAGTTTTTGTAAGTTTACTAGACTTGATAATGGAGTAATATCCTTTAACTCATTGTTAGGTAAGTTTAAAACTTTCAACTGTGTCATCTTACTTAGAGGAGTAACATCTTTTATTTCATTTTTCCCAATCCATAACTCTTGTAATTAATTCAATTGATCAATTCCTGATAAATCTTTAACTTTATTACGCGTTAATACTAAATCTTTTAACGGTAACGTATAAAGCGGTGTAATATCTTCAATTTGATTTCCTGCTAAAGATAAGTATGTTACATTTTTTAACTTACTTAACGGAGCAACGTTTGAAATTTTATTGTTTGCCACATTCAAGTAATCTAATTGTTCCATTTTCGCTAATGGTATTACATCCTCAATTTGATTTCCTGCTAAAAATAAACTTGTTACATTTTTCATTTCCGTTAGTGGTGCAACGTTCGTAATTTTATTATTACTTAAATCAAGAGAATCTAAATTATCCATCTTAACAAGTGGTGTTACATCTACAATTTCATTAGCGCGTAAAGCCAAATGTTTCAATTGCTTTAAGCTCGTAAAGAACGACGGATCTTTTATCTTCGCATTTGCAACTGTTAAAGATTTTAAATTTGGCATATATTTCAATGCACTATAATCAAGAATCTCATTCGTATTTAAAAACAAGTCATTTACTTGTAATAACTCTTCTTTCGTAATTGGTGTATTTAAATCTTTTCTATTAAATACTTTTTTATTAACAAGTTCTCTTAGTTTCTTATCTGTTATCATGTTTTGACTATCAACTGGAGTATCCGTTTCCGTATTGCCTGAATTAGAGTTATCATCTGGTTTCTCTGTTTCTTTGTCGCCTAAAGTTGGATCTTTAATTTCAAATTGAACTTGATATTTATGATCATATCCAATAGCCGGAATAAGTATATGCATTTGCATATTATGCTTCTTCTCAAATTCACCAATTTCAAATTGAACTACTTTCGTCCCATTTTTCCTCTTATCTTCTGACAAAACTTTCACATCATGAAATACACCTGGTTGGTTTCTATCTTCTATTCTAAGATATTGAAAATAATCACTATCTTGTACTGTTGCAGTAACAACCTTTTTATTGTTTTCAATCGTCACTTTAGGATCTTTTATGTATTGAGAAACCATAGATGGTTCATCTTTTTGATCTTTATATATTTTAATTTCAGCATCATATATACGATCACTTACTGTTACTCCTGATTTAGTTGCTTCCATTGTAACTGCTGCTAATGCTGGAGTAGAGTATGCAGCAAATGGAATAGCTAATGATGTGGCTACTAATAGAGCCCTAATATGACTTCTTTTCAAAATAATATCCCCTTATCTTATATATATTTTAATTGATAATCAATATCAATTACATACAAATAAATGACAATGAATATCATTTTCATTGTCAATGGTAATATTACAAATGCTTTTATTTTCTTTTAATACGCAATAAAAAAACCCTTTATTCAAAGGGCTTTTTTACCTATCGTATGAAGGATTTCACTTTTTTCTTTCTCATTAATAACACCGATCTTCTGCAAAATATTCGTGTAAACTACAAGCTTATTATATATTCGTTCCGACATTCCCGTCCCCTCTTTCCTTCAGCCAACTTTTTTGCTATTGGTAAATTATATGAAGGAAGCGAGAAAATGTGTCCACTTTTTTTGCACGAATACAAACCTTTATTACTCATTATTCATGAGCATCTCAACATTCACGTTAAACATTACTAATAATTAAAGAGAGATGGAATTTCCCACTGATTGTTAGCAAACTGTCCATTGAATATTATGCTTTTTGACTTCTTCTTCAAAACTATAGGGCATTTTCTTATCACAAATAACATGTTGAATACGAGAAAATCCTGCTATTCGGTAGTTCCCTTTTACGCCTACCTTTGTATGATCACATAAAATATACGTTTTCTCCGATAATTTAATCATCGCTTCTGACAGTTTCGCTTTTTCTAATTCAAAGCTGGAAACCCCAAAGCTAGGTAACAATCCATCAATCGAAACGAATGCTTTATGAAAATGGAATTGATGAATTACTTGCTGTGAAATAGACCCCGACACACGTGAATGTTTTGGAGATACTTTCCCGCCTATAAATAAAACTTCACCGTGAAACAACTTTTTATTAATAGAAGATATTAATTGTGTCGCTACTGGAAAAGAGCTCGTAACAATCGTTAAATTTTTACGATGAACAAGATATGGCACCATTTGAAGTGGTGTACTTCCATCATCAATCGCAATAACATCTCCATCTTCCACAAACGTTGCTGCTTTATACCCAATTCTTTTCTTCTCTTCTATATGCAGCATCTCTCGTTCTAACATCGGTGCCTCTATCCCAGCTCCCGGAAGTTGAACGGCTCCACCGTATACTTTCTTCAATTTTTTTTCACGATCTAATTCTTCTAAATACCGACGAATCGTCTCTGTTGATACTGCGAACTCTCTCGCTAATTCTGAAACTTTTACTTTCCCTTTAAACTCTACCTTTTCAAGAATTGTCCTCTTTCTTTCTTCACCTACTACAGACATAGACTCACCCCATTTATATCTAACTCATAAACTGCCTTACTTATACAAAGTTATAATTTTCTTTTTCAGTGAAAATCTCTTCATGAATATAAATACCGCGCTTTTCTAGTTCGTCAAAAATAATTTGTGGATTTTCGAAAGCTTCTTCAGGAGTAATAACACCGACTTTATTAACTACTCCTTTTGCAATTAACTCTGTAGCGATTCCAAATGGGATACCAACATTTCTTGTATAGGCTCTTAATTTCTCCCAACCTACTACAGAACCGTCAGATAGCGGATGTGTATGGTATAAGACATGTCGCTGTTTTTGATTATTTTTCATACCTACTACTTCTACATGAAGTGCATAACCATAAAGCTCTGTTGCTTGCCCTTCTTTCGATTTTAATAGATACTTCGAAATACAATCCATAATACCAATTTCTTTACCGTTTATTTCAATTTGATCATTACGCAATATACCATAATCATATAAAGCACGAACGAGCTGCATATTTTGCTCTGGCCAAGTACCTCTCGTTTCTATTAGCCCAACACCTTTATCCTCCAGTGCCTTCGCTAACGTAATCGTTTCTGAATGCGGGATTATATACTGCATTGTTTTTCCGTAAGGTGCTGGTAATTCAATTTCTCTCGGGCGCGCAAACGGAGGTACTTGCTGAAATTCACCTTCCTCATACACTGTACGCGTCGGCAAATGTGGATCATATTCATATGTCGTTGTCTCTGTAATTGATGCAGAAAAAGCAATTGGACGATACGAGCCATGACCTACTCGAACTGACTCTACAGTATCTAACTGATTTGCTGCATGCATGGCCATCATTTGCGTTACACCTGGTGTCATACCAAATCCAGGTAAACATGTTGTTCCATGTTGAACAAATTTAGAGTGGGATTCATTTTCTTCACCAAATCCATTTAAGTTCACACCGTGACAGCTGGCATCTGCGATACAGCGAGTAGACAATCCATTTAACTTTATCGTCGTACCATCCATTACAATGTCATACCCTTTCATTTTTGCGACCGTATCCTCATGATTTGTCACATCGACTTTCACAAAATCAACACGAGGATCATTTAACCACTCTACTACTTTTCGGCCTTCCTCTTCATTAAAATCGGCTACCGTAATCGTCTCAAAAGATGAAAATTGAACTAAATCTAAAATTGCTTCACGACAAATTTTACCTGCTCCACCTAAGCAAAATACTTTCACCCTATAACAACCCCTTTAGCAATACTATCAACTAAGCGAATAATATCTTCTTCATGTACATCACCGATATTTCCAATGCGGAACGTATCTACTTTCGAAATTTTACCTGGATAAATAACAAATCCATATCGCTTTAATTCATTATACAATTGTTGAAATTCAAATCCTTCACCTGGGTAAATGAAAGATGTAATAATAGGAGATTGATATTTTTCATCTACTAATGGCTTAAATCCAATTTCATTCATTTTGTTCACTAGTAGTTTTTGATTGCTATAATATCGATTGTAACGAGCTCTTACCCCGCCTTCTTCTTCTAATTCCAACAATGCTTGATAGAAGGCGCGTACAATATGGGTTGGTGAAGTAAAGCGCCACTTCCCATTTTGCTCTTCCATCGTTTCCCACTGATCATATAAATCTAATGATAAAGAACGAGCTTGCCCTTTACATTTCAATAGTTCATCACGATTTGCGATGACAAAACCGAATCCCGGAACACCTTGAATACATTTATTCGCACTACTAATTAAAAAGTCAATTTGCAACTCAGCGATATCTATTTCAATACCACCGAAACTACTCATTGCGTCAACCAGTGTAACTTTTCCGTATTGTTTTCCCAATTTACATACGTCTACAATTGGATTAATAATACCTGTAGTTGTTTCACAATGAACAACTACAATATGCGTAATCTCTTTATCTTGTTGCAATAACTTTTCTACTTCTGCAATATTAGTAGGTTCCCACTCTTCTGTTTGACTGACCACCACATCTATATGTAACATCTCTGCCATTTGTACAATCCGCTTACCGTACGCACCATTTGTACAAACTAGTAGCTTTCCGTTTTTAGGAATAACAGAACCAATTACTGCTTCAACCGAAAACGTACCGCTTCCCTGCATTAAAACTGTTGTGTACTTTTCTTCTTCCTTTGTCGCTAACGATACAAGCCTATTTCTTACATCTTGCACCATCGTGTTATATTCAACATCCCACGTACACCAATCGTATAGCATAACTTCTTTTACCGTTTTTGTTGTCGTCAATGGTCCTGGCGTTAATAATAAGTAGTGATTTTCATTCATGATCCTATGCCCCTTTTATGAAATAATAAGTTCTTGTTTCTCGATATGTTCAATTACGTTCTCGAGTTCCTGCATCGTTTCAATCGTAAAATGAGCCCCGTTTTCAACGAAACGGTTACGAACTACTTCTATTTTTTCACGAAGCTCTAACGGATCCATATTCTCAACTTCCTCTTCCGTTAAACCGAGCTCACTACTACCGAGGATTACACCAACTGTCCACATTCCAGCATTTCTGCCCTCTTTCATATCTGACACGGTGTCTCCAACTTTTATCATATGATTCATTGGGTATACACCTAATTCCATCGCATTTTTATAACACATCCACGGATATGGACGACCTGCTAGAACATCATTTGGTGTAACAAGAAAATCGGGTTTATACCCTTGTAGTGCTGCTTCTTTTGCTACAATATCCATCATTTCTCTCGTATATCCAGTTGTTGAACCAATTTTAATGTCTCTTTCACGTAATGAAGCAATCACTTCTTTTACTCCATTAATCGGTTCTGCATAGCGTGGTAAAATAGCGAAGAGAATTTCTTCAAACTCTTCATACATCTCATGAATATCTTCTTCTATTGGTAATTGTCCGAAGACACGCTTCCACTCATTCGAAATACGGGGCATTTCCGTTAATGCCCTAACATGATCAATCTTCAATAACCCCATTGGTTTGCGAGCTTCTTCTGCTGTAATTTCAACACCGCGCTTATGGAAGATTTCCATAAATACTTCCAGTGGTGCAAAACATCCGTAATCAACTGTCGTACCTGCCCAATCAAAAATAACTGCTTCAATTTTCATTCTATCCATCACCCTTCTTACTTATCTTTTTTGCCATTGTGACGTTCGGTTACGAAGTGCTTTCGTTCCCCATTCATATACAACTCTCACTACAATATTTGTAACAACAATAAGTACACTCATTGCAGCTGCTGGTGCTACATTTCCTGCATCATCCATATTTACAATTGATACAGCAGCTAGTTTAAAATCAGCCGCATATAAGAACACTACTGCCGATACAGTTACCATTGAATTTACGAAATAGTACATAACCATTTCTAAAATAGCCGGTAAACACATCGGTACTGTTACTCGAAAGAAAGTTTTATAAAACGGTACGCTCATCGACTGTGAAACAAGTTCAAACTCTCGGTCCAGTTTCTTTAAAGCAGTCGTTGCGGTAACAAACGTTACAGAGTAAAAATGAATGATATTTACTAATACTAAAACAGCAATTGTGCCATATAAGGAATGAAACGGATTTGTTATTGAAAGTCCTAGAATTTGAATTGTTGGTTGACTGAAGAAAAAGACATATCCTAATCCAAGTACTAATCCAGGAATCGCTAACGGTACAATAGAGAAAAAGTAGCCTACTTTTCTGAAAAACTGTAGCTGTTCTATTTTTTCAATCGCATAAGCGAACACAAATGTTAAAAGCGCCCCGATAACTGCCGTAATAGCTGAGACAATTACACTATTTTTAAATGCTTCAATTCCGTCTCCTGTCAAACTTGAAAAATTAAAATGCTCAAGTGTAAAACTCATATTATATGGCCATACTTTCACACTTGCAGCAATACCAACTGCCACAAATAAAAGAATGATCATAAACGTGACTACGCTACAATATACGAATGAAATAACATCTCTTTTCTTATTATTTATTATTCTGTAAGGTACTGCTTTTGAAGATAAGAGATTCGCCTGTTTTCTTTGCGTAATACGATCAACTGCAAATGCGAAAATAGCTGGGATTAATAAAATCATTCCGACAGTTGCGCCCATGGACATATTTTGCTGTCCAATTACTTGCTTATATACGTCAGTAGCAAGTACGTTATATTGCCCTCCAACAATTTTAGGTGCCCCAAAATCAGTGAAACTAAGTGTAAATACAACGAACATCACACTAATTAATCCGTATTTCACACTAGGTAAAGTAACCGTAAGAAACTGTTTCACTTTACTTGCACCTAACATATTAGAAGCTTCATATAAACGATAATCAGAACCTTGGAAAGCAATTAATAAAATAAGGAATGCTTGCGGAAATGTATACATAACTTCAGCCATTACAATTCCTACTGGTCCGTATAACGGTATTTGTATTCCTTCAAATAAACCCAACATCCCTTTTGTTATTAACCCTTGATTACCAAATAAATATGTAAGCGCAATACCGTGCATCATCGTTGGTGCGAATAATGGTAATAATGCTATGTATTGAAATACGCGCTTTCCAAAAACATTTGTACGAGCGATCGCATATGCGTAAGCGAAAGCGAGTGTAACCGAAATAATTGTTGTAGCGCCCGAAATCCATATCGTATTTTGTAGTGATTGAACTAGCGTTGGTGTTGTGAAATATTTACTGAAATTCGCAACACCAACAAAAGCTCCATCTTTATCATAAAAGGCTTGTGTAAACAGTTGTAATAAAGGCAATACAAGCATGATAAAAAATGAAAGAAGCATACCAATAATTAATAGTCTTTGTATCCACTCTTCTTTACCGATACGTCTCTTGATCTTTTTTTTCGTACTCTCTGCCTTAAAGTTTTCTAACATCTCCATCTATACAATGACCTTCTTTCCATATGACAACATATGATTTTCTGAGAAAGAGATTTGAATTGACTTTCCTTTTCTAATAGCAGTTTCCTCTACTTCTGATGCCAATATATCCACTACAATTTTCTCATTATAAAGGTGTGTTTTCTCTTCTATGACCCGCACTTCCGTCCGGTATACAGATCCGCGAAATTCCATGCTTTCTACAACTGTTTTAATACCATTATTTTGTACAACTGTTACATGTTCGGGACGAATTGCATGTTCTTCGTTATTTTTCGAAAAGAAATTAATAGAACCAATAAAATCTGCCACAAACGGATTGGCTGGTCTTTGATAAATCTCCTCTGGTGTTCCAATCTGCATAATTTCCGCATGATTCATTACAACAATTTTATCAGCCATCGTTAATGCCTCTTCTTGATCATGCGTTACCATAATAGTTGTTACTCCCACTTTTTCTTGCAAATCACGCATTTCTCTGCGCAACTTTTCACGCACTTTTGCATCTAAAGCAGATAACGGCTCATCAAGTAACAAAATATCGGGAGACAGAGCGAGCGCACGTGCAAGTGCTACTCGCTGCTGTTGTCCACCAGACATTTGAGCAGGATATTTATCTTTTACATTCAGCAAATCAACAAGTTCTAACGCCAATAGCGCTTTCTCTTTTACTTCTGCTTTTCCATATTTTTTTGTCTTTAAGCCGTATTCAATGTTTTCAAGCGCAGTTAAATTCGGAAATAATGCATACGATTGAAAAACCATTCCGAAGTTCCTCTTTCCAGGTGGTAATGCTGTAATATCTTTTCCATTCACAGCAATACTGCCTGTTGTTGCCTCTTCTAGCCCCGCTAAAATTCGGAGCAACGTCGTTTTCCCACAACCACTTGGGCCTAATAAACAAACAAACTCATTTTTTTTCACAGTAAAAGAAATATCTTTTAACGCTGTAAATGCATCAAACTGTTTTTCAATGTGTTGAATTGATAAATATTCGCTCATTTTTCTCTCTCCCACTCACTTACTTTTTCGGTTCTGCTTTTTGGCCAAACTCTTTTTCCCATTTTTCTAAAATTTTGTCACGATTTTCTGCTGCCCATTTAAAGTCATTCTTTTTATATAACTTTTCTGTCACATCTTTAGGGAATCCATCTGGAAGTTTATAATCATTTTTAATTGTCGCAAATCCATTTTTCTCGAAGTATAACTTCATTACATCATCTGTAATTGCCCAATCTAAAAATGCTTGCGCTAATTTATCATTTTTAGCATTATCTTTCTTAATAAGTGCGTTCGCTTCTACTTCCCAGCCTAATCCTTCTTTCGGCAGTACAACTTCAACTGGTGCACCTTTTTGTTTCTCTTTCAAAGCACTATAAACCATTGATACACCAACTGGATATTCACCTGCACCTGCTAGTTTCGCTGGTTTTGAACCTGAATGAGTATAAGTTGCCATATTATCATGAAGTTTCTTCATGTAATCCCAACCCTTATCTTCTCCCATAATTTGTAGCCATGCAGAAACTGTTAAAAATCCTGTTCCAGAAGAAGCCGGATGCGGCATAACTAGCGTTCCTTTATATTCTGGCTTCGTTAAATCTTCATATGATTCTGGCATCGGTAAATTTTTCTTCTTCAATTCTTCTTTATTTACAGCAATCCCCGTCATAAATGCAGTATTTCCTACCCATTTTTCTGGTTTCTTATCGTCTTTAAATTGCGGAAGGACACGATCTGCTCCTTTTGGAGAGTATCCTTTTAACATATCTTTTTTCTCTAAAGCTAATAGACTAGACGCTGCAGTTCCCCATACAACATCTGCTTGTGTATTTTTTCCTTCAGCTAGCAATTTCGCTGTAGTAACTCCTGTTGAATCACGAATAATGTTCAACTTCACGTCTGGGTACTTCTGTTTAAAAGAATCAAGATAAATCGGTACAAGCTCTTCTTCAATCGCTGTGTAAACAGTTAATGATCCAGATAATTTATCATCTTTCACTTTTGCTCCAGCACTTTCTTCTTTCTTTGCACCACACCCCATTAATAACGAAAATACCATTCCAGTTGCTACAGCTTTAAAGATTGTTTTTTTCACTGTTTCTCTCTCCTTTTACAAATCTTATGTACAACTCAAATATAAACAACTAGTGTAAAAGCAGTATTAAATCAACATTAATCTTTTGTTTGTTGTTTGTTTTTGTGTAATACGTTGCTACTTCTATGTTTTTTCGCATTTTTCTGCTAATATAAAACGTGAAATTTACAAATAATTTAAAAAACCTTTATAATCCCACAAAAAAATGAGGCGTTTGTAAAAAACGCCTCATTTTTGTTTACCTTTTTTTGAATTACGATTTGCATACTTCGCACTATTTTCTCCTTCATACTCTAATGCAAATTCTGCATCTGGTAAGCTTTCTTTCGGAGTTTTATTATTATTAATTGCTGCATTTTGTTTTACTTTTCTTTTTACCAACATACTCACCTGCTCTCACGAAATAACTTTCTATTCTAGTTTGAAACAACTTACAGTAATTATTACTGGGAAGTGTTAACAAGTACATAAGAGCTTATAGATGGAAATACTACATACGAACAAGCCATTACAAAAAGGAGCGATTACTTTGAAAGAAAAAGAAACGATCCAATCGCCAATTTTAGACGAGACGCTCCCGCATCAAATGAATTTCCCATCATTTAAAGGCACAGGAAAACAAATGCAACAACCTTTTATTAATCAATACGATGTTGTAATTGGAGACAGTAAATACGATTCCACTAACAGTCCTCTTAATAATTGGAGTGATGAAATAGATCCTGCCGTTATGGCTGGAGAAGAATGGATCCATCCTACAAATGATATCGGATGGATCTCAGAAGAAAATCAAGAACTACTAAAAAACGAAGTTGATAACAAAAATGATGCTTTTATGCACCCTCAATTTGGAATTAACGATTAAAAAAACCATTCTACCTAACGTAGGTAGAATGGTTTCATACTATCCAATAATAATTCTCTCTTTCGGATATTTATAGCGAGGTGGTTGTTCTCTTCCACCACTAGCTAATATAAATGTTAAAATACCGACGCGTCCGATAAACATAAGTACAATGAGTACAAGTTTACCAACAGTCGTTAACTCTGGAGTAATACCTGTTGATAGTCCAGTCGTCCCGAAAGCAGAACAAACTTCAACTATTAAGCTCATAAAAGGTGCATTCTCCGTAATAGATAAAATAAATAACGCAGATGCACATAATAAAATCCCCATTGTCATAACAACAGAAGCTTTCAACACATCCTCTTCATGCAGTTGGCGTTTAAAAACTCGAACAGTTCTGCCGCCCTTTGCAAATGAATATAAAGACAGTATGCTCACAGCAAATGTTGTTGTACGTATCCCGCCCCCAACTGAACTTGGAGATGCTCCAATGAACATTAATATACTCATAAATAAAAGCGTTGGTTGTGATAATTCACGTATGTCCATTGTAGCGAGCCCACCACTTCGCGTCGTCACAGATTGGAATAATGTATAAAATACTGTTTCATGCCATGACTTTCCTGCTAAAAATTGATTTCGCTCCAATAGGAAAATTACAATTGTTCCAACAACAACAAGTGCAAAAAATGTTGTTGTTGTCAGTTTTGTAAATAAGGAAAAGCGGAATAGTTGATGTTCTTTCTTACTTACATACTGCTTTATTTCCATCAATACAGGGAAACCAATTGCTCCTAAAATAATAAGTAACATGTGGATAATTTGAACCATATAATCTTTTTGATACGGAATAAGCGATTGACCTGTTAAATCGAATCCACCATTCGTTGTTGCACTAACAGCGGCAAAGAAACCGTGAAAATACGCTTCTTGCCAAGTCGGGAAATACAATAGAAATCTTGTACCTAACAGTAACGCTCCAATGAGTTCTATTGAAATAATTACAATTAAAATAGAACGCATCAATTCTACAAGACCTGCTAAATTTCCTTGGTTATGGTCTGCCATAATTAATCTTCTTCTTTGCAAACCAATTTTTTTCCCCGTTATCATCCAAACGAACGTACCAAGTGCCATAATTCCTAAGCCACCTAATTGTAAAATAAGAGCCAAAATAACGATTCCTCCCGTAGTAAACGTATCAGAAATCGTCACAACTGAAAGCCCCGTAACACTTACAGCACTAACAGCTGTAAATAGCGCATCTATAAATGTCCATTTCACACCAGGCTTCGTAACAAATGGTAAACTAAGCAAAATTACCGATACAACTACCGCTAGTAAATAAAATACAACGATAAGTTGCACGGGACGTAACTTTTGTAAAAACTTTTTTATATCTCTCATTCCATCACTTCGCTACCTTTTTTCTATCGATTAAATAAAGAAAAATCATCACTTTCTTCATTTGTAAATAACTGCTGAAATAGTTTCGCAAATACCATTCCGTATACAGTTCCATTTCCCCCATACGGCAGTGCGTAATATAAATTATGTATTTTTTTATCTTCTTTTAAAATAGGAAGACCGTCATGACTGCCACCAAATGCCGCTGCCCAATAGTACTCTGCCTGTATATTTTTATACTGCGGGAACATTTCTTTTACAATGGTAATAAGGAGATTACGCTTATGCAATAATTTCGTATCGCCGATTTTTTGAATTTTCAGCGCCTCATCTAATCCGCCTACAATAATGCGATTTTGATACGTTCGACAATACAAATACGGACGTGCTGTTTCCCAAATTAATGATTGCTCATGCCAGCCTTCAAAATGATCTATCTTATTTGTCACAACGGCATAAGACGTTTCTACTGTTGTATTTTTTTCTTTCTTTCCAAAAATTGCTTCATAACCTGTCGCCATAATAATATTCTTTGCTACGATTTTATTTCCTGTATTCGTGTAACAAATTAAATCATTTTGGATTTGTTTAATATGTAATGCCTCTGTATGTTCATATATAGTCGCGCCCATTTGTTTCGCTTTATGCAAAAGACTATGCGCTAATAAATACGGATTCACTTCTGCATCACCGCTTGTATATAACGCTGCTTGTTTTGCAAATGAATAACGTTTCTTAATATCAGACTCTGTAAAATATTCAACCGGAAATCCATAATGGCGTAACGTATTATATTCTTCTTGTAAAAATGAAATATCCTCATCGCTACTTGCATAATACAAACTATTTCGCGGAATAAAATGGGGATCAATATCGAGAGTTGGCACAACCTTCTCCATTGTTTGCAGCGCTTCATAACAAAGTCTATATGCTCGTACCCCTTTCTCTTCACCAAATGTATGAATAAGAGAGGTCAACGATTTATCATGAACAAATTGTAATAATCCTGTATTTGCAGCTGTGCTACCACATGCAATTGCTCTTTTTTCAATGAGCATAACACGCATTCCAATTTTAGCTAACGAATACGCTATATGAGCACCTGCTTCTCCACTTCCAATTACTAGCACATCACATATCATATCATTTTCTAACATTGGATAACAAGGTACAGAAACTCCAGCACTCCAAAACAACTTACCAGTCATAAGCTTCATAATTATACTCCTACAATGTATTTTTCTCCTTCCTATGTTTCGTCATTTCCCATAAAAAAATCCAACTAACATACGCTAGTTGGATTTTTTCTCTTTAATTAGAACGCTCTGCAAGCCAATTCCCAACCGTCGGATATGTTTGCTTTACAGCCGTTCCACCATACACGATAGACATATGTCCTGTCGGCAAACATACATACTCTTTATCTGTGCTAGAAATATGATCAAGTAAAGCTTCTACTTGACATGGCAGAGCAATGTGATCACGTTTCGCAGAAATATTTAAGACATTCGCCTTAATATTTGCAAGGTCTACCTTTTGTCCGCGAATAACGAGTTCACCCTTCACTAATTTATTATTTTGATAAAAATCACGAATCCATTGTCTATAAGATTCACCTGGGAACGGAATACCATCGCCTACCCACTTTTGAACTAATTTCCAACTTTCGACGAAGCGCTCATTTTCTGAACGATCGACTAAAGCAACATATGGACCGACAAAGTTTGTAATTGGTTTTAACATCTTATTTCCGAAATCAATCATTTCTGGCGGAATATTTCCGAATGTATCAACTGCTTTATCTAAATTGAAATATTTCTCATCTAATAAAGGACCGTATAATCCTGTTTCAGAGAAATCAAAAGGACTTGTCATAAAAATCAAGTTTCGAATTGGCATGTCCGGATGAAGCGCTGCATAAATAGATGTTAACGTTCCACCCATGCAATAACCAAGTAAAGAAATCTCATCCGATTTTGCAGTTCTCATTACTTTTTTCACTGCTTTTGCAATATAATCGAACACGAAATCATCAAACTTCAAATGACTATCTTCTAAACCAAATGTGCCCCAATCAAGCATATACACATCAAAACCACGATCTACTAAATATTCCACTAAACTATTTCCTGGAGTTAAATCCATAATATACGGTTTATTAATAAGAGCGTATATTAATAAGATTGGGACTCTCTGTGTTTTTTCTTGTTTTGGAATGTAACGATAAAGCTTCGTTTTATTCTTCGTCCAAATAACCTCTTTCGGTGTTAAACCAACTTGTGGTTCTGGTTCGCGTAATAAAACTTCGCTCGCTCTTTTCACACGGCGATATGCTTTACGATATTCTTCTGGGTACAACTCCAATTGTTTTTCCCATTCCGTTACGAATGTAGTCATTTTTTCTATCTCCTTTTCGGTCGATTTCTTTCTAAAAAAAGAAGTGCATTCCTGCTATGGATATGCACTTTTTTCTTACTTCATTACATGTATAATCCGCCGTTAATGTTTAATTGCTGACCTGTGATATACGCACCGTCACGGCATAGATATACTACACCTTTTGCAATTTCATCAGCTTGACCAAAACGTTTTTTCGGGATTTTCGCAACGATTTTTTGACGCACTTCTTCTGGTACTTCTGCTACCATTTCAGTATCAATAAATCCTGGGCAAATTGCGTTTACAGTTACATTTGTTCTTGCAAGTTCTAACGCTAATGATTTTGTAAATCCTAACATACCTGCTTTTGCTGCTGAGTAGTTTGTTTGTCCAAATCCACCAGCTTGGCCAATAATAGAAGAAATACTAATGATTCTTCCTTCTTCTGCTTCCGATATGTATGGAAGTACCGCGCTTGTTGTATTAAATACACTGCTTAGGTTCACGTCAATTACGCGCTCCCAATCTTCACGATTTAATTTTTTGAATGTACGATCTCTTGTAATACCAGCATTATTAACAAGAATGTCAACGTTACCAAAATGATTCACAGCTTCTTCCACAAGTCTGTTTGCATCTTCTACTTTAGAAACATCCGCTTGAACTGCATAAACATCATGTCCTTCTTTTCCTAATTCATTTACTAGGTTTTCAGCTGCTTCTTTACTGCTGTTATAGTTAATAACTACTTTTGCTCCCTCTTGTGCTAATGCTACTGTAATTGCTTTTCCAATTCCTTTTGCCCCACCTGTTACGATTGCTACTTTGCCATTTAATTGAACCATTTTTTTTCCCCCTTAAATGAATTTGTGAACGATTGTTATGAATCATTTTGGTACTCATACTAATTGAGTCCATATATTAATTATGTTTCGTTGTTTATACATGAAAAGAGATTCTCCCTCTCTCTTTTACACGTTATAAACAAACGCGATTATCATTTTTTATTTTCTGGCTTATTTATAGGCTTTACTTCTTCTTTTACAGGTACTTGTAGTTTAGCTAGTACTGCATTTTGCTTTTCTAGCAATTCTAAAATTTGATCAACTTTCGTTTCTAACGTGCGCATATCTTGTTTTACTTTCGTAACATCACGCTTTAATGTAGGAGCTTGTCCTAATGAATCCACTTTCTCTTCTAGAATTTCCTCGATGTTATCAACTTTATTTTCTAAGTTAATAACAAGCGTAGCTACTCTAGCGATATCCTCTCTCGTCGGCACATTCACCTGCTCTAAATAATTTTTTGTCGTATCATTTAATGCTTTTTGATAAAACAAATTCAAATCTAGAACGCTGCCCATCCAAGCTGAATATTCTTCTGTTTTAATTGTTTCATTGAGCGCTTTCCCCCAAAATGTTTCGGTTTGTTCATAAGCATTTTTCCATGCTTGCAATGGATCGAATTTTTGATCAATCACTTCGCCTACACTCCCTTTTTCGTTTTTGAAACAATTCAACCTATTCACTATTTTCTAATATTCCGAATAAAACTTCAAGTAAATATTTTATTTTTCTTTATTTTCCAACAAATGAATTGACATTAAAAACAGATAGGTGTAAATTGCACTTATAAGCAAAAAATTCCATCTAACTGATTCATGAGGTGATGCACAATCATGCTACATAATGAACCAGAACACCCAGAAGGTTTGGAAAAAAACCAAGCGAAACAACCAAACTCCATGCCAAAAAACTTCTTAGTTCCTTTCTTACTTCTCTGTCTAAAAGACTGGCGTCTTCATGGTTACAAACTTATTCAAATGCTAATGGACATCGGCTTTTCTTCTGTGGACCAAGGTAATGTGTATAGGACACTACGCAAATTAGAAAAAGAAAATCTTATTTCTTCTACTTGGGATACAAGCGAAGGCGGGCCAGCGAAACGAATTTATTCTTTAACAGAATATGGAGAGCAATATTTAACAACATGTGCGACTTCTTTTGAACATTATCAAAATATGTTGCGGACGTTTTTCACGTTATACACCAATGCATTCTTTCCATTTTCTACTTCTCCAGAAAAGGATGAAAAGGATTCTTCATCTTCACCTGGTGGTACAGCAGAGTAATCTGCGTTCACAATATGCAAAAAAACATTTGGAGGTCAAACAATGGAAACTAAGCCATACGAATTAGTCGATGCATTTTGGAAAAACTGGTCTCAATCTCTTTCCCTCTTCTCTTCAGCTGGGAAACAATTAGAGCAACTTACTTTAGAAACGTTAAAACAACAACAAGACGCTTTGCATAAATTAACATCAGGAGTAGATGAACTAGAAAAAGAACTACACCAATTCACTGCTCAGTTCAATAACCAATATACAGACTATGTGAAGCAATTAACTGGAAACTCCTTAAATGATCAAATTAACGAGTGGCAAGGAAAGTGGAATGAGCTTTCTAATCAAATGCACCAACTTACTGTTTCGCCTACGAAAACATCTTTGTCTATTCTTACTCAAACTAGCGGACAATTTGAAGAAACAACAAAACACTTTATCGAACAACAACAGTCGCAACGTGAAGAGGTTCAAAAACAGTTAGAAGTTTTTTTGGGAGAGTTCAAGTCCAAACAACTAGAACTCGCAAAGCAGTTCGAGGAAAACTCAAAAAATCTATTTACTTCCATCAAGTAAGAAAAATGTGGCAACTAACTGCAGCACAAACAAAACTCTTTCTTCCTCCTACTACATCAAGATGGCTTACATTTTTCGATATGGAAAAGAAGGAGGACAAAATGAATCCATTTCAAGAAGCACAAACTGTTCCGGAGCTTCGTTACGATGAGATTCAAGTCGGTGATCAAGCATCACTTACAAAAAAAATTACGGATGAGGACGTTATCAATTTTGCAAAATTGACTGGAGATGTAAATCCTATTCACATTCTAGACTCTTTTGCAAAAACGACAATGTTCAAAGAACGTATTGCCCATGGCATGCTCGTTTCAAGTTTTATTTCTACCATTCTTGGAACGAAACTCCCTGGCAAAAATACGATTTATTTATCACAAAACGTTTCATTCCGTGCTCCTGTCAAAATCGGTGATACACTTCGCGTTGTGGCAGAAGTTATTAAAAAACGGGACGATAAAAAAATCATCACACTGCAAACAAACATATATAATCAATCTGATGATATTGTCGTAGAAGGTACAGCGACAATACTGAAAAAAGAGTAGCAAATTTGCTACTCTTTTTTCTATCCAAGAACTTCTAATCACACCGTTTACTTCCGTGTATGAGTACGTCGTTTACACATAAAATAACGTTACCAGATAGCACTTAGCTAAACTGGATTACTCTTTAAGGATGTGTATCAACATGGTGAAAACAAACAAATTACTAGTTCCGGGTGCAGAGCAAGCACTTGAACAATTCAAATATGAAATCGCACAAGAATTCGGTGTAAGCTTAGGATCTAATACAGCATCTCGTTCTAACGGATCAGTTGGCGGTGAAGTAACGAAACGTCTTGTTGCTTTAGCTCAACAACAATTACGCGGATAACTATATAACCTATGGCTTAGAGGCAGATATTCTCTGCCTCTTTCTTTTTTAACATACATAATAGTGCTTCTTCACATACTAGTAAGAGCAAATCGAAAGGAACGATATGTGAAATGAAACGGATTAACATTAGCATGAGTCCTCCCCGTGTTCTTACTTTATCTTTTATTATGCTATCAACTATCGGTACATGCCTATTGAAATTGCCAATTGCTACAACAACGTCTATTTCATGGCTCGACGCCTTATTTACAACGGTTTCTGCTTGTACGGTTACAGGGCTTGGTGTTGTGGACACTGGTAAAGTATTTACCTTATTTGGCCAATGTGTCATTTTAACACTTATACAAGTTGGCGGGCTTGGCATTATGAGCTTTGCTGTTTTAATCGCAATTATGCTCGGCAGAAAAATCGGCCTTCAAAACCGAATTTTATTACAACAAGCATTAAACCAAACAAATGTCGGCGGAATCATTCGTCTTGCAAAAGCATTATTTTTATTTTCTTTTACTGTAGAATGTATCGCTACTTTATTTCTCTCTTTTGAATGGGTACCAAAATACGGGGTTGCAAAAGGTATATATTACAGCTTTTTTCATTCTATCTCAGCCTTTAACAATGCTGGGTTTTCTGTGTGGAGCGATAATTTAATGTCGCACTCCCATAGCATTCTCGTCAATCTCGTTATTTCTTCCCTCATTATTTTAGGTGGGATTGGTTTTACGGTTATCGTAGATATAAAAAGAAAGAAAAACTTTAAAAACCTTACTTTGCACTCAAAGCTTATGCTCTCTTCTACTCTAATCATCAATATTATTGCTACAGCTTTTATTTTTATATTCGAGTTCCATAATTCTCTTTCTATGAGAGGATTTACACCATTTGAAGAAGGCATGGCTGCTTATTTTCAAGCAATCTCGACTCGTACAGCTGGGTTTAATACAGTGGATATTGCTGCTCTATCTAAACCATCACTTTTATTAATGATGCTTCTTATGTTTATTGGTGCTGGCAGTGCTTCAACTGGTGGTGGGATTAAGTTAACGACTTTTTTAATTATGTTTTTCGGCGTATTTAAATTTTTGCAAGAACAAGATGATATTGTCGTGTTTAAAAAATCCATTAAAGATACGCTCATTGTCAAATCATTAACGATTACTATTATTTCAATTTCGTTTATTTTTCTTTCCATTTTAATTTTAAGCATCACTGAGAAAGTTCCTTTATTAATGAGTGCTTTTGAAGTATTTTCAGCATTTGGAACTGTCGGCCTTAGCATGAATTTGACGCCACACTTAACAATCATCGGCAAAACAATTATTATCTTTATGATGTTTTTTGGAAAGATGGGGCCTTTAACATTAGCCTTTTCATTTGCACGTAAAAAACAAAGAAAAATAAAATATCCAAACGAAGATATTTTAACAGGTTGACAACCGTATAAATTATCCATATAATGAGAATACAATAGCATATCTCCAAAGGGGAGTAGCGTCCAAGAACTATTTCTTGGAAACAAAGTCGTCATTACGTAGAACCTAGTTCTTCCGGCTTTGTTGGCATTTTCATTACATATGTCTAGCAAGACCTTTGCCTATCAACGGCAGAGGTCTTTTTTGTTTTCAAATTCCTTCCACCGTTGATACGCAGGAGTATGGGGAAACTAAACAGTGGGGAACTTCTTCACTTGTTTAGTCTTTATAGAAATGAGAGGAGAATGTACATGGATGTATCATTATTATTGGAGTATGGTTGGGTATTACTCATCCTAATTGCACTAGAGGGGATTTTAGCGGCTGATAACGCTCTCGTTCTTGCAATTATGGTAAAACATTTACCAGAAGAAAAACGAAAGAAAGCACTATTTTATGGATTAGCAGGAGCGTTCGTTTTCCGCTTCGGATCACTATTTATGATTTCGTTCCTAGTCGATGTATGGCAAGTGCAAGCAATTGGTGCGATTTATCTTATGTTTATCGCGGGGAATCACTTATTTAAAACGTATGTTAAAAAGAAGTCACATGAAGAAACAGAAGAAAAAGAAGCAAAGAAAAAACAAGAGAATTTTTGGTGGACTGTATTTAAAGTCGAAGTTGCTGATATCGCCTTCGCTGTTGATTCAATTTTAGCTGCTGTTGCATTAGCAGTGACTTTACCGAAAACAGGATTAGGTACGATTGGTAGTCTTGATACAGGTCAATTTATCGTTATCTTTACAGGTGGACTTATCGGATTAGTTATAATGCGATTTGCAGCAACTGCTTTCGTACAAATATTAAAACGTAAACCAGGACTTGAAACTGCAGCATTCTTAATTGTAGGTTGGGTTGGTGTGAAATTAGCAGTTTATACATTAGCACACCCTGCATTAAATGTCCTTCCGCATTCATTCCCAGAATCTACTCCGTGGAAGCTTACATTCTGGACTGTATTAATTGGAATCGCAGTTGGCGGTTGGTTCTTCTCGAAAGAAGTAGAAGTAAAAGTAGAAAAGAATTTAGACGAAAAAGCGCTGTAATTACAGTGCTTTTTCTTTTTCTCTCGTTTCAATCCCCTCTCTATTTTTAGAAAAAATTCCATTATACTACCTTTTGTAAGCGTTTTCCAAAGTTTTGTATGTCCTTTTTGTGAAATATTGCACAAACTTATTGAAACTATGAACAAATCCATGTACTTTATTCATATAAGGAGTATTTATAGACGATGTACTAAAGGAGCGTATTACTCATGCTAGAACAAGGATTAGATTATGTTGTAAAACTGGCTAAGAGCAAAAAGCAAATGCTAGATACAAGCCCAATGCAATATTTCATCCGCGCTGCACTCGCGGGCATTTATATTGGATTTATTATTGTACTATGTTTCAAATTAGGTAATTTCTTTCATATTGCAGATTCACCAGCAACATATTTAGCCGCTTCTATGTTTTTCGGAATTGCACTCGTATTAATTATATATGGCGGCGCTGAACTATTTACTGGCAATACAATGTACTTTACAGTGGCAACTTTGAGAAAAGAAACAACTATTTCTGATACACTTCGCAACTGGGTTGCTTGTTATGCAGGTAACTTAGCTGGTGCTTTATTCTTTGCTTTATTATTTTACGCAACTGGAATTTTCGAAGCAATTGGGCACGGTCATTTAATGAATAAAGTCGTTGAAGGAAAGATGAATACACCAACAATGCAATTATTCTTTAAAGCGATTTTATGTAACTGGCTCGTATGTCTTGCCTGCTTCTTACCTTCTCAAGTAAAAGGCGATACAGCAAAAATATTGATGATGATGATGCTCGTTTTCACATTCTTCTTATCTGGCTATGAGCATAGCATTGCAAACTTATCATTGTTTGCCTTATCTTTAGTTTCACCACATCCTGATACAATTACTTTCGCTGGGGCTATTCATAACTTAATTCCAGTTACAATCGGTAACATTATTGGCGGATCCGTATTTGTCGGTATGGTCTATCATTACTTAACAAAGAAAGCACCTGATGTTAAACAAGAGGAAACTGAATTAGTTGCAGCTCAACAAGAAGAAATCATTCCTTTACAAGCACATATGAAACACTAAAAACTCCAAGGTTACGCTTTGGAGTTTTTAGCTCCCTACATATTTCAAGGCAATATAAGGATTAATTCCCCCGTTTTCCTTCCCTCTCTCTATGCTCTTTTTCATCTGATGCATACCGATGACATCATTTGTATGAAAGTGAATTTCATTAACATATAGTCCTTCTTTACAGAAAGCTTCTACAAAATCTAACCCACTTTTTTGTCTCCATCCCATATTATAATCGAGGGAAATAATATTCACCTCATTATCCCTAACAATTTGCAAGGCGGATTCTACTGTAGTTGCCAAAACATATCCGTACGGACAACCTCTTTGATCATCCATATATACATTCATTTTCTATCTCCTCTCTATTTTGCATATGTGACCAACACATAACATATTGCCCCAAGGCTAATAAAAGGTCCAAACGGAATTGGAGTTTTTATTTTTATACGTTTTAACGCTATACCTATTCCGAAAAAACAAAGACTAAAGCAAGATGCTAAAAATAAAGTTATAAAAATACCTTTCACTCCTATTATAAATCCGAGTAATGAAAGTAATTTTGCATCACCTCCGCCAAGACCATCTGGATAAATCTTTTGCATGCAATATAACAAAATAAATATAGTTCCACTGCCAGCTATACTATCTATCCAAGTAACTAACGGTACAAAAATACATTCTAAAATAAGCAAAAGCCCAAACCAAATTAAAATACGATTAGGTATTAGCATATATACTAAATCTGTAACTGAAATAATAAGAAGTAAAGAAAAGAGCGATAAAATGATGATGAGCTCTCGTTCTATTCCAATTACATATACAGTAAGAAAAAATAAACTCCCTGTAACAAATTCAAACACTATGTACAAACTTGAGATTTTTCTTTTACAACTCGTACAACGCCCTTTTTGCATACAAAATGAAATGATTGGAATAAGTTCTTTCGGCTTTAACGTATAGTTGCAGTAATGACAGTATGAACGCGGTGTAATAATAGATTCCCCTACTGGAACTCTCATCGCAATCACCATAAAAAAAGAACCAAACACCATCCCTGTTAACAATACATATAAATAAGTGAACATCCCTTCCTCTCCTTTCCAAAAGAACATAACAAAAAAAGGAGAGAACTTCTACTTTACATTATCTTTATTCTATTAAAAAAGCAGGCCGTTTTCCGGCCTACTTTCCCCTATTTTATACGATGAAATATACTGCTTTTAATGGTCCATGTACTCCGACAACAAGATTCATTTCAATATCAGCAGAGTTACTTGGTCCTGTTATAAAGTTAATACAAGATGCCACTGCTTCACCTTTTTCTACTCGAGAGTTCATGTGTTGAACTGCTTGGGTAATACGAGGTACAAGTGTTTCACGTGGAATAATAGCAAAATATACAGTCGGTAAAAAGTGTAAAGAACGACCTTGCCCTTTATGACTTTGTACAACAATCGTACCAGATTCAGCTAATGTATAATCACTAAATGCAATTCCGATATTTGCTTTTTCCGCTATACGCATATTCTCTTCTTTTTTCTCAGGATCCCATACATTTACTTCAACATTTTGCTTTGGAAGCTCTTCTTTAAATAAAGAAGTCAATCCATAGGAATCAAAACGTTCATCTGCTGATAATATAATAGGTCCCCCGCCGTTTTCAACGATTACTTTTTGAATATCTTCACTTAAACGGTCGTTTGTCGTTTCCACAACAGTTGTATGAATGTTTGTACATTGATTTTTAAATACTTCTAACAATTCTTCTTGTGAATAATCTTTTAACGTTTCTACATTCACATTACTTTTCCATGCTGGACGTTCTACGCCTTCTGTTTTACGCGCGCGCCCAAGTTCTTTTGCGATATTATCTAGAAAGGACTCACGGTTTTGAATTAATCCTGTCATTATTTGTCCCCGCCTTTCTTATGATCTTTATACCAATCACGGAATCGTTCTTTACTTGGAGCCGGGAATTCACGAATATCCGTCCAGTTTTTAAGTGGGCCAACACCTTTTGATACACGGTTACCAGATGTAAATGGACTCATTGCTGCCGGTGCCATTTTTGATCCCATTTTATATAAAGCTGCTGAAGAAGCACCCATGCTAAACATTTTCATTGCTAATTTTTCTGCAAGTGGGGCACGTCCTTCTTGCTCAACGATAACTTGACGATGCTTTAATAATAAATCATGCAATGGAATCTTTACTGGACAAGCTTCTGTACATGCTCCGCATAAACTAGATGCATACGGGAGCTCTTTGTAATCGTCATACCCACCTAAAAGTGGTGTTAATACCGCACCGATTGGTCCTGAATAAATAGATCCATATGAATGCCCACCAACGTGACGATATACCGGACATACGTTAACACAAGCAGCACAACGAATACATTGCAATACTGAACGGAATTCCGATCCAAGAATTTGAGAGCGGCCATTATCAACAACGACTAAATGAAACTCTTCTGGTCCATCTACCTCTTCCTCTTGAATTGGTCCTGCTACTGTTACATAACTTGTTAATTTTTGACCTACCGCACTACGACATAGTAAACCAACTAAAACATCTAATTCTTCCATTGTCGGAACCATACGTTCCATACCCATTACTGCAATTTGTGTTTTCGGAATCGACATAACAAGATCGGCATTACCTTCGTTCGTCACTAAACAAAGAGAGCCAGTATTTGCAACAGCGAAGTTACAACCTGTCACACCAATTTCTGCATCCATAAATTTCTCACGAAGTTGTTTACGAACAAACTTTGTCATTTCGTATGGATCATCAGAATTTTCATATCCAAGTTTTTCTTTAAATACATCACGAATTTGCGTTCTGTTTTTATGAAGTGCAGGCGCAATAATATGTGATGGTGGATCGTTATCTACTTGCAAGATATACTCTCCTAAGTCACTCTCTAACACTTCACAACCAATCTCTTCAAGGGCATGATTCATACTAATTTCTTCAGTTACCATTGATTTTGATTTTACAACTTTCTTCGCTTGTTTCTTTTTTGCAACGTCTTGAATATACTTTGCTGCATCCTCTTTCGTTTTCGCAAAGTAAACGTGACCGCCTCTTTTTGATACATTTTCACTTAACTGCATTAAATAATAATCAAGATTTTCTAACGTATGTTGACGAATTTGTTCACCTAGTTCACGCCATTCTTCCCAGTTTCCCAACTCGTCAGCTGCTTTTAATCGATTTGTATATAAACGCGTTTGTGCAGAAGATACTGCTCCGCGCATAAACGAATCTTGAATTCCATCGCCAACGCGATCATTAAATTTTTTCTCACTGATTTTCATAGACATTGCTTATGTTCCCCCTTCATGAGCGACTATTCAAGACCTCAGCAATATGCATTACTTTTACTTCTTTTCCTAAACGCTCAATACGTCCGCCAATGTTTAACAAACACCCACAATCTGCACCGATTAAATAATCAGCACCTGTTTCCATTACACTATCTACTTTTTCATCTACCATTTGCTCAGAAATTGGAGTCATCTTAACTGAAAACGTTCCCCCAAACCCACAACAATTTTGCACGTTTGGCAGTTCTCTCACAGTTAATCCTTTTACGTTTGATAATAAAATTCCTGGTGCCTCTTTTACTCCAAGCAGGCGTGTCATATGACAAGATTTATGAATAGTAGCTATCCCTGGTAAACTTGCACCAACATCTGTAACTTTTAAAACATCTACAATAAATTGTGTAAATTCATATGTTTTATCAGCAACCTTTTGTGCACGTTTAGCCCACTTCGGATCATCTTTAAAAACATGCGGATACTCATGAAACATTGTCGCACAAGAGCCAGATGGCGTAACGATATATTCTGCATCTTCGAAAGTTTCAATCATATGTTTCATCGCTTCTTTTGCTGCTTCTACATGGCCGCTATTATAAGCAGGCTGACCACAACAAACTTGTGCTTCTGGAAATTCAATTTCACAACCTAAACGCTCCAATACTTCAACTGTTGCTTTGCCGACGTTTGTTTCAAACATATCGACTAAACAAGTAACAAATAAAGTAACTTTCATAACTATAATTCCCCCTTATTACAACTTCGCCAACGATCATATGGTCATCAGATGACTAAGATTAGAAGAAGTAGGCTCAACCATGGCCTATCCTCTCCCTCTTCCAAAGAAAACGTTTACTTAATCTCTCTCTATTTTATCAGAAAATTAGAATTTTAAAAGATTAAATTACGAATTTATATCGCTTTTCCCTGTGACAATATGTTCTACATTTGTTAAATGATTTAACATCGCTTGCTGCGCTAATTCCACATCTTGCTTTAACACCGCATTATATATAGCTCGATGCTCTTCTAAAAGTCGTTCCGATGTTGTTTGTTCACCATATAAAATAATGCGTCTTGATTCACCAATCGTTTCAGCAATCATCTCTGAAACATGATTCATGAGCTCAAGTAAGATATTATTATGCGAAGATTCTGCAATTCCCATATGAAAATGAAAGTCTGCTTTTTCGCCAGCCTTCTCATCTCCAATGCTCTTTGCCATTTCATCTAACCAATGTTTCATATTTTGCAAATTATCATCCGTACGTTTTGCCGCTGCCGCTCGAACTGCCCCCACTTCGAGCACCTTCCGTACTTCTAATAAATTCAAAATATCCTCTTTCTTCATTAATAACTTGTTATTTAATGATTTCGTTAATGAAGAAGGATCGAAATTCTTTACATATGTACCTTCTCCTTGTTTCATTTCAATTAAGCCCATTGCTCTTAGCGCACTTAGCGCTTCACGAACAGCAGATCTGCCAACTTGAAACTGCTCAGCTAATTGATGAACAGGAAGTAGTTTGTCACCAGGTTTTAACGTACCATTTTTAATCATTGTTAAAATAGCTTCAGATACTTCTTCGTAAATTTTTTTCGGTTTAATAGATTTGTACTCCAGTTAAATCACCTCAGTATCTTCCAAACAACAATTGTAACGTTTTATAAGAACTTAGCATCCATAACCATTTTAGAACGAATTAGTAAGAAGTACAAATGTTTTGTTCATAAAATAGTCAAACTTTTGATATTTGTTGAATATTAATTAATACATTTACGCGTAACTATTTACCTTCAATATGAAGAGCATATTCCAAAGGTTAGAATATGCTCTCCTCATCTTGTGCTTTTAATTTAATAATAACTGTCGTTCCCTTACCTTTTTCACTTTCTATTCTCCACTCCCCATCATGTATATGAGCAATTTGCCTTACAATTGCAAGACCTAAACCTGTTCCACCGTGTTGACGACTTCTCGCTTTATCTACTCGGTAAAAGCGTTCCCCGAGATTTTCTAAATGCTCTCTATCAATACCTATTCCTGTATCTTTTATGTGCAATTCACAATAATCATCGATTTGCTTTAATGTTATTATGATATCCCCGTTTTGATTTGTATAACGTATCGCATTATCTAACACATTATGAAGTACTTGTTGCATACGATCCTCATCAATCATTACGATAATTTCAGGATTTAAATTCGTTAAAATACGAAGTTTTTTTTCTATAAACTGTAACTCGTACGTATCTAGTACATCTTCAATAAGCTGTGAAAAAACGATAGGTTGTTTCTTTAGGGGAAAGTGTTCACCTTCTAGCTGCGCTAGATCTAATAAATCATGAACAAGGCGTTGCATGCGACCTGCTTCTTTATGGATGAGTTGCGTTACTTTTTCCTGCTGCGGCCCCTTCGCTACACCGTCTAAAATAGCTTCACTATATCCTTTAATATAACTAAGCGGTGTTCTAAGTTCATGCGAAACATTAGCTAAAAATTCCTTACGCTTTACATCTTCTGTTTCTAAAGAATTTGCCATTTTATTAAAAGCTTTTCCCAATCGTCCAATTTCATCTTCTGAAGAAATTGTAATCCGCTCTGAGAAATCTCCAGTAGCCAAATGATTTGCAACTCGTTCCATTTGCGAAAGCGGTCTCGTAATAGCAATAATAATTTTTCTACCCATCCATATTGTAATTAAAATCATTGCAAGTGCTAACGGCGCTAAAATAAGACCCATATCAAATATTAAGTCTTTTATACTTTTTAAAGGAATATAAGAGTATACAATACCAACTAATTTTTTATCATCTAAAACAGGGATGACAACACCCATAATATTACGATCAAAATGTTCTTCATACCCTATCTTTGTCACGGTTTTCCCATCTAATAGCGCCTGTCTATCCCCTTCACTTATAAGAGAATGATGGTGAACATCAAAAGGCAAACATGCGCTTAAATCACGCGGATTGTATACGAAAAGGACATCTGAACTAGATATTTGATCATATGCCCTTACTTTCTCTTCAAAAGTGGATACTCCTTCACGTTTATCATATTGCGTGGCAAGACGTTTCCCTTCCATTACTAATGAATCTTTTAAATTATCAACGTATAACTTTTCATATGAGTATAAAGATACAAAATAAAGAAAGGAAACTGTTACACATACTGCACATACTACTGTAAGCCAAAGCTTTTGTACCATCGTAAACATACGTTACACCTCAAATTTATAACCTACACCCCAAACGGTTTGAATGTAGTTTCCACTTTCTCCTAGCTTTAGACGCATTGTTTTTACATGCGTATCTACCGTTCTTGTACTTCCTGCATAATCATATCCCCACACCTTTTCAAGCAATTGTTCCCGGCTAAATACTTGTCCATTATGTTGGCAAAGAAAATATAGTAAATCAAACTCTTTTACCGTAAGAGGAATCGTCTCACCATTCGTCTCGATCCTCCTACTTTTTTCATTAATAAGAATCGGTCCAAATTGAATCTCTTCTTGCTGTTCTTGCTTTGTATATCGTCTTAAAACAGCTTCCATACGAGCAATTAGTTCCCCAGGACTAAATGGCTTTACAATATAATCATCTGCTCCCATACGTAAGCCGTTCACCCTATTCCACTCTTCACCTTTTGCTGTTAAAAATATAATAGGTACATCCGACGTTTTTCGAATCTCTTTACAAACTGAAAGCCCATCCATCTCAGGCATCATAATATCTAGTACAACGAAATCGTAATGATCCATCTCTAATTTTCGAAGTGCCTCTTTTCCATTTTCAGCTTCTCCCCACTCGTATCCGAAGTTATCTAAGTACATTCCGACAAGTTGCCTCATATCACTTTCGTCATCTACGACTAGCACGTTATATTTACTCATTGCCCTTCCCCTTCTCTCTCTATGAGTTGAAACGGTCCTTTTCCGACTTTAATTGTTTGTTTTATTTTCATATTCTTCATATCCATTACGCATACTTCATCGCTATCATAACTAGCTACATATCCTTCTGCACCGCTTTTCAAAAATGCAAATGGATTAGATCCTACTTCTGCAAATCCTACCTCTTGATACGTACTTGCATCAAACTTTCTAAGCGTATTCGAACCGTGACTTAGCGCATATACATACTTATCATCCTTTGTTATATTCACAGGCATAAACGGAGCATGTAAAGAACGCATCATCTCTCCGCTCTGTAAAGAATACACTAATACTTTCTCATTCACTTGACTTCCATCACCATGTCCACCAATCCATATTTCTTTCCCATCAGCGCTAACCGTCGCTCCTGTTGATGCTGGCGGAATCATAAAGGACTGTATCACTTCTTTTTTCTTTGTATCAATGGTCGTTAGTTTCGTATCATAAAAGTTTAGTACAGATAACTGGTTATGATGCTCTACCATCGTTATCGGCCCTTTTCCTGTTGAAACACTCCCTGTCTCTTTTCCTTTTATCGTAAAGAACCTTACCTTTTGTTCATTTTGATCGGCAGCAAATAATTGTTTTCCATCATCTGATGCGACAACATTAGCAATTCCTTTTCCAGTCTTATATTTGTCCACTTGTCTTCCTTCTACTAGTGAATATACATACATATATTCTAATTGCTTACCATAAACGAGTATTTCCTCGCCATTTGGAAGTAGCGTAACCCCCGCAATCGGCTCATTTAATTCCCATGTTGTTAATAGCTTCTTTGTTTTTTTATCAATAAAACTAATACTACCTTCCTTTATATTCGTTGTTATAATAACACTTTTATCTTTAGCAATCGGTGTATATGAACTTCCTTGACACCCTACTAATAGAAATAAAAAACAGAGAAGAAAAACATACTTTCTCAAAAGATTCCCTCCATCTTCGGATGATTTCGTTATAATTGTAAAATAACAAATAAATGTGTGGAAAATGTGAAATCTTCCTTTATTAATAAACTTACATATATAATGTACAACAAATAGAATTTGAGGTGTGCAAATTATGCTTTTTCCTGATTTAGCGAATAAAATTGTACGTGAAGTACGCAGATTAATTACTGAAAACATTATTATTATTAATATACAAGGCGTTATTATCGCAAGTACAGATGCGGAAAGAATCGGTCAATTTCATGAAGGTGCACTCCGCTGTGCGAAACAAAAGAAAACTGTCATTATTACAAAAGATGATGAACGACGACTGCAAGGTGTAAAAGCTGGGATGAATCTTCCATTACTATTCCATGACGAAGTAATCGGCGTGATTGGAATTAGAGGAGAACCTGAAAATATTTCACAATACGGAGAAATATTACGTAAGATGACCGAATTATTAATTCATGAAAACTACTTTTTAGAACAACTAGAACTTGAGCACCGTTCTTATGAAGCATTTGTCTTTGATTGGCTTCAAAATACAGACTGGTCTCCAAGTTTTCTCGATCGTGCAAAAACGCTTGGCATTGATTTATATAAGAAGAAACAACTTATTTTATTATCAATCGCCCAAGATAATACGATGCTCCAGCGTAAAATTTGGCAACATATGCGCAACATTTTAGCAAAAGAAAATTTATTTGTTCGTTGGGGAAATGAACGGTTTATTTTGTTTACAACAATGCAATCCAAAGAGCAAACCTTTCAATTTTTAAAACGGTTAAAACAAGACTGTGAAACTTTATTTTCTATTACTTTATATATCGGGATTGGACAAACAGTTACGCCAAGCAATATGAACTTATCGTACGAACAAGCATTACGCGCCCTTTCAGTATCACTTAAAACGAAAGAAATTGTATTTAATGAAGATTTACGTTTAGAAATGTGCTTACAAGATATTTCTACTGAAACTCGGGAACAGTTTCTAGAGCGTACCATTGAAAACTTAGTATCATCTCCTGAGCTTATGCACACTTTACGTTTATTTATCGATTATAACCAATCTTATAAGCAGACAGCTGAGCAATTACATATACACATTAATACACTACATTACAGGCTAAAAAAGATTGAAGAACATACAGGACTTGACCCGAAACAATTCAAAGATTTAAATGTTTTATACTTCGCACTCCTCTTATTAGATAATCATACAAAAAATAACGATAAAATAGATTAATATTTAGATGATTGTACATAGAAAGAATCCCCCGACTTTTTTATCATTATAATGAAAGCACTGTTACAACGTTTTTTATTATGACGAAATACGTTAACAGTTTGAGGGGGATTTCCAATGTTAGAAAAGCAAATTATTGATTCATTCGTATCTATTGTTGGCGAAGATAATGTAGATACATCCAATATGGGGCGTTTAACTTATAGTTATGATGCCACTCCAAACTTCCAAGCGATGCCTGATGCAGTCATTGCTCCTCGTAATACAAATGAAGTAGCAGACGTGTTAAAAGTGTGTAACACTCATAAAATCCCGGTATATGTACGAGGTTCTGGAACGAATCTTTGTGCAGGAACGTGTCCATTAGAAGGCGGTATCGTCCTTATTTTCCGTCATATGAACAATATTTTAGAAATTGACGAAGAAAATTTAACAATTACTGTACAAGCTGGCGTTATTACACTTGATATCATTAAAGCTGTAGAAGAAAAAGGTTTATTTTATCCACCAGATCCAAGCTCTATGAAAATTTCTACAATCGGCGGTAATATTAATGAAAATTCGGGCGGATTACGTGGTTTAAAATATGGCGTAACACGTGATTATGTAATGGGGCTTGAAATTGTCTTACCGAACGGCGATATCATTCGCACTGGCGGTAAATTAGCAAAAGATGTAGCTGGTTATGATTTAACTCGTTTATTTATTGGCTCTGAAGGAACACTTGGTGTTGTTACGGAAGCTATATTAAAACTTGTCCCTATGCCTGAAACGAAGAAAACAATGCTCGCACTATATGAAGATATTAACGAAGCTGCTCGAGCTGTTTCTGCTATTATTGCGAATAAAATTATTCCGGCGACACTTGAGTTTTTAGACCAACCAACAATTGAAGTTGTAGAAGAGTTTGCACAAATCGGTTTACCAACTGACGTCAAAGCAATTTTATTAATTGAACAAGACGGTCCACCTGAGGTTGTCAATCGAGATATCGAAAAAATGGCTAACGTTTGCCGTGCTATGAATGCGGTCGATGTTCGCGTTGCAAAAGATGAAGCCGAAGCAGATGCGCTTCGTACAGCACGCCGTAGTGCACTATCAGCACTTGCAAGACTAAAACCAACAACAATATTAGAAGATGCAACTGTACCGCGTTCAAAAATCGCTCCAATGGTTGAAGCAATTAATGCGATTGCAAAAAAATATAATATTCCTATTTGTACTTTTGGTCATGCTGGTGATGGTAATCTACATCCAACTTGTATGACAGATGCTCGTAACGAAGAAGAAATGCACCGAGCTGAGCAAGCTTTTGCCGAAATATTTGCGAAAGCGATTGAGCTTGGTGGTACCATTACTGGTGAACACGGTGTTGGCGCGATGAAAGCTCCGTATTTAGAAATGAAATTAGGTAAAGAAGGTATTGCTGCAATGCAAGGTATTAAACAAGCCTTTGATCCAAATAACATTATGAATCCAGGAAAGATGTTCGCGAAAGACTCTCGTAAAAGAGTGGTGGTTGAGCGATGACAACATTAAATAAAGAAAAAATTCAAAAGGAATTTAAAGAACGATTAAATGAAGACGAACTATTAAATTGTATGCGATGCGGTTTTTGTTTACCTACTTGTCCTACTTACATTCAATCTGGGTATAAAGAATCACATTCACCACGCGGTCGTATCGCATTAATGAAAGCCGTCGTAGATGGTTTAATTGAGCCAGATGAAGATGTTGAAAATACTTTAAATGTTTGCCTAGGCTGCCGTGCTTGTGAGCCCGTTTGTCCATCTGGTGTTAATTATGGACATTTATTAGAAGAAACTCGTGACATTATTAATCAAAACAAAAAATTCTCGCTGCCAGTGAAAGCCGTTCGTAAAGTTGTATTTGAAGGATTATTCCCTCATCAAAACCGCATGAGAACTTTAACTGGACTTATCGGATTATATCAACGCTCTGGTTTGCAGACGCTCTCACATAAAACGGGGATTATGAAGCTATTCCCTGAAACGATCGCAACGATGGATCTTGTCTTACCGAAAGTTCCTAAAATGAAAGAAATGAAAAATCGCCCTGAATTTTTACAATCTGCAATTACAAAGAAAAAGCAAGTTGCTTTCTTCACAGGGTGTTTAATGGATACTATGTTTTTAGAAACAAATAACGCAACGATGAAACTTCTTCAACTTGCTGGTTGTGATGTCGTTATTCCGAAAACACAAAGTTGTTGCGGAGCATTACACGGACATGCTGGTGAAAAAAGTGGTGCAAAGGAATTAGCAAAACGAAATATACAAGCATTCGAAGATTTACAAATCGACTATATCATTACGAATGCAGGTGGCTGCGGAGCTTATCTCGTAGATTATGATTATTTATTAAAAGATGATCCTAAGTGGGCAGAGCGTGCAAAGCAGTTTGTTTCTAAAATTAAAGATATTACTGCTATACTAGTAGAACTAGATTTCCATAAACGAACTGATTTACGACTTCCACCGCAAATTATTACGTATCAAGACTCTTGTCATTTACGTAATGTTATGCGAACATCTTCTGAACCTCGTATGTTACTAGAGGCCATCAAAGGTGCAATCTATCGTGAAATGAAGGATGCAGACCGCTGCTGTGGTTCTGCTGGTATTTATAATATTGTTCATTCGGAGTTATCAATGGAATTTCTAGATTATAAAATGGATCGTGTGCATGAAACAGATGCAGCGACAATTGTTACTGCAAATCCTGGATGTCTATTACAAATGAAACTAGGTATTGAACGTGAAGGAATTTCTCATAAAATGCGAGGAATTCATATTGTAGACTTATTATTAGAAGCAATTGAAACCAACTCGTAATAACTCGTAACATACGTAACAATAGGAAAACGGCTATCTCCTTCGTCTATGTAAAGAGATAGCCGCTTTTTTGTCCGCTACAACATTAAAAATATGTTACTTTATTATAAAAAAGAACAACAGAAACATTACAGTTTTGTAAAAATCAATCCATTATATTCCTCAAAAAAATGCTCAAACCATTGATACAATAGGATTCTTCATTTTCAATTTAGGTAACTTTATCCAAAATACTCCTCTTAAAACCAAGCATAAAAATGCTGAAAATTCCTTTTATACTCTACGTTTCTCTTATTTCTTCCCTTTTCTCCTCTTAGGATAAATTAGGTAATTTTTAAATCTATGAATTTTTTTCCATCTTATTTCTCGCAAATTGTATGCTACGATGGATTTGTCAGTCAGACAGGCTGTCAAAAACAAATCGTGTGAAAACAAATTAAAACTTTATATAGGGGGACACACATCATGAAAAAGCGTGTTTTATTATCTGTAGCTGCTGCAACAGCTCTTACTTTAGGAGTATCATCTTTAGATGCACAAGCTGCAACAGTACAACCATCTAACATAAAGGTTCAAAATATTCAGCATTCAAAAGTAATGATGAAACAAATGAGCCAACAAGAATTACAAGCATTCTTACAATCTATGGGAGTTGAGTCATTAGCACAATGGAATCAAGGTCAATTCCAACAAGATTGCTTCATTCCTGGTCAACAGCCTACTGAAAATGTTGTAACTGAACAACCAACAGCTAAGCCAGAAGCTCAAAAGCCTGCTGAGGAAACTCAAAAACCAGCGGAACAAAAGCCTGCTGAAGAAGTTGCTAAACCAGAAGCTCAAAAACCAGTTGAAAACAACAATACTCAAAACGAGACACAAAAACCTGCTGAGCAAAAGCCTGCTGAAGAAGCAAAATCTTTAAGCGAATTCGAACAACGCGTTGTTGAATTAACAAACGCTGAGCGTACAAAACAAGGCTTACCAGCATTACAAATTGATACTGAATTAAGCAAAGTTGCACGCGCTAAATCTGAAGATATGCAAAAGAATAACTACTTTGATCATAACAGCCCTACATACGGATCTCCGTTTGACATGATGAAGAAATTCGGTATTTCTTATACATCTGCAGGTGAAAACATCGCACAAGGCCAACGTACACCAGAAGAAGTTGTACAAGCTTGGATGAACAGTGCTGGACACCGTGCAAACATTTTAAATAGTGGCTTCACTCATATCGGTGTTGGTTATGTAGAAAGCGGCAACTACTGGACACAACAATTCATTACGAAGTAAATAGAAAAAAAGAGTCTTCTCCTAGAAGACTCTTTTTTTATGTTTCATAGCTTTCTAATATGTATGCGTATAAAATGTAGAACATAAACAAAATAGACCCGCAGCTTATTACACTAATTAACACATAAAACCCCCACTTTAGGCTCAAAAACAATGAAAGTAATATGCTACACGCCATCACTTGAAAAATTCGTCTACTAACTAAACGAATTTTTTGTAATTTGATCGGTTCTTTCTCCGTACCCTTTACCTTTTTAAACTCTTTGCTAAGCATAAAAAGAAACATACTAATTCCAATTGTTAGTCCTGTTTGAAAGGATATAATACTTCCCGAATTAATAAAGAGAATGAGCATATGGATAAATAACATAAATAAAGTAACACTCTTTATAAATCCACTTATAATGAAATGCTCTTCTTTATCAAATTTATATATATTATGTGAAATAATATACACTAATCCATGTAAGAAAATAATAAGACAAGGAATAAATAATACAACAACTTGTTTACTCATAAACTCGTTGGGCACACCATTCTCGTTCCAATGTACTGCCATACGACTTGATAAATATGGATAGAAGCATAGAGTAAATAAAAGACAAGCGAAAAATATTCCTAGTATATATTTATATTTGACCAAGTGATTCTCACCTCTCTATTCTCTTAACGGCTTCGCCTCTTTTAGAGAAATCCCTGCAAAAATCTAACTTTCTCAATGTAAAACTTACACTTTACGCATTTTCTCTTTGAAATTCTTTCATTGTATTGTTTAAATTTGTAGGGAATTGTACTTCAACTTCGATCTCTTCTTTCGTAATCGGATGCAAAAAATTAATTTTCATCGCATGTAACGCTTGGCGATCCATATATTTTGTTTGTCCACCATATAATACATCCCCAACTAACGGATTTCCATTATAGCTCATATGAACACGAATTTGATGAGTTCTACCTGTTTCTAATTGTAACGTTACCAAGGTAGCATCTTGCTTCTTAAAATATTTTTCTACTTTATAATATGTTATAGCTTGGTCACCATTTGGAGAAACACGGCGCCTCGTAGCATGATGTCGATCTCTTCCAATGGCCGCGTCAATTGTGCCCTGCTTCTTTTTTACTCTTCCTTCAACAAGTGCCGTATACGTTCTTTTAATTTTCCGTTCCATTAATAAACGATCCATAATTGCACCCGCAATTCTATGTTTTGCGAATACAACACCACCTGTCGTATCTTTATCTAACCTATGGATATGACGAACCTTCGTCTCTAAACCTTGCATTTGAAAATGAAAAGCAACAAGATTGGCAAGTGTTCCCGTCCCATTTTTTTCAGAAGGATGTGTATCCATTTGCTCGGGCTTATTTACAATGAGTACGTGATCGTCTTCAAACACTACATTTAATTCACCGTATTCCGGCTCTACGCCGTACTCCTCCTCCATAAACATATGAACTTGTAACTTATCTCCTTCTTTTAAAAGTTCATTCCATCTCCTCTGTTCTCCGTTAACCGTAACACCTTTTTCCATACGAAGCTGATGTAATAACTTTTTTGGTACTTCCCATTCTACTTTTAACAACGACTCAATACTTATACCATTCCACGTCGCTGGAACCGTAATTTCACACCATTCGCCCTTTTTCTTTGTTTCCATACTATAAATCACCTTATTTCTATTGATTCTCTCATTGTAACGGAAAACATACTTTGATGCACCGTCAAAAATAGAGGACAGTCTTATAATCGACTGTCCCCTCACGCTCTAAGCCTTTTCATCTCCTGCAACACTTCTTCAGCTTTTTGTTCATACAATAAATCTTTAAAGAAATCCGCCAATCGTTTATAGTCGTTGTACGTATCTAATAAGTCGTCTATTTTCTCTCCTTTCATAACTTGCTGCTTTTGCTTCATTTTTACTGGATAACGATACCCCGATACTTCTTGTATTTTATAATACTCATCCTCTACTTGAATGACTTTTACAAGTTCCTCTTCTTCCGCATCCATCGTATACCCGTCAAATTCTCTAAGTAGTTCATAAATGATATGAGTCCATTCATCTTTTGGATAAAATCCTTTTTCTAACCGATAACCGACAATGCGATACATATGTCCATCTTTTTCAGCAAACTGTACTGTATCATTTAGCTTAAACTTAAAATAACGAAACATTGCCTTCACCTACTTGTATGTAATGTTCTTATCACATACTATTTGCAAAATATAGGCCTTGCTATTCATAAAAAAATACTCATCTTATAGATGAGTATTTTTTACGACGATTTTTTTCTTTTCTTTCGGAATGGTAACCACCAGTTCCAATCTCCAAACAATTTCATTAAACTTGGTACGAGCATAAGGCGAATAATTGTTGCATCAAGAAATATCGCTATCGCAACACCAATTCCCATTTGCTTTACTGGTAAAATATCGGTGAAGGCAAATGCACCGGTAACAACAATCATAATTAAAGCAGCCGACGTAATGATACGACTTGTAGAGACAAGCCCTTCTAGCGTTGCTTTATCATTATCTTTCGTCTCCTCATATAGCTCGTGAATACGTGAAATAAGGAATACTTCATAATCCATACTAAGACCAAATACGAGACCAAAAATAAAGATTGGTAATACAAATAAAACTGAACTTTCCTCTAATCCGAAATGCCCACCTTCAAATAACCAAATTACAATTCCAATTGTTGCGCTTAAACTAAGTACGTTCATAATAATCGCTTTAATTGGAATGAGTATAGAGCGGAATGCGAATAATAAAATGACAAAGGTTGATCCAAATATAACAGACATACCAATTGCAACTTTATCTTTAATTTCATCTTCTAACTCTTGCTGGAACGTTGTCATACCGCCCAAATAGTAAGTAACATTGTTTTCCTTATAATTCTTTTTGAAATCACGAACCCATTGTTTTGCAGTTTCTGTACTTGGCTTCGTATCCAAAAAGACTTCCATTGTTGTTTTATTTCCTTTCGTATACGCTTCAAATACAGGAGCTATTTTCGCAGCTTCTGGCGACTGCAATATTCCAGCAACTTGATCTGCTTTCATTCCATTTAGCCCGTCATATACACTTTTCACCTTATATACTTGCTTATCATCTTTTAACTTTTGAACGACAGCTTCTATCTTTTGTAAGCTTTCTTTTTCTGTTATATCTTTCTTCGTCTCTACTACTAATGTAACATCAGCGTGTGTTTGGACAGTTTTATTAAAGGTTTCTTCATACTTCTCAAATGCAACTCTCGTATCACTCTTTTCAGGTAACGCTTCAACACCAGGAAACTGCAAGTTAGCTGTACGTAGCGGTAATAAACAAATAACAATAAATGTTATAACAACAATAATCATGACGATTGGATGTTTCATTACAAACTGTGCAAATTTACGCCATACATTTGATGGCGTAGGCGCCGCCTGATTCTTTTTCAATATCCTTTTACCAATTAGAGATAATAGCGCTGGAAGAAGCGTGAGCGAAAACAAAATGCTCATAATAACGACAATCATCCCGCTAATGGCAACAGACTGAATATAGTCTATCTTAAAGAAAAATAAACCGGATAAACCGACGAATACACATAACCCTGAAAATACGATAGCACGCCCTGCCGTTTGATACGTAATCGCTATCGCTTCTTTCACGGTTCTCTTCGCAACTTCCTCTCGAAAACGATTTACAAATAACAGTGCGAAATCAATTGATAATGCGAGCCCAATCATCGGCGCAACATTTAACACGAAAATAGACAGCTCTTTATCACTACCTATAAAATATAAAATCCCCATCGTACTAATGACACTAAGCGCGCCATTTACAATCGGTAAAATAGAAGCAAGCAGACTACCAAATGAGAATAATAGTACGAGAAACGCAATAGGTAATCCAATCATCTCTGCTACTTTTAAATCGTTTTGCGTTCTTTCATTAATCTCTTGATTAATTTTCGGATACCCTGTCGGTGTTACTTTTAGTACTGCACTACTTTCCTTCTCGATTTTGTCGGCGAATTGTAATGTCTTTTCCATTCGTTCTTTATTTGTTTTCCCGGAAAATAAAATCGTCGCATAACCGATATCATCTTGTAACATCTCTTTATTTTGCATTGGATGATGAAAAGATTCGTATGTTTCCTTCTCTTGAATTTGATTTATTATCCCCTCTATACGCTTTTGGAAATCCTCATGCGAAGTATCCTTTTCCTTCTCAAAAACGAGTAAAAGTGTATCTTGAGACTGCTTAAAATCTTTATCTAAAATTTCTTTCGTCCTTTGATAATCCCCTTCTGTTTGGAAACCATCACCACCCAATACTCCTGGAAGTTTTGGAGCAAAAGTACCGAGCACTATCGCAAGTAATAGTAATGCTACGATTACTGTATAACGAAATTGATACAGAAAAGTTCCTATCTTCCCCCACTTATCAATTTTATGTACATTTGTCTTCACACATTTTCACCTACTTTATATAATTCACTTATCATTTATACTGTATCACATCTCCCCATAAACAAAAAACGTCTAGAAAAACTATAATACTAGTTTTTCTAGGCGTTTTTCTATCTCTCGTTATTAAGTCCCAATCTCTCGGTAAGTAAACGATGACAATAAATTGCTATGATTAACAAAATGCCACCTGCGCAGTAACCTGCTAAAATATCGGTTGGATAATGTACATTTAAAATAACTCTACTTAATCCAATCAATATAATTAATATGCCCATCGAAATCGTAATACCACATTTTCCAGCTATACTTTTCAAATTCGCAGCAATGATATAGGCAAGAAAACCGAATGTTATGATAGATAGCATTGCATGTCCACTTGGGAAGCTATACCCAAGTGCGTCAAGTGCCTCATTTAATGATGGGCGGTCTCTTTTTGCAATTTCTTTTATTCCCTTATTAACAAGGTGTGTCGTTAATATAGCCATTGGATACACAATCATAGCAGCATAATAACGCTTTTTCCAAAAAACGAGCAAGCTTATAACTAGTGTCGTTATAACTCCAATTGCAGATCCTAACTTTGTAAAATATGTGAAGAATGTAATTGAGCTTTCTGTTTGTAATCCTTTTACCATCTCTCGGACATATGTATCCACTGCTGTAACTCCGCTTGCTTGTACTCTCCAAGCGATAATGCCGAATAAAGCAAGTAATAAAATCATACACATGAACTCATATCGATGTAACTTTTTCTTCAAACGATTTCCTCCTACTTATGAAAAAATGCGATTTCTACTTTAGAAACCGCATTTTCTTACTTATTTACCTTTTGTTTTCAGCTCTGTCCAGTAACGATCGTAATCTTTTAACTTATCGTCTACATCAACAAGCCATTCTGTACGATTTAATTCTTCTTTCGTTAAGAAAATCATGTGGTTTTCACGATATTCTTTACTATGAAGAGGACGAGCTTTTTCATTTGGATTACTGTAACCAATTGACTCATAGTTTTTCACACTTACTTTTTCATCTAATAAGTAATTCATAAACTTCTCTGCAAGTTCTTTATGTTTCGCACCTTTTGGAATCGCTAACGTGTCAGCCCAAATTGTGCCACCTTCTTTTGGTACAACGTATCCTACATCTTTGTTATCTTTCGCGATAAATGCTGCGTCTCCAGACCAAACTGTCCCGATCCAAGCATCTTCGGTAATGAATTTTTGTTTAATGTTATCTGTATCGAATGCTAATAAGTTTGGAAGTAGCTTCTGTAAATCATTTGACGCTGTCTTTAACTGTGCATCCTCTTTCGTGCTATTAGAGAAACCGTTTTTCTTAAGTCCCATTCCTAATACTTCACGAGAATCGTTTAATAAAGTAACATGTCCTTTATATTTCTCGTTCCATAAATCATTCCAACTTGTAGGTGTTTCTTTCACATACTTTTTATTGTATGCAATTCCTGTTACACCCCAAGTATATACTAAAGAATACTTATTCTCTGGATCAAACGCGGGTGTTTTGAAATTAGAAACAAGATTCTCGATATTCGGGATGTTCTTCTTATCTAAAGGCTCTAACAAGTCCATCTTCGCCATCGTTTTCACCATGTAATCAGACGGCTGAATCAAATCATATGTTGCGCCACCAGCTTGTAATTTCGCAAGCATTTCTTCATTACTTGCATATTTATCATAATTGATTTTCACGTTATATTTCTTTTCAAAATCTTTTAAAACTTGCTCATCAAAGTTGTCAGCCCAACTATAAATATTTAATTCTTCTTTCTTCTCACCACAGCCCGCAAGTACACCTGCAACAAGCCCGAAGCTAATAGCTGCGCCAGCTAATGTCTTCATCAATTTCATTGATTTTTTACCTCCTCGTTCTTTCTATATCATTCGTATTATAAAGGAAGGTGTCCTCCAGAGTTTTCTTCACCGTCTGCACCTTTATTACGGAAGATTTCCGATAGCACCATTAATCCTACAATTACAACAATTAATATTGTAGACAGAGCATTAATTTCAGGTGATACTCCGCGCTTAACCATACTATAAATGTATAATGGCAATGTTGTTGAGCCTGGTCCTGATACGAAGAAACTAATTACAAAATCATCAATCGATAATGTGAATGTTAATAATGCGGCTGAAATAACTCCTGGTGCAATTGCTGGAAACGTTACATAACGAAACGTTTGCCACGGCGTTGCTCCTAAATCGTTTGCAGCCTCTTCTAAATCACGTCCCATGCCAGAAAGACGTGCCGCTAAAATAACAACAACAAATGAAATACTGAATGTAATGTGTGCAATAATAATTGTTGTTTTTCCAAGTTCCATACCTAATTGACTAAATAGGATAAGTAAAGATAATCCCATTAAAATATCAGGAATTAAAATTGGTAAATATACAAGACCGTTAATAGCCCCTTCAAAACGATATTTGTAACGGTGTAATGCAATAGCAAAAATCACACCAAGAACTGTCGTCACAATTGTCGTTATAAGAGCAATCGTAATACTATTTACAAACGCATCAATAACATCTTGTTTTTGAAATAAATCTGTATACCAATGGAGTGTAAAGCCCTCCCATTCCGCATTAATGCGAGAATCGTTGAAGGAATATACCATTAAAACCATCATTGGAAAATACAAAAACAATAAGATTAACCAAGAATAAGAAACTAAAAACTTCTTCATTTTTGCCTATTCCCCTCCGTTTCCATCATATTTATATACTTTCGTTGCACGATAATATAAGTAAATTAACAGAACAGAGAATAGAACAACAATCATAGATAACGCGGAACCAAACGGCCAGTCACGTGAGCCTAAGAATTGGTTTTGAATTACGTTTCCGATTAATGCTACTTTCGATCCACCCATAACGTCTGATACAACAAACATTCCGATAGAAGAAACGAATACTAAAATAGAACCAGTTGTAATCCCTGACATCGTCATCGGTACTGTTACATTCCAAAATGCCTTTACTGGTGTTGCTCCTAAATCATAAGCTGCCTCTAGCTTACGCTTATCAAGCTGCTCAATTGCTGCATACACTGGTAAAATCATAAATGGTAATAAAGAATATACCATTCCGAGTATTACAGAAGGTGTATTATATAGCAGATTTAAAGGTTCACTAATAATACCTAGTTTCAATAGCAATGTGTTTACAAGTCCTTGTGAACGCAAAATAACAATCCATGCGTATGAACGAACAAGAAAGTTAATCCAGAACGGAATCGTTGCCAATAATAGAAGGATAGAACGATATTTACGATCAACAATTGTAATTGTATAGGCAAATGGATAACCGATTAATAAACATAGTACTGTAGTAATAACAGCTATCTTCACTGTTTCCCATAACGTCCCCATATATAATGGATCAAACACACGCGCTATGTTATCTAATGTGAATTTCATCTCCACTGTCCCGTATGCTCCGCGCTGCATGAAGGCAAATGCTAATACGAACAGAAGTGGAATTAGGAAGAAGAGTAACAGCCATACGACTGTAGGTAATGCGAGTAATTTCCCTTTCTTCAATTTAAGGTCACCTCGTCCTCTTGCTCCCAACCTACATATACATTATCCCCAATGCTCCACTGCGTTGCTGCTTCAGCAGTTTGGTATGCCATTAGTAATTCCGCTGTTTTCTCCTCACGTACATATAGCTTTTCCATATTTCCAACAAATTCAATATCTTCAATATGCCCAAGGTGGTATTCTTTTAAAATTGGCTCTTCCACCGAGCGAACTTTTACATTTTCAGGGCGAACTGCTACGTAGTTTTCCCCATTTTTTACGATATTATTTTCACCTATGAACGTCGCAACAAACAATGTTTTCGGCTTATTGTAAATTTCTTTAGGCGTGCCGACTTGTTCGATATGCCCTTTATTCATAACGACAATACGATCACTCATACTCATCGCTTCTTCTTGATCGTGCGTTACATATATGAACGTAATTCCTAAATTACGTTGTAAGTTTTTCAATTCACGTTGCAAATCTTTTCTTAACTTAAAGTCAAGCGCTCCAAGTGGCTCATCTAATAGTAATACACGTGGGTTGTTTACAATTGCTCTTGCAATTGCTACACGCTGCTGCTGTCCACCAGAAAGCTTCGAAGGTTTACGGTTACGGAACTCCAGTAACTGAGTTAAACGCATTGCCTCTTCCGCACGTTCTTTCTGTTCTGCCGCTGATACTTTTTGCATTTTCATACCGAAACAAATATTTTTTTCAACATTCATATGTGGGAATAGTGCGTAATGTTGGAACACTAAATTCATATGACGCTTGTATGGCGGCAAATCGTTAATCTTTTCATCATCTAATAAAAGATTCCCTTTAGTTGGCGTTTCAAATCCTGCGATCATACGAAGTAAAGTCGTTTTCCCGCAACCACTCGGTCCTAAAATTGTTAAAAATTCTCCTTCTTTAATATCTAAAGAAAGAGGGGGGATAATCACTTGATTTCCAAAATGTTTTTCTACTGCTTCAACTTTAATAATCTTTTTCATTTTCCCGTCCTATCTACCTTAAATTTTAATTTTTATATTCATGAATAAATATTTATGTTCTATAGACTATTTTTTGTTTCGATCCAAACAAAAATGGTTGTTTAGCAGCGTTCTCTTCTATTCTTTATGTAGTATGTTTGATTCATTTTCGCATGATACATATGTCGAACAGAAAAACCCCTTCAGTTGCGAAGGGGTTTTTATCATACGGCTACGCCTACTGATAAACACCATCATCATTTTAACAACTTTCGTATGAATTTTAAAGCACTTTTTGTAGAAGAGTAACGAATTTTCATATCGAATGCTGTAGATTGGGACAAAATGCTTTTATAATGGGAAAAAGTCCGAAAACTTTGTTCACCATGATAGCTGCCCAACCCACTACTTCCAACGCCCCCAAAAGGTAAATATGGCGTTGCAAGGTGATATACGACATCATTTATACATCCTCCGCCATATGAAATATTACTCGTCACTTTCTCTTGCACTTTTCTATCTTCAGAAAATACATATAGTGCTAACGGCTTTGGATGGTGCTGAATCGTTTCAATTACCTCTTCTATTTTGTCATATTCTATAATTGGTAAAATTGGTCCGAAAATTTCATCTTCCATAACAGTACTTTGCCATGTAACATTCGTTAACACTGTAGGCTCGATGTGTAATGTTTCTTTCGTATAATTCCCTCCAATCTCAGGTTTACCATCTTGCAAAAATGTACATAAGCGTTCAAAATGACGCTCACTCACAATTCGTACGTAATTGTCATTTTGTAAAGCATCTTTTCCATATTGCTCTGCGATTTCATGTCGTAATGCCTCGATTAACTGCTCTTTCACTGAAGAATGAACGTACATATAATCAGGCGCTACACACGTCTGCCCAGCATTCAAAAACTTGCCCCAAACGATACGTCTTGCGGTTACATCTAGCTTTGCATCTTTATGTACAATACATGGACTTTTCCCGCCAAGTTCTAACGTAAGAGGCGTTAATTTTTTTGCCGCTGCTTCCATCACAACTTTTCCGACGCCAACACTACCTGTAAAGAAAATATAGTCAAACGGTTCCTTTAAAAGTGCACTGCTTTCCTCAACACCGCCTTCTACTACCGATACAAGCTCTTCTGGGAATAATTCTTCTAGCATTCTCGTAAGCACTTTTGAAACGTTTGGCGTTAACTCTGACGGCTTTAAAACGACTGTATTTCCGGCTGCCAATGCTCCTACGAGTGGGGCAATTGCTAATTGAAACGGATAGTTCCACGGTGCGATAATAAGCGTCACACCATACGGTTCTGGCACTACTTTCCCCTTCGATCCAAAATGAGTAAGAGCTGTGCGAACACGCTTTGGTTTACTCCAAGATGAAATATGCTTCATTTGAAAAGAAATCTCTTTTAGTACATATCCAATTTCTGTTGTAAATGATTCGTGAACTGATTTATTCAAATCTAATTTCAACGCTTGAAAAATCTCATCCTCAAAACGCTGAATTCCTTCATAAAGCTTCTTCAAATTATTCTTTCTCGTCTCTACACTTCTCGTATGTCCTTTATAAAAATATTCCTTTTGTTTATTTACAATAGAGGAAATACTCATTCACTCACCTTCTCCCACTATGTTTATCCCGCTATTAACGAGCAGTAAGACTCTCACCTCAAAATCCAGCGAATTCAAGGAAGTTAATAATCAGTGGGGATGGACAAAACCCCCACCGATTAAAGTTTCACTTTATACAATTCTTTCATTATTTATATAGACTTTATATGTAACAAATTTCTATTCGTAAAGTTACATTATATATGACTTTTTACTTTATATAAAATTCATTGCTCACAAAAAAACTACCGAAAGAACATCTCTCGGTAGTTTTACTGTATTAACGGTATAAACGAACAGCACCTGCAGAATTATCATCAGCTTGTCCTACTACTTCAAACTTCAGACCAAGCTTCGGTAAAATACGTCCTGCATCTGGAATCTGCTCATTAATATACTTTTTAGAGTCATCGAACTTCGGTACCCCTGGTAATCCATCGTATACGAATGTTCCACGCGTTGGAGATACAACTTTCCAAGCTGGCGTTTTGTCGAATGAGAACGCCGAATCAGCAATTTGGAATCGCGTACTGCTTTTAAATGTTGGTTTGCCATTTAAAGTTCCTGCAATTGCTTCTGGATGAGAGTCAACTACTCCAAGGAAACCATGTCCTGGATGTATACCAACCCAGTTATCTGTGTAAGCTGAATCCGCATACCATACAACCATACCAGTGTTATATACCGGACCGCGAGCAAATTTCAATGCGTTATCTGAACCAGCATAGTTTCTCCACTCAACATAGTAGTTATGTTTTTTCTTCTCTGTTCCGTTAGATACAACGAAACCATCTAATTTAAATTGTGATGTACCTTCTGCATCATCTGAGAATGCAACTTGACCATCTACTGTTAATGACGCATTATCAAGAGCGAATCCGTTTAACGCTAAACCACCATCAGTAATGTAATCAAATGTTAATTTCACTTTCTTACCTTTGAACTGACTTAAATCATATGATTTATCAATCCATTTTCCATTTGTCGTAGCTGCATTTCCACTATTTGCTTTCTCACCAAGTCTTTCAATTAACGTTTGTTGACCGTCTTCTGTTACAGCGTGTACTTCAAGGAAATCGTACTCTGCTTCGATTTCATACAATGACTTGAAATCAAATTTCGCAGTCGTTGCATTTGTTAAATCGAACAGCGGTGTTTCCATCTTTGTATGAAGATCGTCACCTTTTGTGCTGTAGTAATACTGTTTACCAAATGCAGGCTGAATTCCTTTTACATCTTTATCTGGTAAGTTAACACGAATCAGACCTGGACGATCTGACTTCGTAACACTTTGGTCTAAGTATGTTGCTAGACCGATACCTTTATTTAATTTCTCGTAATCTACCTCTACGATATTTGCCCAGTTACCACCTATTGTTTTTTGGAAAAACTCTTTATTTTGTGGTGATAAACTCGTTGGTGTTGTTCCAGCAATTTTACCAGCCCAGCTACCGCCACTCATAATAGACCAAGCTTCAACCGGCTCACCATCACCGCTATATTGTGTATCATACTCATCTGGAAGACCTAAATCATGGCCATATTCATGTGCGAATACACCAACCGCGCCATCTTCTGGTTCAATTGTGTAGTCGAATGCTGCCATCTTTCCGCCCCAATATGGAACTTTCGCTTGTGTACCTTCAATTGCGAATGGTTTTGGTCCAACTGTCCAGCGATGTGACCAAATTGCATCATCACCTAATTTACCACCGCCTGCTTCTTGTCCAACACCCGCATGAATAATCATTAAGTGATCGATTAAACCGTCCGGTTGATTTTGATTTCCATCACCATTTACATCGTATTGATCGAACTGATCAAACTGTGATAAATCAAGTCCGCTATCTACAGCTGCTTTTAATGCATCTTTTACTAGATCACGTGGTCCTTTTGGTCCTTTATTATCATGACCTGTACCAGCATCAGCACCATAATCAGCTGCTTTACCAGGAACCGTTAACCATTTTGTAACTGTTCCGTCCACTGTGTAGCTACCACCAGATTGCTCTTCGTAATATTGTTTAAACGTTTCAATTTTACTTCCATCATCTAGTGTAAACGGCTCGTTACCGAATAACATTTTTTCATAATGCTCTTTATTAAAATCGTTAGAATACATGTAGCCAGGCTCTTTATCGATATTGTTATGTTTAAAGTCAGCATACTCTACAAGTAAAACGAGTACTTTATCCTTTCGAACTTCACCGTTATATTCTTTTTGCTTTGCTGGAGAAGTTGGTACTTTACCATTTAGACCGCCTTTAACTGGTCCTGTCGCAGCAGGTGTCCCTGTTGCAGGTTTATCTAACTTTTCTTTCGTGTCTGCTTTCGCATCTTTCACTTTCTTTAAAAAGTCAGATGCATCTTTCGTAAGTTGGTCCCCACTTGCCGCTTCTTTCCCAGGATTTTCACCCTTCTTTTTCTCTACATACTTTTCGACAGCTTTCTTTGTTTCTGTCCCTGAAGCAGATGAATCAATTACCCCACGTTTTTTTAGCGCATTTGCTAATCTCTCTTCTGGGATTAAGTGATCATCCACTGGGCTTGTAGCTGTCTTGTTTTCAGGCGTTTCAGCATATACAGACTGGCTTCCAGCACCAAACGACAAGCCTAGAACAGCTGTCAAAGCAATTGATGATAACACTTTAAATGGTTTCTTTTTCATCCCTTATTTCCTCCCCTAATATAAAATATGTATTACATATTTTATATTATTAAAAATTCAATATATTTTCAATATTTAGTTATATTATGTAATCTTTTTAATATATTTGTAAAAATTTCATAGTTAGTATACGAATATATCACAATTCAACAATGTTTTCTGAAAATATTGAAAATTTTTGGCGAAAACATTATAATTTCCATAGAGAGAATTTAATGGGGATTTTATCTTTGTTTCATCTACACAATATTCGATAATTTGACACATAAAATATAAAATTTGGTTAATTATCGTCTACTATGTAGCAGCAATTATGACCAATAATTAGGGAGGAATTACATTTGTACAAAGATAAGGCTGACTCACTAGATCAAGAATGGATTGATTTAATACTTGAAGCTCTAGATGCTGGCATTGCCCTGCAAGATATTGAACACTTTTTCCAACGTATGAAGCATACGAGCCAGGCTCAATAGCCTCGTTCTTTTTAACGAAGTTTATGTTATAATAATCACATCATAAGACGACTACATATTGATAGAAAGGTGCGCAAATATGATAGGAGAACGTATAAAACGCCTTCGTTTACAAAAAGGCATTTCACTAACAGAACTCGCCGAAAAAGCTGGTGTAGCTAAATCTTACATTAGTTCTATAGAACGGAATTTACAAAAAAACCCTTCTATTCAGTTTCTTGAAAAAATTGCAGCTGTTCTACAAATTCCAATTGATACTTTACTTCACGATGAAACAACAACAGAAAGTCATCTAGACTCCGAATGGACACAACTCGTTAAAGATGCGATGAGCTCCGGTGTCTCAAAAGAACAGTTTCGTGAATTTCTCGAATTTACACAATGGAAGAAAAATCAACAATAATACATATGAAAGAGTGCTTAAAACTGGCACTTCTTTTTTTCTTTATAAAAAAAAGCGGGGGAATCCCCGCTTTTTGATTTATTATTTTTCTTCGCCATCTGTTTGGCTTGCGTTGAATGTCCATTCTAAGTTCAATGAATCGCCTTGGAATTTGTTTTGATCTTTACCATCATCTTCGAATACAAATTGTACCCATAGATAGTCTTCTGAATTTGGTGCTAGACCACCATTCTCTGCCCACTCTGGAGCAAAGATGTCTTTAGCTAAAACATCTGGATCCACATTTTGTAACTCAGCTAAAGTTGTTTCATATACAGGCTCACTTTGTTTATCCCAGTTCCAAAGGAATTTCACTTTAATATGCTTACCAAAGTCTTCACCAGCATTATCACCTTTTGCATCTGTAATACTGTACTTTGTCGCTAATTTAACATCTTTAATTGCTAAAGTACCGTCGTTCTTTAATAAGAACTCTTTCTTAACAGAATCCCCTGGTTTTAAATCTTTAATATCTACAAGCGTTTTAGGGTTTAATGTAAGATCTAACGTCCCAGCTGCAAATGTATTATTTGACACTTCTTTATCGCTAAAGAATGCAAATGTTCCTCCCCCAATTAAAGATAACCCCAATGCTGCTGATGCAACTCCCATACCTAATTTCTTTTTCAGACTCACAATCAATTCCCCCTAGCTGTTTTTTGTATTTTTATCTCTTATTTCAAAATAAGAGGTGTAACTAAAACTATATTAGCTAAGCTTAGCTAATATTTGTTCTTTTTTTAAAACCTTAAGTTCATTATAACGAACAAAACTATATAAATACAATATATTTTTTGATTATTTTTATTTCTCAACAATTTTTCCTTTTTTTCAGAAAAGTATTGAGAAATAAAGTGACACTTTAATCAGTAGGGATTTTGTTCATCCCCCACTGATTATTAACCTTCACCAAGTGGTGGGCTGCCAACTAACTTCCTCACATTCGTTAAATTTTTGGGTGAAGGCCTTATACCCACGAATAGTGAAATAAGAAAAACAAAGCAAATAGGTGAGTAGTAGGGCTCTCTCACCTATTTGCCTTATGATTGTATTTATTCCTTCCGAAATGCTGCTGTATTTTACTTACTATTCCTATTTCTTCTGTTCTTCTTGTTTCTTACTTTCTTCTAGCTTTTTTGCTTCTTCCTGTTTCTTACTCTCTTCTAGCTTTTTCGCCTCTTCTTGCTTCTTACTCTCTTCTAGTTTTTTTGCTTCTTCTTGCTTCTTACTCTCTTCTAGTTTTTTTGCTTCTTCTTGCTTCTTACTCTCTTCTAGCTTTTTCGCTTCTTCTTGCTTCTTACTCTCTTCTAGTTTCTTTTGCTTCTCAGCCTCACTCACTTGCTTTGCTGTTTCATCTACTAATAATTTC